>NZ_AQXE01000002.1 GCF_000375485.1 Desulfovibrio oxyclinae DSM 11498 | reverse complement strand
TTTTCCTCCGAATTTGACAACCGCTTCGGCGGCATCTTCGCAAGCCCGGAACGGGAAGTTGCAGAATCGCACGGCGAAACGGTTTTTGAAATGAGCCTCGGGCGCCACNTCAGCGCCGACGACTTCCGTCACCTGGCTTTTTATTCCGATCACGCCGAAGACGTTGAAGCCCTGGTGCTGGCAGTGATCGACGACGAAAGGTGTGTTTCCGACATCGATGCCGACTTGATGCTGGAACTCGTCGCAGAAGATGAAAGCGTTTTCGATCTCGACGACGATGTTGCTTCGGAACTGCTGGAACAGTTCGGTTTTGACAGCCTCGGCGAACTGAGCTGGGACATCCAAGGGATCAAGGGCGAAGTCTGCCGCCGGATGGGTTTTGACTCCGTAGGCATGGAAGACGAACACGGCGAAAGCATCCTCGTTTTGAATCTGATCTAAATAAAGGAGAGCAGGAATGGCAATGAAGAAAGGAACTCCGCAGTCTGTCGTAAGATTTCATCCGGACAACGATTTGCGGCCCGCAATTGCCCGGGCAGCCAAAGCGATCCAGATCGAATCGGGGGAAAAGTGCTCGGCTAACGATTTTATTCTGGTCGCGATTCAGGAAAAGCTGGAGGGCATGGGACTTACGTCGGGGTTGAATCAATACGCGATGAAGATGCAAAAGCAGGTCGTCGCGCAGAACGGGCCGTATACGATTGTGAATCCGTACTATTTGGAGGAGAATCAGGATTCGCAGCGGTATAAGTCGCTGAGCGCGCAGCGGACGTCCTTCCTCGAATTTCATAGATACATGTTTTCGCTGTCAGACGAGCGGGTTCAACGCCTACACCAGAATTTCAAAGACTACTTTCTTGAACAGCGTTTGTGCGAGAGCGATCATGTATATCTCGATGTGCAACTGCTTCAAGATGCAATCGCGTATCAACTGGCGCTTCGCTCTCCGGACATGTTCGATGTTTTCGCAGTGACAAAAGACATATCACAGTCGTGGCGCTCAAACATCAAGACTGCTATCGACTTCGACGACGTGACGTCCGAGCGATTGATCGAACTCGCGGATGAAATATTGTCCCGGTGAGTTGTTGTCTGGCGCGCGGCTTTCGAAGGGCCGTGACTGCTTAAGGTGTTTGAACAAATGGAGTTCCTTGATGATTCAAGGAACTCCATTTGTTCTCAGTTTCTCTTCCGCCCCATCCGGTGCCATGAACACCTCAGCCATGCCTCTCTGCACGAGCTCGGCAGCCAGCCAGCGGCCGTCCGGGAGATAGACGTGCGCGAGGTTTCGACCGTAGCGATCCACGTGACCGGGTTCAAATTCCAGCCGAAGCATTTTGCCCTCGCATTGCTCTCGCACCCATGCCGTGGCCTCTTTGGCTCCAGGCTCGCCTTTTTCGGGCGTGTCGATCCAGAGCACGCGGACGCGTGCTTGTAGGCCCTTGACGTCCATGACGAGAGTGTCACCGTCTACTACGCGGGAGCAGAGAACCTCGGTTTGCTCCTGCTGGCCTGCGAATGCATCTTTTGCGGAGAGGCAACCAACGATGAAGAGGCTGATGCTGGTAATGAAAAGTGCAATGGCGAATAGCTGGAGACCAACGCCCCATATTTTCCACGCACTCTTTTGTCTAGGTTTGCTCCTTATGTATGCTACCCATTGAGCGTCGATATCTTTGGAGTGACACATTTGAGCAATGTAGCAGACTCCGGTATTCAAGACGGCCAAGACGCCTCCAGTCGTGAAGAGCGTCAGAGTGCTTAGGAGCATCTCATGGTTTGCGGGCACTTTCGCTGCAATGAAACTTAGAATTGCCACCGCACCTCCACCGCAGAGGACAAAGGCCCCACGGAGGGCTGCTAGTGCGAAGTTAATTAACGCACCGAACATGTGGAAGCAGCACGTAGCGTAAAGGTTATCTTGCTGCTCCTGTGGCCTTTGCATCTACCCCTCCAAATCCAACGCCGTGACCATCTGCCCGCGCTGTTGCAGCTGGGCGAGGTGGTGCAGTTTTTCCAAGTTCAGTTCCGTGTCCAGCATCTCCTCGGCGGTGTTGATGCCGATGGAGATGGTTTCAAGGGTTTCGCCGGTCTCGTCCACGAGGTGGAAGAGGAGCGGGCCGTCCGAGTCTGCGTGCGGACGGACCCGCTCGAACCATTGCCGGGCCATGCTGATGTCGCGGTAGGAGACGCCTGCAACTGTGATGTGCCCGCCGTTTACCTCGTCCGGCATGGAGATGATTGTCATTGGGCTGCCCATTACCCCTGCCCCATGGCCCCGTAGATCATGAGGGCGACCAGCGTTCCACCCACGGTCAACAAGACCATGGCGTGCTTGGTGCTGACTTTGGGTTTGGATTGTTGGCTTATCTCCGTAAGGGCCTGCCGTGCTGCCTCAGCCTCCAACTCCTGCGTTGTCATGGATCGGACATCGGAACTTCCGGCCTCCGGCTCCACGTCGCTGCCGCAGTGTTTGCATTTGATGGCCTTTTTCTTGATGGGCTCGGCGCAGTAGGGGCAGTCTCGCAGTTCGGCCTGCTCGGCTTCGCGGGCCTGTTGCTCCTGTCTGCGCTTCTTGGCGGCGGCTTTTTGGGCCTGCTCCTGTTTGAGGTCGCTGACGAACAGGACGTGGATCAGCGCGACGATGAACAGNAGCGCGCCGTAGATCCACCAGCCGAACATGCTGCGGCCCTTGCTGCGGGCAATCAGCGCCGGGATCAGGCCGAGCAGGGCAGAGATGACTACGATTTCCATGTATCCCCCTTTACTGTAGCCGCCGCTTGTCTGCGGTCATTTGTAACGTCTTTACACATCTTTCCATCAGTAAACTGATAGTCTCGGGCAAAAAAATAGCGCGTGCGTCCCGCCCCTCCACCGTNATCCGTCCCGGTCCTCCGGATAGGACACTGTGTCTTCGTGCAGGGAGGCTCGGCGTTCGCCGGCGCGGGCGTTGTAGATGCCCAGATCGGCGGAGCGGCTCTGGATTCGGTTGTCGATGACCGAGCGGATCGCGCGCAGCTTGTCCAACTCTTCGGTGTCTCCCATGGCGCGCTCGATGTCCGCCACGGCCTTGGCGATGGGCGTGCGCGTCTCGTCCAGCGACTCGTTGACCGGGGGATTGTCCGGGCTTTCCATGTTCGCCGGATACTCGTGCTCGCCGTCGCGCATGCGCAGCCAGGTCATGGGACCCTGCTGCAGAAATTCCTCGCGGCTCAGGAGCGGCTGCCCGATCTGGGCAACCAGAAAATTGGCATTGATGCGGTAGCGGGAGACCCAGCTGCGGATCGCCGTGGCCGGAATCTCGGCCCGGCGTTCAAGCATGGCCTCCACCTGCTCCACGGTCAGGCCCGCCGCCTCGGCAAGTTCCTCGGGGCCGACGTCCAGACTGTCCGTCATCAGGCGGCGCAGCGTGTCCGCCGTGCTGGTGAGCTCCGGGCGCGGTGCGGCCGCGGCATCGGATGCGAGCATGTCACCCCGGCCGGTGAGTAGCCAGTTGATGTCGATGCCAAGTTTTCGATGCAGCTGCACCAGGGCGGGGGGCTTGGGCGCGGCCTGGCCCCGAATGTACGAGGTCAGCGTCTGGCTTTTGATGCCCATGATGTTCGCAAGATCCTTGTTCAGCAATTTTTTTGCTGAAACAACCTCCTGCAATCGTTCGCCTAATCCTTCAGACATCGAAAAGCCTTCATTGAAATACGAAAACGCGCTTGACGCGATGCCGATTTTTCGAATAGTTGTTGTCTAAACACACATCAACTGAACCAACCGGAGCCGGTGACGCGGCAACGGTCAGAGGATTTGACAATGATTAACCGAACTCACGACGCAACGCAAGAACTGCCTGTGGCCTACCAGCGCCGCGCATGGATGGACGAGCGCGGCATCACCAACATCCAGATCGCCGGAGCGTGCGGCGTCACGCCCTCGCGGGTGTCCACCATGCTCCGCAAGGGCAGGGCCCCGCGCCGGTACATCGCCATTCTCAGCGAGCGGTTCGGCATGCCCGAGAATCTGCTCCCCGCCCCCAGCCGTGAAAAACCCGGTCCGATCAGCGCGAAGGATCGGCAGGGCAAAGCCGAAGTCTCTGCTACTGCGTGACGAGTTTTCGTCTTCATCTTTCACATGCACGAATTTTCGGCACCGCATCCACGGTAAAGCGAGAGGAATTTTACCATGTCACACGACAACATCATCCGGCTGCTGCACGAGGTCTCTCACGATGCGCCCAGCGGCCGCACGTTCAAGCAGATCGCGGAGCTCATGGGCAAGGCCTACTCGACGCTGGCCAGCGAGCTCAACGACGAGTTGCCGTCCCACAAGTTCGGGGCCGCGGATCTGCCGCTTTTCATGGAGCTGACCGACTCCGACGCGCCCGTGGACTACCTCGCGGCGCGCCGGCGCGGCGTGTTTCTCAAGCTGCCGCTGGCNNGCGCCGGTGTGGATCGCGGCGCCATCGCCGCGGTCAAGGAGTTCGGCGAGCTCATGGCCGCCTACGGCGAGGCGNTGGAGGACGGCACCATCACCAAGGCCGAGCGGNTGCGNATCAATCGGGAAGGCTACGAGGCAGTGCGGGCGATCATGGCCCTGCTGCANGGNCTCGATCAATAATCACAGGAGGTTCCCACCATGCCCAAGCCCACACGACCCATCACCCCGGAACGCCGGGCNGAGTTTGACGCACAGATGGACCGNATCCGNCAGGTGACCGGCTGCCGCACGCAGGTGCAGCTGGCCGANCGCATCGGGGTCCGGCAGTCGAGCATTTCCGACGCCAAGCGCCGTTGCTCCGTGCCCGGCGANTGGCTGCTGACCGTCTGGCGNGAGACCGGCGCNAATCCCGACTGGATCCTCAACGGGGACGACGAGCCCCGGTACGCCGTTGTGTCNCACGAGTACGGCGAGCCGCTGAACGTGGCCGCGCTGCGCCGGCGCATCGAGGACGAGGTGCGCGCCGAGCTGGACACGCTCAACGCGCAGGACTGCATCCANCGGTTGCGCGCCATGGGCTTGCGGGTGGTGGTCATGCCCGAGGGACAGGACACGCCCCCGGACATGCTCGACGCGGCGCGGCAGTAGATTTCCCTACAACCCTCCATCCCTCGAAAGGAGGCGGACATGGACGAATATCTGGCACGACTGGAGCATCTCCGGGCCGCCGTGGACGACGCCCTGCAGTGCGGGGTGCTGCCCCCCGTCCANCGGCCGAGGCTCATGAGCATGGCGCTTCACCTCGCCGCCATGGCCGAGGACGCCCGCGAGCAGATCCGGNTGCTGGATCAGGCCGTGTCCGCCTCCGCACGGGAGGAGCGAACCTGTCACCGCGGNGTCTACGTGGACGCCTGAGGAGGTTGTCATGGACTGGATGGACTGCACGGTTTTCGGCACGGCGTACATGCTGCTGTTCGTATTGCTCGTCTGGCTCGCTGCCGCGCTTTCGAGCTCGGCGGCCCGGCGTCTGGAGCGGCGCGGGAGGATGCTGCAATGAGCGTGGACAAGCGGATCCGCGAGGCGAGGCTGGCGCGTATGGCCGTGCTGCTGCACCGGACCGAGGGCGAGGCCGTGGCGCTGCGCGCGCTGTGGGAGGATTTCGGCGAGGGTCAGCCGGAGGCTGTGGACATCGCGTGTCTCGGCCCCTTCGCCCGGTTCGCGGACAACTGCGGGCTGACCCGGTTCGGCCGTCCGTCCATGGTGGCGCTCGACGNTGCGGCGCGGGAGTTTGTCCGGCGCTGGCTGCCCGAGCTGCACGAGCCGGATCCGGCGCAGGGCCGCGAGGTCGCCGTGGCGGAGATTCTGCGCGGGGCCATGGGGCAGGGGCGCAGGGAGATTGCCTCGTCCGAGCTGCGCGACGCGGTGCAGGCGAGCGGCTGCGGCTGGCGCGACAACGCCACGGCCGGGGCATCGCTGCGGCACTGGNTGCAGACCCGTGGCATGTGCCTGCGCTCNGGGCTGGAGGCCGGGATGCGCCCGGAGCTGGCGCTGGACGATGCGGCGCATGCGTTCGTGGTGCGGGTGCTGGGCGAGTGTCCGGCCCCTGCGGACGACGGCGGCTGGCCGGAGTTCGACGTGGAGCCGATGGGCGANNTGATCCACGCGCCGGGAGGCTTCCGATGATCGCGGCGGGGCAACAGGTGCTGGTGCGCAANCATCGCGGCGAGCTGCTGTGCGTGCGCATCACCGGCGAGGATCCCCGCGGNTTCTGGGTAGGCCGCCAGCTGCGCGGCCCGACCAAGGGCGCGACGCGTCTTTTCAAGCGCGAGCAGGTGGTGGCGGTGCGTACCGAGGATGGGTACCGAAGGCTTTTGTGTGGGTATGGAGGGTAGTGTGATGGCGATCAAACCAATACTTTGTAACGGCAACGTGGTCCGCGCGATCCTTGACGGTCGCCAGACGCAGGACCGGAGGCCGGTTAAACCGCAGCCCTGGAAGGAAAACGCAGTGGACATCCGCCGGTCTGCGGCAATTGCCGGGCTGCCGGTGGTGGTTGAAAGCTGTATGCGGAACGGAGTCTGGAATGAAAAGCAACGCATGGTGCCCAAGTATGCCCCCGGCGACACCATCTGGGTGAGGGAAACTTTTTGCGATGGATGCGGCGGTGATGCTTGCCACCGCGCGGACACGGACCGCTGCGGTAAAACAGGCTTCCCGGCCTGTTGTCACCCTTGGAAGCCCTCAATCCACATGCCCAAATGGGCTTGCCGCCTCTGGCTGCGTGTGACGGATGTGCGGGTCCAGCGCATTCAGGACATTTCGATCGAGGACTGCATCGCAGAGGGGCTTGGACACAACGAAACTCCTTGCCCCGTCCGTGCGGACGGCCTGCACTCGGAGCGCTGGTACGACGGCGAAGGATGTGAGGCCTGTGGCGCGCCACCGCTCGATGGCGAGTTCTCCAACTTGTGGGAATCTCTTTACCCCGGCTCGTGGGGGCGCAACGACTGGGTGTGGGTCTACGAGTTCGAACGCACCGAACGGCCCGCGGGTTGGCCGACAGCTGATTGATAGGAAGTAGACCAAAATGAAAGGCGTCTACATAACCCCTACGGATGAATTGTCTGTGCCTCGATTGACAGAGGAAGAACGGCGGTGGATCGGCAAGTTGCAAAGAGTCTTATCGTCCTGCCCGAGCGGCCGACTGGGGTTGGTAACCATTGGTGACCCCGGTATCCAGGTTGTTGACGATACGACAGGTTCCGAACTCGCGGACGGGGAAGCAGGACGTGATGGCGTCGTTCTCGCCGATCTGGTTGGGGGTCCCCGCGTCCATGGCGTCAGCGGATAACCGATGATTCAAAAGAAGTGGGGAATGATGATCGAAGCAACGTGGATAGTGCAATTATTGGCTGACTGCCCGGATTGCGGCGCGACGGTTGATCTGCTCGACCACCCCGAGTTTTGGGACGGTCGGTTCGGACTGGAGCCCGGCGACGACGTTGGACTCGAAGAAGTGGTTTGCCCTGAGTGTGGACACGAATTTGACGTAAAGGCCGTGTACTAGGCCGCATAAACTGATCAGCAGGGAGTGGACCAGAATGCCGCAAATTCTCGACGCCTGTTGCGGTGGACGAATGTTCCACTTCAACAAAAAGAACCCACAAGTCTTGTTCACCGACATTCGGAAAGAGAAGCACGAGCTTTGTGATGGTCGCGCTTTCACCGTGTCGCCTGACACCATCGAGGATTTTCGCAATCTGAGCTTCCCGGATGGGGCGTTCAATCTCGTGATTTTCGATCCCCCGCACCTCGTTCGGGCTGGGGATGACTCATGGATGAGGGCGAAATACGGACGGCTGGATCGGGACAACTGGCAGCAGGATATCACGGCGGGGTTTGCAGAGTGTTGGCGCGTGCTCAAGCCGGGTGGAACCATGATTTTCAAATGGAACGAGACGCAGATCAAGATTAGCGAGCTGCGCCCCTGTTTTCCTGCCGACCCGCTTTGTGGCCACACGACAACCCACAATCTGAAAACGCACTGGGTAGTGTTCTACAAGGCCGCTTAGGTCTGGCTCGCGGTGGCGAGTACACAAAGCGGCCCCACCGGGACCGTCCCGGCGAGACCGCTTCGGCAAAGGTATCGAGAACCAGTACGATAGACGAAATTCAGGAGGCGTACAAGGATGACGACGAAACAGCGCAGACAATATCTGACCTTGCATGCGGTGCGTGAGCTGGTGCGCGGCATGGGCGAGCATCGCCAGTGCTTCGAAAAGAAGACTCGCGAGTCGTTGCGCCGGATCGAACGGCGGGTCACGGCGATGATTGAAGCTCTCGGCCAGCCGACCAGAAGCGATCAAGCCTGTTTCGCCAGAGCTGCCGACAAACTCAACTCCGCATGGGTGGACGAGGGCGGCGGACATTCGCAAGCCGCATTCGTCGCGATCGGGTTGGCACTGGTCGCGGAGCAGCGTGCGGAGATCCCGGCCAAGGCCGCAAAGGCGCGGCAGGAGTTCGCGGATCTGGAAGGCATGCTGGCGACGCTCTACAGGCATTTTGACCCAGATTATGAGGACATGGTCGCATCCGACGAGGGCGAGGCCGTGGCCCGCGAATATCGGCAGCTTGTGGCCGCGTAGAGGAGGGGTGTCGTGCTGCTGAATGGTTTCAAGAATCGCAAGCGGTTGGCGGACAGAATTCTCAACCAGCAGAAGGTCGGCGGGACCGGATACTGGGTCGAGGTGTGTCCGGAGTGTGGCGGAACGGGCAGTGATCGGGACTGTTTTGAGGACGAAGACTGCCACTGTGTGAGCTGCCAGGGCTCCGGATTGATCCAGACCAAAATCGATATCAAGGAAACACGCACGGCCTATCGGCCGGCAGGAAGGAAATAGGCATGCAAAAGCAGATCGTAATCAGGATCGCCGAAAACGGCGTGGTGGTGGATGGCGGCACACTGCAGGTGCATGAAGTTCGCGAAAATCGCACCGAAGCCCTGCGATCCGTTCTTGATGGCATCGGCAGGCTGTTGCTGCCTGATTTAGGCGAGCGGCTCCACTTCTCCGTTGTCGTGGACGACCCGGACGGCGTGTACGAACCCGCAGGACTGGACAGTCGCCGCGAATGGCTCTCCGCCAAGGAAGTCGAGACCGAATTCGGTGTCTCACGTCAAACGCTGGCCGACCTGCGCAACAAAGGCGCCGGGCCTCAATACTCCAAAGCGCCGGGCATGGGAGTGCGGTACCGGCGCTCGGACATAGAGCAGTATCTGCGCCGCCATCGGGTCCAGACACGAGATCAGCGGGCAGATTGATGCAGCGCTTTCTCGATGATGGACAGACGGTCGCTTTGGTGGCCCGGGATCAGGTGCGCATAGCGCAGCGTCATTTCGATGCGCTCATGCCGCAGCATCTCCTTGAGCTCCTGCAGCGTGACCTCACCCGACTGGGCCAGCCAGCTTGCGAAGGTGTGCCGCCACGTATGAAACGTGACGCGTTCCGGGGAACGGGCGTCCGCGTCGTCGTTGAGACCGAGTTCGTCCACGCAACGCTGGAACACCGCGCTGATGCCGTGGCGGATCGGCCCGCCCCGGCGCGACTGAAAGACGTGCTCCCCTGCCCTGCGCTCGTATCCGGCGAGCATCTCCAGCACATCGACCGGAGCGTGAACGTGGGCAGGATTGCCTTGCTTGTCGGTAAATCGGATGATGCCCTCTTCCGGGCGCACGCCACGGCCAAGGATGGTGAAAATTTCCGTGGACCGCAGGCCGGTCCGCAACGAAAGCAGACTCATGTCGTGCGTCTGCCGGGAGCGCTCCCGCAACAGGCCGAGCAGATCTCGGGCCTCTTCGGGCGTGAAAAATCGATAGCGATCATTTTTGACGGTCGGCAGCTTAAATGCGCTGGCCCGGCCCGTCTGGAACGGATTGGAGCCGCTGTGCAGTCCGAGGGCCATGGCCCGGTTCACGGCGCGCCGCAGGAGGGAAAAGCAATGATGAACGGTTTGGGGGCTCAGGGTCGCGAGCAGCTTGTGCTTGTGATCCTCCAGAATGGACACGGAAACGGACGTCAGGGGCATGGCGTCGAACACGCGCGACAGGTGCTTGTCATAGCGATTGCGCTCTCGGTTGACGTCGCGCCCCTCACCCCTTGCCCAGCGCTCGTACGCACGGAAGGCGTCGCCCACAGTGATGGAAGTCGCGCCAGTGAGATCGATAGAGACATTACCCTTCCCGCGCCGGACAGCTGCCAACAGGTCGTCACGGAAGTTCTTTGCCGTGATGGCGCGCACGCCCTCGGAGGCCCATCCGACGGTCTGCCAGCGCGGCTTGCCGGTGGCATCTTTGTACCAGACGGAAAAACAGCGATCCGGCTTGCCTTTGAAAGTCTTGGCCGAGCTGTCCCGGTAGTACACGCCGGGGTATTTTGTTTTAATCCGCTTTCTGCTGCTCATGGGTGTGTCATGCGAGGATATCTTTTTTTCTGCAACAAACTTACCCATAGCTTACCCGCGACAAAAAGAAATAGGGCTCGCACTTTCGTGCAAACCCTTGGGATTCCTTGGTGGGCGGTGCAGGGCTCGAACCTGCGACCCTCGGCTTGTAAGGCCGATGCTCTCCCAACTGAGCTAACCGCCCATGGAGAAGGGAGCTTATATCCGCATGATCCGCGCTTGTCAATCGCCATTTCAATCTTTTCCGATAATTCTCGATACAGCTTCTGAGCTACCCGGGACTTTCCTGCCTAGCCGCTTGACGGACCTGTGAAAAACGGGGCAAACTTTCCCGTCTTTCGGGAATGGAGGTTCCCGCCAACGCTTCACCATCAACGGGAGAATAGAGGATGAAACGCTTCGTGACCCTGTGCGTGCTTGCCATGCTCTGCATGCTGCTGGCCGCACCCGGCGCCGCCATGGCCAAGAAGAAGATCAAGGCAGGCTTCGCGCTGCTCTGGACCATCGACGACCGAGGCTGGACCACCGCACATTACAACGGCATCCAGCACATGAAAGAAAAACTCGGCGACGACGTCGAAGTCATCTACAAGGAAAAGGTCCTCGGCCCCGACGCCGAACGCGTCTTCCGCGAATTTGCTGAAGAAGGTTGCGATATCATCTTTGGCACCACCTTCGACCACATGGAGCCCATCCTCCGTGTGGCGCGCGACTATCCCGACATCAAATTCGAGCACTGCTCCGGCTACAAGACGGCCTCCAACGTGCGCACCTACATGGTCCGCATCTATCAGGCCGACTACCTCTGCGGATACCTTGCCGGCCTGATGGGCTTCAAGGACGTGGGCACCGTCGGCACCCACCCGATTCCGGAACCGGTGCGCGGCGTGAATGCCTTCACCCTCGGCCTACAGCGCGGCCTGATGGAAGCGGGCGTGGAACACGGTGAAACCGTCAACACCGTGGCCTGGCTCAACTCCTGGGCCGATCCGGTCAAGGAGACCACGCTGGCCGAGACCCTGATCGCCAAGAACCACGATCTGATCCGCCAGATGGCCGACACTCCCGACAGCTCTCTCGCAGCTTGCGCCGCCGACGTTCCGGCCATGGGCTACGGCACCGACGCCGCCAGCTGGGGCGCGGAATGCGTGCTCTCCAGCGCCATGCTGAACTGGGGCCCCTACTACGTCAAAGCCATCCGCGACTTCCAGAACGGTACTTGGGAAACCGGGTCCTACTGGAAGGGCTTCGAAGCCAACGGCGTGAAGCTCGCCGACTTCCACGAGTCCGTCCCTCAGGAAGTGCGCGACAAGGTTCTGGCCGTACAGGAACAGCTCAAGAACGGTCAGGACGACATCTTCACCGGCCCGATCTTCGACCAGAACGGCAAGAAAGTTCTGGCCGAGGGCGAACGGTTCGACGACGGCCAGCTCCTGTCCATGCAGATGCTCGTCAAGGGCGTGCAGGGCAAGCTCGCACGGTAAGCACATCAACACGGCGCGGCGCCCCGAGCGGGCGCCGCACCATTTACGGAGCAGCACCATGAACGTTCTCGGCGCACCCGAGTCCGGAGAAAAATACCGCCTTTCGGTGGACGGCCTGCCCTACGACGTGGAGATTCCCTACGTTACGCTCAAATCTCAGGACGGCCCGGTTTCCATCGCCTCCTTTAACCTCGTGGGCCAGATCCGGCTCAACGAGGACCTCGGCAAACTCATGGCCCGCCAGATTCGCGAAACCGTGGGCGATCTTGAGGGACTCGCCATCCTGACTGTCGTGGAAAAGGCGCTGCAACTCACGCAGGTCGCCGCCTACGATCTGGGACTTGACGCCGTGGCCGTGGCCTACAACCGCGTCAAGCCGCACATGGAGGCCGAGCGCAGGCCCTTCATTCAGGTGGGCAGCGACTCCATCACCAGCGGCAGCAAGTTTCTCGCCGTGTACGAGCGCGATCTGAACCTGCTGGCGCAGGCCAAAAAGGTCATCCTCATTGACGACGTGGTATCCTCCGGCGGCACCATCCTCGGCCTTGCCGACTTGATGGACGAAATAGGCAGACAGCGCGGCATCGAACCGCCCGAGATTGCAGGCATCTACTGTGTGGCGCAGGAAGGGGAAAAGCACCCGCTGCTGCCCGCCCCGCTGCATTCGCTCGCCACCCTGCCCAAACCGATCCGTCTGTAGCAATGTCCGAGAACGCACCACTGCTCTCCTGCCGGGGAGTGACGAAACGCTTCGGCGAGGTCGTGGCCAACCGGGACATCACCTTTGAGGTCCGTGCCGGTCAGGTGCAGGCCCTTCTCGGCGAAAACGGCGCGGGCAAGTCCACGCTCATGTCGGTCATTGCTGGTCGCTTTCGGCCAGATGCCGGAGAAATCCGCGTACGTGGCGAGCTCGTGCAGTTCTCGCGTCCGGCGGACGCCATGCGCATGGGCATCGGCATGGTCTATCAACGGTTCATGCTGGTGGAACGCCTCACCGTGGCCGAAAACATCCGGCTTTCCGCACACTCCTGCGGCATCGGCTCCCGCCAGGCCGACAGGCGCATGGCCGAGCTTTCCGAACGCTACGGTCTCGGTGTCGATCCATCTCGCACGGTGGGCTCGCTCTCCATGGGTGAACGTCAGCGCGCCGAGATTCTCAAGCTGCTGGTGCAGAACGCCAACATTCTCATTTTCGACGAACCTACCGCCGTGCTCAGCCAGCCCGAGGCGGAAGGACTCTTCAAGATCTTCGACCGGCTGCGCCAGAATGGCTGCGGCGTGGTCTTCATCACCCACAAGCTGGAAGAGGTCATGGCTGCCGCCGACCATATTTCCATCCTCAGACGCGGACGCATCATCGCTTCCGTTGCGCCTGGAGAAATCGAGAGCAAGCGAGAGCTGGCCCGGCTCATGGTGGGCCGTGAGTTTGTGCTCGCCGTGGACAAGCCCGAACTGAATCCCGGCGAGACCGTGCTGGAGCTGAAGCACTTCGCGGGCAGCGGCGCCTCCGGCCGCACCGGCTTCGAAGGCGTTAATCTTTCTGTGCGTCGAGGCGAGATTCTCGCGGTCATCGGCGTGGCTGGCAACGGCCAGTCTGCGCTTGCTGCAGCAGTAACGGGCAATACAGACGCGGGGCTGGCCGAATCCGGCAGCGTAACCTTTGGCGACGAAACCGTAAGCGCCCCGGACTGGAAAGGACATCACGGCATCGCCCACGTTCCCGAGGATCGGCACAACACCGGCAGCGTGCACGACATGACGCTGGCCGAGAACTACGCCCTGACGCGCCTCGACGCGGCAGGCGACGGACCGTGGTTCGACCTTTCGCGTATCGCCAAGAAGACACAAAAAGCCATCGAGAACTACTCCATCCGCGCCACCGGTGCGGAGGATATGGCCGGGAGCCTGTCCGGCGGGAACCTGCAAAAACTCATCCTTGCAAGGGAACTGGCGCGCAAGCCGGAACTGTTCGTTGCCGAGCAACCCACGCAGGGTCTCGACATCGCATCCACCGAGGAAATCTGGGCCGCGCTCATCCGGCAGCGCAAGCATTCCGGCATCCTGCTTTTTTCCGGCGACCTCAAGGAAGTGCTGACGCTGGCGGACCGCATCGCGGTCATGTTCCGTGGCCGCATCCTCGAAGTACTGGACGCCCTCGACGCTGACGCCGTGGCGCGCATCGGGTTGCTCATGGCGGGCGGCGAAACCGCCGAGGGGGATTCGCAATGCGCATAGTCAGGCGTACGCGGCCCATCCGCTACAAGGCGCTCGTCACCGCCCTGCTGGCCGTCGGCTTCGCGCTGGCAGCCGGAGCGCTGGTGTTTGCAGGGCAGGGCGTGAACCCACTGGAAGCGTATGCCGTCATGGTCTCAGGCGCGCTCGGCAGCCTCAACGGGCTAGCCGAAGTCGCGGTGAAGGCCGTGCCGCTTACCCTGACGGGACTTTCCGTGGCCGTGGCCGCCACCATGCTGCTCTGGAACATCGGAGCCGAAGGACAGTTCGTCTGGGGGGCCATCGGCGCTGGCTGGGCAGCGCTCTACCTCTCGCCGTTTCTTCCCACTGCGCTGGTCATTCCGGCCTGCCTGCTCTGCGGGGCACTGGCCGGAGCACTCTGGGCCATGATCCCCGCGGCCTTGCGGGTTCGCTACGGGGTCAGCGAAATTCTGACCACGCTCCTGCTGAACTACGTGGCGATCATTTTCATGGAGCATCTCTATTTCGGCCCGTGGCGCGACCCCATGGCCTTCGGCTTTCCGGGCACGCCCACCTTCCCCGAAGCCTCCTGGCTGCCAAGGCTCGGCAAGACGCGTCTGCATCTCGGTGCGCTGGTGGCCGTGCTCGCGGCGGCTGGACTGCATCTGCTGCTGGCCAGGACCAAATGGGGCTATCGCATCCGGGTCACCGGGCGCAGCGGCCAGGCCGCCCGGTACGCCGGCATGAACACCTCGCGCCAGACGTATGCGGTCATGGCCACGGCGGGCGCGCTGGCCGGGCTTGCGGGCATGGGTGAGGTCTGCGGCATCCATTACCTCATCCGTGAGGGCATCAACCCCGGCTACGGCTATGACGGCATCATCGTGGCCTGCCTCGCCGGGCTGCGGCCCGCGCTGGTCCCGGTTTACGCAGTGGTGCTCGGCACCTTCCTCATCGGCGCGGACCGGCTGCAATCGGCCATGCAGCTCCCCTCCTCCATCGGACTGGTGCTCGAAGGCGCGCTTCTGCTTGGTCTTCTGGCGGCGGAAGCCGTGACGCGCTTCAGAATCGCCTCGGGCAAGGGGGACGACAATGTTTGAGGACATCATTTTTATCGCCACCATCGCCATCAAGTCATCCATTGCCGTACTCTTCGCGGCAGTCGGCGAAGTCTTTGCCGAAAGAAGCGGCGTTCTGAACCTTGGCGTTGAGGGCATGATGCTCACCGGCGCCATGGTGGGCGCGGCTGCGGGCATCGCATGGGGCGACCCGTGGCTGGCCGCCGGATGCGGCATGTTGGCAGGCGCGGCGCTGGCAGCGGTACACGCCTTTTTCGCCATCAACCTCAAGGCCGACCAAACGCTCTCCGGTCTGGCCATCGCCATCTTCGGCGCCGGTCTGGCGGGATTCCTCGGGCGCGCCATCATTGGTGAACGCGGCGTGCGCTTCGGCCTCGAAGCCCTGCCCGTGCTGTCGGACATCCCGGTTCTCGGCGGCATCTTCTTCAAGCAGAACGCACTGGCCTATGTCGCCTACATTCTGGTGCCGCTCACGGCGTGGATGCTTTTCCGCACCCGGCTCGGCCTCAAGATACGCGCTGTGGGCGAAGACGCCCCCGCTGCGGACGCCATGGGCGTCAATGTAACGCTGGTGCGCTGGGGCTGTGTGCTCTTCGGTGGCCTGCTGGCGGGCCTCGGCGGCTGCTACCTGTCCCTCGCCTACACGCCGGGCTGGAAGGACGGGATGACCATGGGGCAAGGCTGGATCGCCATCGCCATGGTCATCTTCTCGGGCTGGCGGCCGGGTCGCGCCGCGCTGGGCGCCCTGCTCTTCGGCGCGCTGGCCGCGTTGCAATGGAACTTCGAGGCCAACGGCTCGGAGCTGATCCCTGCCTGGATTCTCAAGATGCTGCCCTACGTGCTGACCATCGTGGTGCTGGTGCTCGTGAAACGTTTCGGCACCTCCGGACGTGGAAACGCTCCTTCTGCGCTCGGGATCCCGTTTCATCGCATGTAACGGCGTGCAGAAGGATTTTTCCGTTTTTTCCCGGGAAAATCCCCCATTTCAGTCCACGAACTATTGACCCATCTTCGATTTTCCCCTCTAAACAAAGCGTAATACTTGTTTAGAGGGGGAGATACGGTAATGGGAGAATATTTTCTCAACGATACGGAACTTAACGAGGAACTGGAAAGCATCTCCAGAACCATCGACACCATCGCGGAAACCAAGGAACTGCCGCTGCGCACCCTCTTTCCCGATGAATTCGTCCGCCAGTACACGAACTATGCGAACATTCGCGAACTTCTTGATGCCAGCGGCCACGACATCAGCTGTCAGGGTGACCTTGAAGCGTGCCGTCCCAATGGCTTCGACGAGTTCATCTGTCTGAAGACCGAATTCCAGAACTGGGACACCATGCTCGAAATGGCTGTCTGCGAGTGGATCAAGGTCAAGCTCGGCTAGCAGCGACAGACCCGCCGCCCGTCCTTCCCGGCCCCGAGGCCGCCAGAATCCTTTTCCGAAAACCGAACAGGACGCACCGAATGGTGCGCCACTTTCCTTTTTTGCGGGCTTGACCTGCCCCGTTGCAAATGTATATACATAGTTCAAATTTGTATATACAGGAGAGCGTCAATGGCACGCAAGGGACTCGGGTCGCGCATTCGCGATCATATAGTTGAAAGAATCGAAAACGGGGCGTGGAAGCCCGGCGACCGCATCCCTGCGGAATCCGAGCTGATGGAGACGTTCTCCGCCAGCCGCATGACCGTGCACCGGGCCATCAAAGAACTGGCCACCGAGGGCATGGTCTATCGTGAGCGCGGCAGGGGGACCTTCGTAGCCCGGCGCATTCCCAGAAGCGACCTGCTGGTGGTGGCCGACATCGCCGAGCAGATTCGCGAGCGCGGGGGCGACTACTTCAGCGACCTCAAGTATCTGGCCGCCGAGCCCATGACGGCCCTCACGGCCCACGTCTTCGGCGAAGGTGCGGACGCCAGCCTCGCCCGCTCCAAGGTGGTGCACTGCGAGAACGGCCTGCCCATCCAGCTTGAAGACCGCTGGGTGGACCTGCGCATGGCCCCGGACTACCTTGGACTGGATTTTTCGAAAACCACCGCACACCGCTACCTGATGCGGGCCGCGCCGCTCATGAAGGCCGAGCACGAACTTACTGCCGTGCTCCCCGGCACCGAGCAGCAGTACTTCCTTGATATTCCTGAAAACGAACCCTGCCTGCTGCTGCGCCGCAAGACGTGGTCCGGCGACAGGCTCGTGTCCTACGCGGAACTGTACTACCCCGCCAGCCGCTTCACCTTTGGTGGCACGTTCACCCCGAACGGCAGCGGCGGACACTCTTCATAACGACAGGCATTGGAGAAAGCGACATGACCACACGCCACGACAAGCGAATCGTCACGGCTCCCACCGGCACCGAGATCAGCGCCAAGAGCTGGCAGACCGAGGCCCCGCTGCGCATGATACAGAACAACCTCGACCCCATGGTGGCCGAGCGTCCGGAGGATCTCATCGTATACGGCGGCATAGGCCGCGCCGCGCGCAACTGGGAGTGCTTCGACAAAATCTGCGAGACCCTGCGCAACCTCGAAGAGGACGAGACCCTGCTGGTGCAGTCCGGCAAGCCAGTGGGCGTGTTTCGCACGCACCCCGGCGCCCCGCGCGTACTTATTGCCAACTCCAACCTCGTGCCGCACTGGGCCAACTGGGAACATTTCAACGAACTGGACCGCAAAGGACTCATGATGTTCGGCCAGATGACGGCCGGTTCATGGATATATATCGGCTCGCAAGGCATCGTGCAGGGCACGTATGAGACCTTCGTGAGCATGGCCAAGAAGCATTTCGACGGCGACCTTTCCGGCAAGTGGATTCTCACCGCCGGACTTGGCGGCATGGGCGGCGCACAGCCTTTGGCCGCCAAATTCGCCGGAGCCTCCATGCTGGCCGTGGAGTGCCGCGAGGAGCGCATCCAGAAGCGGCTCGACACCGGGTATCTGGACATGCGTGCCGACAGTCTCGAACACGCGCTGGAGCTCATTCGCAAGTCATGTGAGGAAAAGACCCCAGTCACCGTGGGCGTGCTCGGCAACGCTGCTGAAATCTACCCCCGACTCGTGGAGATGGACGTGAGACCCGACGCGGTCACCGACCAGACCAGCGCTCACGACCCGCTCAACGGCTACCTTCCCGCGGGCTGGAGCGTGGAGCAGTGGGAGTCCACCCAGCAGAGCGACCCCGACCGCGTGATGCTGGCCGCGCGCAAGTCCATGGTGCCGCACGTACAAGCCATGCTCGACTTCCAGAAGATGGGCATTCCCACCTTCGACTACGGCAACAACATCCGGCAGGAAGCCTACAACATGGGCCTCGAAAACGCCTTCGACTTCCCCGGATTCGTGCCCGCCTACATCCGCGACCTGTTCTGCTCCGGCAAGGGCCCCTTCCGCTGGGTCGCTCTCTCCGGCGATCCCGAGGACATCTACAAGACCGACCAAAAGGTCAAGGAACTCATCCCAGACGACACGCATCTGCACAACTGGCTGGACATGGCCCGGGAGCAGATTCATTTTCAGGGTCTGCCCTCGCGCATTTGCTGGGTGGGCCTCGGCGACCGACACCGCCTCGGGCTAGCCTTCAACGAGATGGTCCGCAACGGCGAACTCAAGGCCCCGGTGGTCATCGGCCGCGACCACCTCGACTCCGGTTCCGTGGCCAGCCCCAACCGCGAGACCGAAGCCATGAAGGACGGCTCCGACGCGGTTTCCGACTGGCCCATCCTCAACTGCCTGCTCAACTGCGCTTCCGGCGCCACATGGGTCAGCTTCCACCACGGCGGCGGCGTGGGCATGGGCTACGCCCAGCACGCGGGGGTAGTCATGCTCTGCGACGGCACCGAGGAAGCGGACGAGAAAATCTCACGAGTGCTCTGGAACGACCCGGCCACCGGCGTCATGCGCCACGCGGACGCGGGCTACGACATCGCCGTGGACTGCGCCAGAGACAAAGGCCTCAATCTGCCCATGGTGAACTTCGATAAATAGCAAGGAGCATTCATGGCCCTGATCATCGAAAATCCGGCGCGCATCGTCACCCCCCGCCCCGGAGATCAACGGGGCGCGGGCCTCGGCGGTCTCGACGTCTTCACCGGCATGTCCGTGCTGTGCCGCGACGGTCTCATCGAGCGCATCGGCGCGCTCGACGAGCTTCTTGCCGAAGCGTCCGGTGCGAAGCGGTATGACGCATCAGGCCAAACACTGATTCCGGGCCTCGTGGACAGCCACAGCCACCCGGTCTTCGCCGGTGACCGCGCCGACGAATTCGCCATGCGCACCGCCGGGGCCGGCTATGAGGAAATTGCCGCATCCGGCGGCGGCATCGCCCGTACCGTGGCGGCCACGCAACAGGCATCCAAGGATAAGCTCAAAGAGCTGGCCCGTAAGCGTCTGGACCGCGCCATGGCGCACGGCGTCACCACCCTTGAAGCCAAGACCGGCTACGGGCTGACCCCGGAGAGCGAACTCAAAATGCTGGAGGTCATCCGCGAACTGGACGCCGAGCATCCGATTGATCTGGTGCCGACGTTCCTCGGCGCGCACGCGGTCCCCAAAGGCGTGGCCAAGAACGACTACCTCGCTGCCATGCGCGAGTTGCTTCCCGAAGCCGCCAGAACCGCACGGTTCTGCGACGTCTTCTGCGAGCAGGGATACTTCACTCCCGTCGAATCGGTGTCGCTGCTGGAGGCGGCGCGCGACTGCGGCATGTTGCCCAAGATGCACGCTGACCAGTTCCACTCCATCGGCTGCATCGAGGCTGCCGTGGAGCTGGGCGCGGTATCGGTGGATCATCTGGAAGCCATGCGGCCCGAGGATGCCGTCAAACTGGCCGGGACAGACGTGGTGGGCCTCGCCCTGCCGGGCGTGTCGCTTTTTCTGGATATTCCGTACGCGCCGGTGCGACAGCTCATCGACGCGGGCTGCGCCGTGGCTGTTGCCACGGACTTCAATCCCGGCTCCAACATGACCATGAACCTGCCGCTGATGATGTCGCTTTTGTGCATGAAGACAGGTGTCAGCACGGACGAGGCCCTGATCATGGCCACCCGCGGCGGGGCCCACGCCCTGCGCATGAGCGACCGGGGTCGCATCGCAGAAGGACTGCGGGCGGACATGGCCGTGCTGGATGCGGACAAATACGAGGAATTGGTCTACTTCTACGGAGAACGGCACGTCAGCGCCGTCATCAAGGGAGGCACCGTCCATGAGCTCCGATAATCCGCTGAAAATACTCAAGCCGCTCGAAGCGCGCTTCAAGTGTCACGATGCAAACGACGTCTTCATGAAAGACATTACCTCTTTCGGCATGAAGGGATACGACGAAGCCACGCATGTCATCATCGGTTGCCCGCAGGATCAGGGCGTGCGGCGCAACTGCGGACGCGTCGGCGCCGCGGGCGCTCCCACCGCCATCCGCAAGGCTCTCTATCAGTATAAGGCTCCGCTGGACCATGCCGGGGTCAGACTCTGCGACATGGGCGACGTGGACGTGCTGGGTGAGCTGGAGACCATCCACGAACGCCAACGCCGCGTGGTGCGCCGCATCCTTGAGGACGGCAAGCGCGTGCTGGTCTTCGGTGGCGGCAACGACATTTCCTACCCGGACGCGAGGGCGCTGGCCGAAGCGGAAGGCGAGATCGCCGCCGTGAACGTGGACGCGCATCTGGACATGCGCAAGGCATCGGAACCACACTCCGGCACCCCATACCGGCAACTGCTGGATGACGGTTTCCTGAAGCCCGAGAATTTTCACGAGGTTGGCATCCAGCCTCATGCCAACTCTCCGGAATACCTCAGGCAGGCGCAGGACATGGGCGTGAACATCTGCACGCTGGCCATGGTCCGTCGCCACGGCTGGATGGCCGTGTTGGAGAATCTGCTGCCTGCGCTGGAGCGGAAACCTTTCTTTGCCGGGCTGGACATGGACGCCATCCGCGCCTCGGACGCGCCCGGCGTGAGCGCGCTTGCCGCCGTGGGCCTGACCGGCTGGGAGGCCATGGAATTCGCCGCTGGCTGCCGACACGGCGCAAGGATATTCGAAATAACCGAAACCAACCCCGAGCACGACATGGATGGGCGCACCGTGCGCCTCGCCGCCAACGTGGCCTTGTCGTGGCTCTACGGCCTTTCCTGAACGGAGTACGCATGAGCGTCGTCATAGATCATACAAAGACCCTGACCCTTGAAGACGTGGCCGCCGTGGCCGAACGCTGCGAGCATGTGGAGCTGGCTCAGCACAGCGCCGATATGCTCGACGAACGACGTCGTCAGGTGGAAGAGTTCGTCCAGTCGCAGGATGTTCCCGCTTACGGCTTCAACCGCGGTTTCGGCCATAATGTGGATCAGACCGTTGGCCGCGAGGGCCTCAAGGACCTGCAACGCAACCTGATCCTCTCCCACGCCGTCGGTCAGGGCGGCCATGCCCCGGACGACGTGGTGCGGGCTGCCATGCTGCTGCGCGCCGTATCGCTCTCGCAGGGGCACAGCGGCGTGCGCTCCGTGCTGCCGCGCACACTGGTGCGGATGCTCAACGCGGGCATCGTTCCGCTGGTGCCGGAACTGGGATCCGTGGGCGCGTCGGGCGATCTGGCCCCGCTCTCCCACATCGCCATGGCCATGATCGGCGAAGGTGAGGTGCGGGTTGCAGGCGAAGTCATACCCGCAGCCGAAGCCCTTCGTGACGCCGGAATCGAGCCGGTGGAACTTCGGATGAAGGAGGGACTGGCCCTGAACAACGGCGTGCAGTTCATGGCCGGGCTGGCGGCCCTTGCCTGCCTGCGGCTCAAGGATCTGCTGCGCGCCGCCGCCGTAAACACGGCCCTCACCGCACAGGTCATGCTCGCCCCGGACACCTATTTCCGCCCGGACTTCCACGCCGTGCGTCCCCATCAGGGCGCGGTGCGCGTCGCGGACTGGATATGGCGGCTCATGCAGGATTCGCCCATCCGCAACTCCCACAAGGACTTCAAGGTGGACGGTCAGGTGCAGGATCCCTACAACATCCGCTGCGCCGCACAGGTGCTCGGCTCCTGCCACGACCTCATCTCACAGGCCGAATCCGCCCTGCTGGTGGAGATCAACAGCGCCACCGACAACCCCATCCTGCTCCCTGACGCCGACGGCCTCTACACGGACATCGTCTCCGGCGGCCACTTCCACGGAATGCCCGTTGCGGTGCAGGCATACAACCTCATGCAGGCGCTCTCCATCATGACCAGCCTGTCGCACATGCGCTCGGTTCGTTTCGTGGACCCGGCCCGCAACAAAGGCCTTGGGCGCGACCTGAAGTGGCCCGGTCTGTCCGGCGAGGAACGCGCCGTCTCCAGCGGCATGATGATGCTTGAGTACGCCTCCGCCTCCATGACCAACAACATATGGGGCAAGGCTGCGCCAAGCCATCTGTTCAACATCTCCACCAACTCCGGCCAGGAAGACCATGTCAGCATGGGCACCACGCTGGCCGTTCGCCTGTACGACTGTCTGCCGGAAGCCGCCTCGGTGCTCTCCATCGAACTGGCATACATTCTTCAGGCCGTTGCCGTTCGCAGGCGGCTGGACGCCATCCCCACGGAGGCCGAGCTGCCGGAATGGGTCGCGAAGGAGCTTGAGGGACTCAAGGAAAAGATGAACGGCACGGGACGCGGCGTGCGCTTCGAAGCCACGGTGACACGCGAGTATCCGCTTGATCACGAGGAAAAGAAACTGAGCCCGGTCTCGGAAGCTATCATGCAGGAAATTGAGCAGCAGGAGCTGTTCCCCACCGTGACGCAGGACAGATATCTGGCCGATGATGTCCGCAGGCTCGCGGAGCACCTGCTTTCCGGCGCACTGGCGCGCACCGCGGAAAAGACCGTGCAGCTCGACTGGGATCAGTAGCGCCAGTCGCCAAGCGCGTTTTCTATGTACTTGTCCTGTATGGCGCGGTAGTCGATGCGGGAGAGTCCCCTGTTGAAGGCGTCGCGCAGGCGTTTGCCGTCGGGGGTTTTGCGGAAGCAGGCGTAAAGCCCGTTGTCGGCGAGTAACCTGGGTCCGAACCGAACGAGATACCGCTCGCGACGAATGGTATCCTCGGTGTCCGCCAGATAGAGAAAAACGTTACGATCCATTACGGCTCCGTCAATGCGGCCGCCCTGGACTTTCCTGATGTTCGTGGCATCGTCCGTGACCTTCTCGACGTCCAGCACGCCCAGATTCATCAGCGTATCGAATCTCGGGGTGTTCACGTACCCGTCCACCACACCCAGCGTATAGATGCCGAGGTCTTCGACCTTCTCCCACTCCAGAGGTTCATCGACGCGCTCCACTACCCCAAGCGGGCTGTCGCCCATGCGCTCGGAAAGATGGCAAACCATGTCCAGACGGTCCGCGTCGTATTCGGGGAGGTAACCAATGAACCCATTCATGTTCAGGCCGTGATCCACCGCTCTTTTCCATGGGTAGAAACTCACCTTCAGCTCAATACCGACGGCCGCGAACGCTTCCTTGGCCACCATGATGCTCGCTCCCTGCCCCGGCAGATTCTCACCGGCATAAGGAGGCCATTCCAGCGTAGCCATGCGCACCGTTTCCCGTGCACAAGCAGTCTTGGGCAACACCCACACAGTCCATGTGATCAGCAAAAGCAGCACAACGACGCGCTTCATGTCCACTCCGTAAAGATTAAGCGTCCATCTATACGCTAGCCCAGTCCCGTGTGTTCCACAAGTGGCATTCCGGAAACGCAAACAACCTTCCCTTTATCCGGAGCGTGGGGTACCTTCGCGATGTACTCTCCCCACACACCTATTCCGGAGGCTATCGTGGCGAAAACGGTCATCATCATGGGCGCGGCAGGCAGGGACTTTCACAACTTCAACATGCTCTACCGCAACAATCCCGGGTACCGCGTGGCAGCCTTCACCGCCTCGCAGATCGACGGCATCGACAACAGACACTATCCCGCCTCGCTGGCCGGTCACGGCTACTCCAAAGGCATCCCGATTCGTCCGGAGACCGAACTGGAAACGCTTATCGCCGCCCATCAGGCCGACGTGGTCCTGTTTTCCTACTCGGACGTGCCTCACGAATACGTCATGCACTGCGCCTCGCAAGTTCAGGCCTGCGGTGCCGACTTCGTGCTGGCGGGGGCTCGGTCCACCATGCTGCGCTCTAATCGACCCGTGATAGCGGTCTGCGCAGTCCGCACCGGGTGTGGCAAGTCCCAGACCACGCGGGCACTCGTGGAAATACTTCGAAATCAGGGGCTCAATCCCGCCGTGGTGCGCCACCCCATGCCGTACGGCGATCTCTCGCTACAGGCGGTGCAACGCTTCGAGACCCATGAGGATTTCGACACCCACCACTGCACGCTGGAGGAACGCGAAGAGTACGAACCTCTTGTGGACATGGGCGCTACGGTATGGTCCGGCGTGGATTCCGAAGCCGTTCTGCGTCAGGCCGAGGCAGACGCGGATATAATCCTCTGGGACGGCGGAAACAACGATACGCCGTTCTTTGCCCCCGACGTGCACATCACCCTGCTCGACCCGCACAGGCCCGGCCATGAACTGTCCTACTATCCCGGTGAAACCAACCTGCTCATGGCGGATGTGGCTGTCATCGCCAAGACCGACACCGCCTCCGATGAAGGGATCGTCCGGGTCGAATCGAACGTTCGACGCATGAATCCTTCGGCGACGATGGTGCGCGTCGCCTCCCCCGTAGTGCTTGACGCTCCGGAAGCCGTTCAGGGCAAACGCGTCCTCGTGGTTGAAGACGGCCCCACGCTCACCCACGGGGAAATGTCGGAAGGCGCAGGCGTCGTCGCCGCCCGCAAAGCCGGTGCCGCGGAGCTTGTCGATCCGCGAAACTGCGCCATGGGCTCTATCAGGGAAGTGTTCGATAAGCATCCGCACATTGGCCCGGTGCTTCCGGCCATGGGTTACGGCAAGCCACAGATAGCCGACCTTGAGGCGACCATCAACGCCTGCGAGTGTGATGCAGTCGTATTGGGCACGCCCGCAGACCTGCGTCGCGTGCTTTCAGTCGAGAAACAGGTGGTCCGGGCAACGTATTCCCACGCCGACAGTGGCGAGCCGACGCTGCAATCTATCGTCACGGCGCTGCTTGACAAGAAGTGCCCGGAATGGAGACGCACCCGGAACTGATAGAAATCCTGGGGATCGGATACTCATGAATCAGGATACAGCCGCTGGATTTCCTGAAAATCCTGAAGATTATCCCGGAACAGGTCCACTAGACTCGGATCAAAGCTGACACCGCGGTTCTTGAGGATGTACGCCACGGCGTCCTCCACACTCCAGGGCTCGGCATAAACCCTGTCGTGCAGCACGGTGTCGAACACGTCGCACAAGGCCACAATTCTGGCGAACATGTGAATCTGTTCTCCGCTCAAACCTTCCGGATATCCGCTGCCGTCCCAGTTTTCGTGATGCTGCCCGGCGATGATCGCAGCATCACCCTGCAACGACTCGGCCGCACCGCCTAGCAGATTGTAGCCGATGACACTGTGCTTCTGCGCCACTGCGCGCTCCTGCTCCGAGAGCGGTCCCGGCTTGCCCAGAATGGCATCCGGGATACCGACCTTGCCGACGTCGTGCATGGGCGTCGCCAGCCTGAGGCGTTCCACCTCGCCTTCCCCCATGCCCACGAGCCTGCCGAGCAGCGCGGCCATTTCCGAGACTCGCCTCACATGACGGCCCGCGCGGTGCTCCCTGCGCTCAAGGGCCTCGCCGAGCCGCTGCACCACGTCCTGCTTGGTCTGCACCAGCTCGTCATTCAGGCGTACATTGTTCACCGCCACGGAAACATTCCGTGAAAACAGCCCGATGAGGCGGTCATCGACGCTCGAAGCACAGCCGCCCTTGCACTCCAGATAGACCATGTTCAACACGTCGCCACTGGAAGGAAACACACCGACGTAGAGATCACCTCGCATGATGCTCTTGCGCCGTTCGATTGCTTCATTGACGATGTCCGATATGCCGTGCTCCAGACAGATATATCGCTCTTCCACATGTTCCGTGCAGTGCGCGAACTTGCCTGTCCCGGCCACAATGGAATATTCCGCATCCGCATAGGACTCGGCTGGCTGCCGCGCCTGAAGGAACAGCGCATCCCCGCCCATGCCAAGCGTTCCGGTGAGCTGGTTCAGGACTCCCATGGCAAGTTGCCTGATGGAACGCATCCCGAACAGGTCGTAGGACGCTTCGATGATCTGTTGCAGACCGAGGCGGTTACGATCGAGTATCAGCATGTCCCGATGTGTGCGCAGGGCCACCGTCATGGAAGTGAACAACCGCTGTGCGGTCAGCTCGGACTTTTCCTTGTAATCGTTGATGTCGTACTCGACGATGACCGACTGTTCAGGAGCCTGTCCGGGCTGTCCGGTGCGCAGGATTATCCGCACCAGCCGGTTGTTCAGCTCGTGTCGAATATTCCTGACCATCTCCAGCCCCGCTTCCGTCGTCTCCATGACAACATCCAGCAGGATAACTGCTGTATCAGGGTGTTGACGCAGTTTGCTCAGGCCCTCCGCGGCACTCTCGGCATAGTAAAATTCCAGCCCGCGGCCGTCGAACGTAAAGTCCTCCAAAACCAGCCGCGTGGCGCGGTGCACCTCTTCCTCGTCATCCACGACCAGAACCTTCCAGGGCTCTGTCGAGGGAACGCCGCTTTCTGCGGGCCACTCATCATCCCCGAACAGTTCTTCGTCGTCCCGGAAAAGAAGATCGTCGGAAGCGGTCATGCCTCCTCCTCGACTCTGGGGATGACGTATCCGGCGCGGATGCCCCCGCTCGGCCTGTTGGCAAGGACCACGTCCCACCCGTGCTCCAGCCCGACCTTGCGCATCATGCAAAGCCCCATCCCCACACCGTCCGGCTTAGTGGAGAAAAGCGGATCGAAGACGTGCGGCATGTGCTGGCTCGCAATGCCGGGTCCGCGATCCAGTATCTCCAGCACCGTGCCTTGCACATCGCTTTGCAGCACCACAACGAGTTCGCCGCCTTCGACGAAATCCAGCACATTCTCGAACAGTGCGTCCAACGCCCTGGAAAGCATCCGGGCGTCCGCCATGCCGAGAGAGGCAGAGGTTCGCATTTCCAGAGCGTACTCGCGCTCCCGTTGTCCGGCAGCGGTGACGAAGCGCTCCACCGCATTCTCCACCAGAGGCAGCAGTTGCGTCTTGGTCAACTCCGGCGGGCCGCATGTGGAATAGGCGTTGACGGCACCAACCACCTCTTCCAGTCGGCCCGATTCCTCCACGATGGATTCGAGGTACTTGCCCTGCCCGTCGTCAGGAGAGATGTTTCTTTTGAGGATATTGGCAAAGCCCGCAATGGCCATGGTCCGGTTACGGATCTGATGCGCCACTGACATGGCCAGCAGATTCATGCTGCGGCGGGATTCATCCACCGCAAGAAGGTCGCGGTAAGAGCGGATGGCCGTGGTGATGGTGGTAAAAAGCTTGGTGGACGTCAGCTCGGTCTTCTGCTTGTAGTCGTTGATGTCATAGTCGGTGATGACTTCGCGCTCCGGAGCCTGTCCCGGCTGACCGGTGCGCAGCACAATGCGCACAAGCCTGTTTTTGGCATCGTGGCGAATATAGCGCGCCACCTCCAGCCCGGCCCTCGCATCCTCCATGACCACGTCGAGAAGCACCAGCGCGGTGTCTTCGTTCTCATCGATGATCCGTTTGGCCTCTTCGCCGGTATAGGCGCTNAGGAATTCCAGACGGCGGCCGGCGAACTCATAGTCGGATAGGACTAGTCGCGTGGCCTGATGAACCTCCTCCTCGTCGTCCACAACCAGCACTTTCCACGGATGCGGTTCAAACCCGCCCTCCATGACCTGGTCGTCTTCGTCCGCAAAGAGCATTTCGTCGGTCCGAACATCCCCTTCAGCCTCTGTCCTCACGTTTCCCCCGTAAGTTGCAGTTCACACCCTTTCGTATCCTACACCTTCAACGACAGGGCGACAGTATTTTTTCACCTTCACTTTTTTGTCAGCATTTTTGAAAAAATTACACCCGATTTTTCCATTTTTGCGCATTCTATTGTGCCATGGAAAGAAGAAAGCCTTGAATACCGCCATTTTTTACTTTGGCATTGCTATTGCTATATTTCAAGCAGCCATACCTTCATCCTCCCCCCTAAAGACAAGGCCCCCCCGGACGTTCCGGGAGGGCCTTGTTTTTCGGCAATTGTTCTTCGCGTCACCCGCCGAAGGGGCGCGAGTGTGGCGGCGTTACGCGTCCACCTTGGGGGATGCGTGCTGGTGCCGCTTGCACAGCCAGATGATGTTCTGGCCGTTGACGTCGAAGTGAGGATTGACGTTATCCTCCGCACCGCAGACACTGCATTTGTAGCCGTCCTGGTTGGGGAAGAAGTTCATTTTCCTCAATTTATTGTTGAAGAGCGAAATGTGGCGGTACATGGGATGCCCCTGATGCCGCCTGGTGTCCTTGGCATTGAGTTTGCCTGTTTCGCTCACTTTCACGCTAATGGCGCGCGATCTTTTAATGGTACCTTCACGCTTGTTCATGACGATGCGGGTCGGTTCCTCCCAGCGGCAGATGATGCGCCGCCTGTCCTGATCATACCGTAAGGTCATGGCGGTTCTCCTTACGCCCCCGCCCGGGGGTCTGGAATTGAACACGGGGGAGGATCTGGCTAAACCGCAGGCCGTTTCAGGCGCTACAGTTCGCAGTCCACCACCCGGCGATCGCTAACGACCTTCTTCACGAAGTCCACGCAGGCAACGTGCAACGGATGCGTCTGATACGTTTCCAGTGCCTCGCGGCTCTCGTGCTCGGAAAAGAGCACCACATCGGTCTCCGGTGCGGAAAGGAAGACGTCGGTGGAAACACTCAGGCTCAGCAGGCCTTCGATCTGACCTTGCAGGGCTTCCAGCATTTCCTTCATTTTGGCTGCGTTCGTCTTGGCGTCCGCGCCCTCGGCTTCTTCCTTGAGTTTCCACATTACTACGTGTTTGACCACTTCAGGTGCTCCTTCGTCATGCGATTGCCGGTCCTCTGTCTCGGCGGAAGCCGTCCTTCCGCCTTGGTCCATGCTTACGCAGGGACCTCCCACATCCTGTATTGCGTCGGGCCGTCCGAATCGGCCCTGCCACCGTCAGCCCCACCACCCAGCGGAGCCGATCATTACATATGTAAGTTCGTATTCGTTATTGTAAAGCGCCGGGGCGGGGACCCCGCCCCGGCGGTATACAGACCTATTCGCCCATGAAGGGGCAGCGGCCCTTGGCCACGGCGCGGTTCGCGGAGTCGTTATCCAGAACCACGGCCGGGTTGCCGCAGGCACCCGCTTCAGCGGCAGCAATGCCTTCGATTTCCTTTGCTGCCAGGCAGCAGGGATCACCCTTCATCATGGGGCAGGGGCGGATTGCTTTAGTCATTATTCTACCTCCGTCCGCCGCTATTTCTTTCCGGCGGACTCTTCGGTTTTCATCTGGTTGATCAGTCCCACAAGTGATGAAGCAAGCTCCGAAAGCTCCTGCACGGAGTATGCGGAGTGCTCCATCGCCTCGTCCACTTTGCCAGCGATCTCGCTAACTTCAAGTGTGGCGCGATTGATCTGCTCGCTCGCTGCGGACTGCTGTTCGGCGGCCGTCGCAATGCTCCTCACACGGTCGGCCGTCTGTTCGCACTCCGTAACGATGCGTTCCAGCGCCTGACCGGAATCGGTCGCCAGCTCCGTGCTCCTCAACACGGACTGGGCGGCCTTTTCCGTGGCGCCTACGTTCTGCTTCGCACCATCCTGAATGGCGACGATCGCTTCACCGACTTCCTTGGTGGCCTGCATGGTCTTTTCGGCCAGCTTGCGCACCTCGTCGGCAACCACCGCGAAGCCGCGTCCCGCTTCTCCTGCGCGGGCGGCTTCAATGGCGGCATTCAGTGCCAGCAGGTTGGTCTGGTCGGCAATGTCCTCGATGACGACAAGGACCTTGCCGATGTCCTCGGCCTGAGTACCGAGGACGACCATGGACTCCTTGAGCGTGTCGGCATTGGACTGGACTTCGTGGATGGCCGATACTACTTCGGCCACGATGCCGGACCCGCTCTGAGCCTGCTGTTGCGCCGTGTCGGCGGATTCGGCCGCAGCATTGGCGTGCTGCGCGACCTCGCCGACAGTGGCATTCATCTCCTCCATCGCCGTCGCGGTTTCGGAGGTCCGTTCCCTCTGCTCCGCCGCACCCTCCTGGGCACTTGCCACAGCTCGGGAAAGCTGTTCGGCGGCGGCAGCCAGACGGTCGGAAATATCACGTGCTTCGAACGCGGCGGTGCCGAGACATTCATTCTGCTCGGTTATCTGCCGTTCGCGCTCGCGCATCTCGGTCATATCAAGGTACAGGCACATTCCGCCGACGATCTTGCCGTCAAGATCCGTCAGAGGACAGAGGTTCGCCAGAACGGGGACGTCGCGTCCATCGTCCGCCCTGAAGGTCGCCTCCACGTTGTGCCACTTCTCGCCGGTGGTCATGCACTTCTTGATGAGCGCGTCACGGTCGTCCTTGTAGAACACCTGCGAGAGGTTCCTGCCGTGATACTCGGCAGGGTCCCGGTCAAGGGACATCATCTGAAGACATTCGCGGTTGAGAAAAGTGATGTTCTGGTCCGTGTCAACGGTGGCACAGGGAATCGGGAGTCCGTTCAGGACCCCCTGAAGGTAGCCCTTGTTGTGCTTGAGCTGGTCCACGACATCCTTCAGATGCTCTGCGAAGCGACCTGCGCTGCCTCCCATTTCGGGAGCCGCCTCGCCAAAGTCGCCCGTTGCCACCTTTGTGGCCCAGTTGTCAAGCCTGTCCATGGGCCGCAGAAGGTAATGATGATACGCCCAGCCGATCCCGCAAGCCAGCGCGGCCAGTGCGCCAAGCAGAGCTCCAACGATCATGGTGTCCTCGCCCAATGCAAGTGCGGTCCCACCGCATGCAATAAAACCAAGGACGTATATAAGGGCGATTTTGGATTCGGTCTTCATTCTGTCAGTCCCCTTGATGTCTCCCGGAGCCGTTCAGACAAGCCGAGCTCCGTTTCGATCATCCCCGGCCAGGGGTCGGGAAATTTTTTAAAGGGTTCCCCGCGGGGGCGCGGGGAACCCGACACAGGCCGTCATCGGAGGAAGCGTGGCGTTGCTTCGAGGGATTGCGGTCCAACCGTTCAGGCCTGATGTCATATTCGTTGTTCGCGGCTACTTCTTCTTGCTGGCGTCGGCCAGAGCCTCGGCCACGTGCCGCACCTTGATGTCGGATCCACGCTTCTTCAGGCCGCCGCGAAGCTGCATGATGCAGCCCGGGCAGTCGGTCAGCAGGACGCCGGCACCGGTTTTCTCAACGTTGTTCAGCTTGTTCTTGAGCAGCTGCTCGGACAGCTCGGGGAACTTCACGGAGAAGGTTCCGCCAAAGCCGCAGCAGACTTCCTCTTCGTCGCACTCCACGTATTCCAGACCGGCCTTGCTGATGAGCTCGCGCGGAGCTTCATGCACGTCCAGACCGCGGCACAGGTGGCACGGTGCGTGGTAGGTGGCTTTCTGGGTGGAACCGGTGAAGTCGGAAGCGTCCACCTTGAGCACGTCGTTCATGAAGGTACTGAAGTCGATGATCTTCTCACCGAACTTGTCGGCCTGCATGGACAGACGCGGGTTCTTGCCGACCAGCTTCTTGTAGTTGTGCTTCAGGTGCGCGGCGCAGGAGGCGCACATGGTGATGATGTAGTCGTACTGTCCGCCTTCGAATGCGCGCATGTTCTGCACGGCCACGTCTTCGGCGGTCTTCTTCTCGCCCATCATCATCAGCGGCAGGCCGCAGCAGGACTGATCCATCGGGAAGTCCACTTCCACGCTGTTCTGTCCCAGAAGCTCGGTGCAGGCTTCCATCTGCTCGGGGTAGACGAAGTCCTGAACGCAGCCGGAGAACAGGGCCACGCGGTATTTGGGCGCGTTGACCTGCGGCTTGAGTTCCTTCCAGCGGTCGCGGAAGGCGTGGTCGGCAACGGAAGGCAGCGCGCGGAAGCCCTGGTCCTTGGCGAACATCATGGGCAGGTGGCGCAGGTAGCCTTCGTTGTCAGACACGGCCGGACGGGCGAACTTGGCTGCCTTGAGCAGACCGTGGAACAGCCTGCGGTTCTTCATGACCTTGCCGAGCAGCACGCTGGGCAGGGAGTGGCCGTCTTCGTCCTGAATCCGGGCGTGGATTTCCTTGATCAGTCCCGGCAGATCGATGCCGCCCGCGCAGATGTCCTTGCAGGCTTCGCAGTTGATGCAGTTCTGGACGAGGTTCTTGGCTTTTTCCTTTCCGTGGAAGAAGTAGGTCAGGATGAGGCCGATGGCGCCGATGTAGATGTGACCCATCTTGTGGCCGCCGACGATGCGGTAGACCGGGCACACGTTGGCGCAGGCGCCGCAGCGCACGCAGCGAAGGACCTGACCGAAGACGGGATCCTTGGCCATTTCCAGACGACCGTTGTCGAGGAACACGAAGTGGAGTTCCTTCTTTTCGTCTTCAGCGGCGGCGCACTCGTTGCGACCGGTGATCCAGGTCACGTAGGACGTGATGGCCTGACCGGTGGCATTGCGCGGCAGAACCTTGAGAATCTTCAGCGCGTCTTCGAGGGTCGGCACCAGCTTGTCCACACCCATCAGGGCAACGTGGACGCGCGGCAGGGTGCTCACGAGGCGGGCGTTGCCTTCGTTGGTCACCAGACCGATGGAGCCGGTCTCGGCGATGGCGAAGTTGCCGCCGGTGATGCCCATGTCGGCTTCGACGTACTTGCGGCGAAGTTCGCGACGGGCGACCTTGACGAGCTTCTGAATCTCTGCGTCCTGTTCCTTGCCCGTGACCTTGGTGAAGAGGTCCTTCACCTGATGGCGGGAAAGGTGGATGGCAGGCATGACCATATGGGTCGGGCCCTCGTGACGAAGCTGGATGATCCATTCGCCGAGGTCGGTCTCGGTGACTTCGAGGCCTTCGTCTTCCAGCACATGGTTCAGCAGGGTTTCCTCTGCGGTCATGGACTTGGATTTGACGATCTTCTTGGACTTCGTCTTCTTGGCGATGTCCGCGATGATGCGGTTGGCCTCGTCGGCGTCCTTGGCCAGATGCACGTGGGCACCGGCCGCTTCAGCGACCTTCTTGAACTCTTCATAGAGTTCGGGGATACGTGCGGCGGCGCTGTCCTTTGAACATGCGACGTCTTCGACCAGCTGGTCCACGTCGAAGTCCTTGAACGCGTTGGCGCGGCCGGCCTTGTATGCGATTGCGAAGTTGTCGAGCGTGGTGCGCAGGAATTCGTTTTCCAGCGCTTCCTGCATGTCTTCGCGGTACTCTTTCAGATCTTTGGCATGCTGCATGGTCTTAACCCTCCAGGAGCAGAATGTGGAGTTCCAGAGGTCCGTGCACGCCCAGGGCCAGCACCCGCTCGATGTCCGCAGTGCGGCTCGCGCCGGTGATGAAGGCGTGGTAATCGGCATCCTTCTTCATTTCCTTCTTCAGGTAGTCCTGAGCGGCGAAGGCGTCGGGAAAGATGTCGGACTTCTTGAGAATAGCCACGTGGATTTCGGCCAGCATCGTGGCGATGCGGACTTCTTCCCTGCAGGATTCGAGCACGAGGGAACCGGTCTCGGCGATGCCGTGATTGATCCGGGTCACTCCGATGTCGATGCCGCCGAGGTTCTCGCGCATGCCCTTGTCGATACAGTTGAAGCCCTTCTCGTCGGCCAGCTTCTTGAGCTTGCCGTACTGGGCTTTGGGCAGTTCCGGCGCACAGATGGTCTTCTGGGCGATGGTTTCGCAAAGACCTTCCGCTCCGTCAGACAGGTTCTCTCCGCAACCAGAGAGCAGCAGCTGACAAGCGTCCTTGCTGTCACAAAGCTCCACAACGTACTGCAGAGCCTCGTCCATGCCGGACATGTCCTTGACGGTGGCAGAGACTAGTTCCGCTTTGGTGCGGAACTGTTCCACCAGTTCGGTGTTTTGTTCTTTTTTAGCCATTTTCCCCCCTGTCTTGGGCAGTTAGGACTTGACTACCGCGAGCGTGTCGCGAGCGATGGCAAGCTCTTCGTTGGTGGGAACCACCCAGAGCTCCACGGCGCTGTCTTCGGTGCTGATCTTCACGGGTTCGGAAGCGCGGCAGTCGTTCAGTTCCTTGTCTATTTTGACGCCGAGCGCCTCCAGCCCTTCAACAGACCTCTCGCGTACAATCGCATCGTTTTCGCCAATGCCCGCAGTAAAAACAATGGCGTCGACATGACCGAGAACGGCCATGAAGGATCCGATGTACTTCTTGGTGCGATAGGTCTGGACGGCCAGAGCCATTTCAGCGCGTTCATTACCTTCTTCAATGGCCGCATGGATGTCGCGCATGTCGTTCATGCCACACATTCCCTTGAGGCCGGATTCCTTGTTGAGAAGCGTATCCACTTCTTCCAGGCTCATGCCCTTGTTGCGGCCCAGCAGGGCGTGCAGCGCAGGGTCCACGTCGCCGGAACGGGTGCCCATCACGAGGCCCTCAAGCGGCGTGATGCCCATGGAAGTGTCCACGGCCTTGCCCTTCTCGGTGGCGGTCATGGAGCAACCGTTGCCGAGGTGGACGGTGATGATGTTGCACTCTTCCACCGGCTTGCCCAGCACCTTGGCGGTTTCACGCGCCACGAACTTGTGGGAGGTGCCGTGGAAGCCGTAACGGCGGATGCTCATTTCTTTGTACAGTTCGTACGGCAGCGCGTACATGTACGCCTTTTCGGGCAGAGTCTGATGGTAGGCGGTGTCCATGACGACCACCTGCGGAACATCGGGGAAGAGGTCGGTGGTGACGCGCATGCCGGCGAGGTGGCCGGGGTTGTGCAGCGGCGCCAGGGGCACGACCTTTTCCAGTTCCTTGAAGACGTTCTCGTCAACGAGAGTGGGCTTGGAGAACTTTTCACCGCCGTGAACGATGCGGTGACCGATGGCGTCGATCTCGGACTTGTCCTTGACCACGCCGTTCTCGCCGCAGATGAGGTCGATGGCGAGGTTCATTCCCACTTCATGGTCGGGAATCGGCTGCTCCACGCTGACCTTTTCGGCCTTGTCGGTGTCCGGAGCGATCTTGTGATTCAGAACGCCTTCCTTTTCACCGATGCGCTCGATAACGCCCGAACAGAGGACGGACTCGTCCGTCATGTCGAAGAGCTGATACTTGATGGAGGAGCTGCCGGAGTTGATTACGAGAGTTTTCATGATTCTTAATTTCCTTTCTCGGCCTGCGCCTGAACGGCGGTGATGGCCACGGTGTTCACAATGTCGGCCACGGTGCAGCCACGGGACAGATCGTTGACGGGCTTGTTCAGGCCCTGCAGGACCGGGCCGATGGCCACGGCGTCTGCGGCGCGCTGGACTGCCTTGTAGGTGTTGTTGCCCGCGTTCAGGTCAGGGAAGACGAACACGGTGGCACGACCGGCAACGGCGCTGTCCGGCAGCTTGGTGCGGGCGACGTTGGGGTCGATGGCAGCGTCGTACTGCAGCGGGCCTTCGAGCGGCAGATCCAGTCCGCGCTCGGCGATGAGTCCCTTGGCGATGTCGGTGGCCTCGATGACTTTTTCCACATCCGCGCCGGAACCGGAGGAACCGGTGGAGTAGCTGAGCATGGCCACGCGGGGGTCCACGCCGAAGATGCGTGCGGTTTCCGCAGAGGAAAGCGCGATCTCCGCCAGCTGCTGTGCGGTGGGATTCGGGTTTACGGCGCAGTCGCCGAAGACAAGCACGCGGTCCTTGAGGCACATCAGGAATACGGAAGAGACGATGGACGCGCCGGGCTTGGTCTTGATGAATTCGAATGCCGGACGGATGGTGTGGGCCGTGGTGTTCACGGAGCCGGAGACCATGCCGTCTGCGACGCCCTTGTAGACCATCATGGTGGCGTAGTAGGTCGGATCCGCCATGCGGTCACGGGCGTTATCCTCGGTGATGCCCTTGTGCTTTCTCAGGTCCATGTAGGTATCGACATAGCCGCGGAAGGCGTCGGACTCGGCGGGGTCGATGATCTCGGCACCGTCAAGGTTCACGCCGAGATCAGAGGCCTTGGCATGAATCTCGTCCACGTTGCCCAGCAGCACCAGATCGGCGACGCCGCGGCGCAGCAGGATGTCGGAAGCGCGCATGACCCGTTCGCCGGAGCCTTCCGGCAGGACGATGCGCTGCTTGTTGGAGGAAGCACGATCCACGAGGTTGTACTCGAACATCTTGGGCGTAACCTTGCTGGAACGGCGGGAAACCACGCGGTCGCGCAGTTCGCGGACGTTCACATGGCTCTCGAAGGAACCAAGCGCGGAGGCGATCTTCTTCATGTCGCCCGGCTCGATGCGGCCGTAGAGTTCGCTCAGCTTCTGGGTCACCTGATAGGTGTGGCCCTTCACGGAGAGAACAGGCAGCGGCACGCCGGTCCATCCTTCGATGAGGCGGTGCACGCTGGAGGACGGCTTCAGGTCGCCGGTGAGCACGATGCCCGAGATATCGGGATACGACGAGGACAGCCTGGAGGCGAGGCTGGACAGGATGATGTCGGAGCGGTCGCCCGGAGTGATGATCAGGCTGCCCTCGTCGATGTAGTTCAGGAAGTTGCCGATGTGCATGGCGGCGATCACGTAGTTGTCCACGAGAGTATCGAGACGGCCGTGACCGTACAGCACTTCGGCATCAAGCCAGTTACGCACGTCGTTGATGGACGGGTTGCCGAGGGATTCGTCCTCGGGAATCACGTAGACCAGCAGGGGCTGCTCGCACCGCACGCCGCAGGAAATCCTGCCGGCGACGGCCTCGGGGTCATCGACCTGAGCCCTGTTGACCACGGAACAGACCACATCCAGTCCCTTTTCTTCCAGCGCATCGATGGTGGACTGGGTGATGCCCACCACTTCGTTTTCGTCCTTCTTGCGTCCGGAGGAAACCACCAGCACCGGTGCGCCAATGTTGGCCGCGATTTCCGCATTGGTGTCGAATTCGAACGCCGGGTCCTTGCCCTGGAAGTCGGTCCCTTCACAGAGCACGAAGTCGTATTCGGACTCCAGCTTCTTGTACTTCTTGAGGATGTTTTCCAGCATCATCGCCTGCTGACCGTTGTTGATCAGCTCGCGAGCTTCGCTGAGGGTGTACGCGTAGGTATCCTCGTACGGCACCTCAAGGTTGAATTCATTCAGGATCAGCTTGATGTCGTGATCCTGCACCCCTTCCGGCCAGTCGTTGATGACCGGACGGAAGATGGCGGGCCTGCGGACGTGGCGCAGAAGCATCTGCATGACGCCGAGCACGATGGCCGACTTGCCGCTGCGCTCTTCGGTGGCACTGATGTAAAGGTTCTTGGACATGCGGTAACTATACCTTGTCGTTTGGGTTATCGGGGCAGTCCGTCCGCGTACAGCTCGATCACGTGCTTCACGCCGACTCCGGCCTGACGCTGGGACAGCATGTCGGTGATCTGGAGCATGCAGGCGGGACAGCTGGTAGCCACTGTCTTGGCGCCCGAAGCCTGAATGTTGTCGGCCTTGCGATTGCCGATCTTCTGAGACAGCTCATAGTGGTTGAGGTTGAAGCTACCGCCACAACCGCAACACGAGGCCGCTTCGGGCATTTCCTTGAGCGAGCATCCCTTGGACGCCTTGAGCAGGGTCCGGGGCTGCGCGGTTATCTTGAGGGAGTTCCGCAGGTGGCAGGGGTCGTGATAGGTCACGTCGCCGCCGTTGACTTCGGAAGGCTCCACTCCCATGACGTCAACCAGGAACTGGCTGATGTCCATGGTCTTTTCTGCGATGCGCTCGATGTCGAGCTTGTCACCCGCATATCCGCCATACATGTCGGACCACAGTTCCTTGATGGTGGCCGTACAGGTGGCGCAGGAGGTAAGCAGGTAGTCGAACTCGGCGTTCTTGTAGACTTCGAGGTTGGTGCGAACCAGCTTGTCGAAGGTCTCGCGATCGCCGGAGGAGATCACGGGGATTCCGCAGCAGGCCTGCCCCTTGGGCAGGAAAATGCCGCAGCCGTGATGCTGAAGCGCCTTGACGGCGGCCTCGCCCACGCTCGGGAAGATCTTGTCGATGGCGCAGCCGGTGAAGATGGCGACACGGGGTGCGTCGCCGCGCGGCTGGGTGTCCATCTCCGGGATGATCTTGTGGAACGGTTTCTTGGCAAGGCCCTTGAAGTGCCTGTCGCCAATGACCGGAGCGTTGAACCGGGCGCAGGAGCTGCCCAGCAGGGCGTCGGCTTCCTTGGTGAACAGGCCCTGGAACTTGGAGCCGAAGGACAGCAGAGTGTCAAACAGCTTCGGGTTGGCGAGCATTCCCTTGAAGATGGCCTTCTTCACCGGGGACAGGCCAAGGTAGCCCGTCATGATGGCGCGGCCCTTCAGGAAGATGTCGGAGACCTTGACGCCGCTGGGACAGTTGGCGGCGCAGGTGCCGCACAGCAGGCAACGGTTCAGACGTTCGTTGACGCCTTCCGGGTCCTTGATCATTTCGGATGCAAGGCCGTCGAGCAGTGCCAGTTTGCCGCGCGCCACGTCGAACTCACGTCCGGTCTCCTTGAAGAGAGGGCACACCGCCTGACACATGCCGCAGCGCATGCAGTTCACGAGCTGGTCGTCCAGCTCCTTGAGCATTTGAGCAAGCTTGTTGATATCTGCCATTTCAGCCCCCTACCCGATGATCTTGCCGGGGTTGAGGATGCCCTTGGGATCAAGCACGGACTTCATGCGGCGTGCGTATTCGAGGGTTCCCTTGGAGGTCTCGTCGATCATGAACTTGGACTTGGCCATGCCGATGCCGTGTTCGCCGGAAAGGGTTCCGCCCATGGCGAGGGCGCGTTCGAAGATGGCTTCGATGGCTTCCTCGACGCGTTCCCATTCCTTTTCGTTACGCTTGTCGGTCAGGATGGTCGGGTGCAGGTTGCCGTCCCCGGCGTGACCGAAGGTACCGATGGTGAGATCGTACTTGTTGCTGATGTCTTCCAGCGCGGCGATCATGTTGGGGATCTGCGAACGGGGCACGGTGGCGTCTTCAAGCACGCAGGTCGGCTTGAGGTTGGCCAGCGCGGGCAGCGCATCGCGGCGGGCCTGCCACACGGCGTCGCGCTCGGCGGCGTCGTTGGCGACCTTGATTTCGGTGCAGCCGTTCTGCTTGCAGATGTCTTCCACCTTGGCGGCATCGTCTTCGACCTGTGCCGGGTGGCCGTCCACTTCGATGAGCAGCAGCGCGGCAGCGTCGGTGGGCAGTCCGGCCTTGCGGAAGTTGTCCACGGTGCGGATGGTGAAGTTGTCCATCATTTCGAGGGTCGCAGGCACGATCTTGTTGGCGATGATGGCGGCGACGGTCTCGGAAGCGGCCTTCATGGACGGGAAGATGGCCATCATGGACTTGGCGGCCTGCGGCGGCGGAACGAGCTTCAGGATGATCTTGTCGAACACGCCGAGGGTGCCTTCGGAGGCGACCATCAGACCGGCGAGGTTGTAACCGGTGACACACTTGACGGTGCGGGAGCCGGATTTGATCAGCTCACCGTTGACGTCCCAGAAGTCCACGCCCATGACGTAGTCCTTGGTGACGCCGTACTTGAGGCCGCGAAGTCCGCCGGCGTTCTCGGCGACGTTGCCGCCGATGGTGGAGACGGTCTGGCTGCCCGGATCCGGGGGATAGAAAAGGCCCTTGGCGGCCACGGCGGCGGCGAACTTGGAGGTGACAACACCCGGTTCGACGACGGCGTACATGTCTTCCTCGTTGATTTCGAGGATGTTGCTCATACCGTTGGTGAGCACGACAACGCCGCCGGGATGCGGAATGGTTCCGCCGGAAAGGTTGGTGCCTGCGCCGCGAACGGTGAGCGGCAGGCCGTTCTCGTTGCAGAGCGCAGTGACCTTGCCCAGCTGTTCGCTGGTGGTGGGACGGACCACGAGAGCCGGCATGACCGAATCAAGCACGGCCGCATCGTAGGAGTAGGTATGGCGGTCGGTTTCACTGGTCAGGACATTATCAGCGCCGACAATGGCCTCGAATTCCTTGGTCAAAGCTTCCTTGGTCATGATTTCTCCTGAATCGGCGTCGTCCCGTTTGCCCGAAGGCGCGGACGCGCTCGCGTGAATGGTAAATGTTTATCATGTCGGGGGCGGGCCGTAACCCGCCCCCGGGTGATTATTTTGCGTTTAGAAGAGGTGCGGCAGGAACACGAAGCTCATGAGGGTGGTCACGAGACCAACCACGAGTCCGTACACCAGCAGGGGCCACACGGTCTTCTTCAGGATGGTACCTTCCATGCCGGAGAGGCCGACAACGGCGCAGACTGCAACGATGTTGTGGATGCAGACCATGTTGCCCATGCCGCCGCCGACAGCCTGAGCGGCCACGATCAGCTGACGCGGAAGGTCGAGCTGTGCGGCAACGCCCCACTGGAATTCGGCGAACAGGAGGTCGGACACGGTGTTGGAACCGGTGATGAAGGAACCGAGACCGCCCACGAATGCGGCGAACATGGGCCAGGCGTTACCGGTGATTTCGGCAACGGTCTTGGCCATGGCCAGCGGCATGGACGGGTAGTTGTTCGGGTTCAGGGCCACGTCGGCGATGCCGGAGCCACGGAAGATGGACACGAGGCCAACTGCGAAGAACAGCGCGATGGCCGGGTTCTTCATCTTGGCGATGGATTCGCCCCATGCCTTCTTGACATCCGGACCGCGCATTCCGTGCAGGAAGATGGTCAGCACTGCGACCAGCATGAACGGAATGGTACCGGGCAGGTACAGGTACTTGATGGCGCCGTTGACGCTCTCGAAGCCGAGGATGTTGCTGAAGGTAATGGCCTGGGAAGCAAGGAAGCCCTTGAGACCCAGCTCGGGAATACGGGTGACCACGAGGATGCCGCCGATGAGCATGTACGGCAGCCAAGCCCTGAACTGGCTCATGTGGCACTTGAATTCGCAGGAGTCGCTACCCTTGATGGAGCCGGTCCATTCGGGGTCCCACTTGTCGACCGGACCGAAGTCCCAGGACTTTTCGGGCATGCAGAATCCGGCCTTGGCACCGGCGACGATCACGCCGAGACCGACGAGACCACCGATGAGGGACGGGAATTCCGGACCGACGAGCCATGCGAAGGCCAGGTACGGGATGGTGAAGGAAACAGCTGCGAAGATGCAGAACTTCCAAGCGCCGAAGCCGGGCTTCCAGCTACGTTCGGGGCCGAAGAAGCGGGTGATGAAGCCGAGCATGAAGATCGGCAGGATGAAGATCATGGGCAGGTGCATGATGGTGGCCCACTGGCCGACGACCATGTTGAAGCCGCCCATGGAGGCGAAGTTCAGCCCCGGCACGGTTGCCACGGCGGAATCGACGAGCGGGTTCAGGAACTTCAGTCCGAGAACGACCGGCGTACCGACGGCACCGAAGGTAACCGGGAAGGAGTTGAAGACCAGACAGATGACTGCTGCGGCCAGCGGCGGGAAGCCGAGGGTGAGCAGCAGCGGCGCGGCGAGGGCTGCGGGGGTACCGAAGCCTGCGGCGCCTTCAATGAAGGCGGCGAACATGTAGCCGATGATGATCGCCTGGATGCGGCGGTCAGCGGTGATGTTCTGCATACCGTACTGGATGGTTTCCATACCGCCGGAATACTGCAGCGTGTACAGAATGATGATCGCCCCGAAGACGATGATCAGGATGCCGATGGCGGTAATGAAGCCCTGAAGCGTCAGAGCCGCAACATACGACGCGGGCAGCTGCCAGGCCAGAACGGCGCCGGCGGCACAGGTGAGCCATGCAACAGGCATGGCTTTGGTGGCAGGCCAGCGCATACCGACCATCAGAACGAGAGCCACCAGAATCGGCAGCAGGGCTACGAGAGCCAACAGTTCGAGAGACATTCCTCACTCCTCTCTTTAAAAATCAAACACTACGTCAACCTTAGCCTGAATATCCAAATCCGTCGGGGAGGCCGGCCAGGTTTCCCTGTCCGCATCCGACTCTCCCCGACGGAGACTTGGGCTTTACTTATTTACCGGCTCTGCCGTCGTCGCAGGCTTCGCCGCTGTCGGGGCGGGCCTGTTCCGGGGTGTCCATGGTGGTGCAGGCTTCGCCCGCTTCACCAGCTTCGGCCGGTTCATGCGCTGCGGGGGTGAAGTAGTCGGCCTCGGCCATGTACTTCAGAGCCTCGTAACGCTCGTTGTAGTCTTCTTCGATCTGCTTGCGCAGTTCCTTGGAATCCTCGGGGTGCATGCGCTCAAGCAGTGCGTAGCGGTTTTCGCCCGCCAGGAACTCCTGCATGGATCCGTCGGGAGCCTTGGAATCCAGAATGAACGGATTCTTGCCCTCGTCGGCCAGTTCGGGGTTGTAGCGGTACAGCGGCCAGTAGCCGGAATCCACCGCGAGCTTCTGCTCGTACTGGGTCTTGCCCATGCCCTTGCGGATGCCCTGGTTGATGCAGGGAGCGTAGCAGATGATGACGGACGGTCCGGGGTAGGCTTCAGCCTCCTGGATGGCCTTCATGGTCTGCTGCTTGTCGGCGCCCATGGCGATGGAAGCCACGTAGACGTATCCGTAGGTCATGGCCATGCGGCCCAGATCCTTCTTGCCGGTGCGCTTGCCCGCCGCGGCGAACTTGGCGATGGAGCCGAGCGGAGTAGCCTTGGAGGACTGTCCGCCGGTGTTGGAGTAGACTTCGGTGTCCATGACGAAGATGTTGATGTCTTCGCCGGAAGCGAGGACGTGGTCCACGCCGCCGAAACCGATGTCGTAGGCCCAGCCGTCGCCGCCGAAGATCCACATGGACTTCTTGGTCAGCAGGTCGGCGTCCTTGGCGATTTCGCCCAGCAGACCGGCCTTGCCTTCCAGCATGCCCTTGAGTTTGTCGCCGGCTTCGCGGGACTTGGCAGCGAAGTCCTTGCCTTCCAGCCATTCGTTCATGGCGGCGGCGACTTCAGCGTCAACGCCTTCGTCCAGAGCCTTGCGGACCTTGGAGGCCAGCAGTTCGCGGCGCTGTTCGATGGCCATACCCATGCCGTAACCGAATTCCGCAGCGTCTTCGAACAGGGAGTTACCCCAGGCCGGACCGTGTCCGTCCTTGTTCACGCAGTACGGGGTGGTCGGTGCGGAAGCGCCCCAGATGGAGGAGCAACCGGTGGCGTTGGCGATGATCATGCGCTCGCCGAACATCTGGGTGATGGCCTTGACGTACGGGGTTTCGCCGCAACCGGAGCAGGCGCCGGAGAATTCCATCAGGGACTGCTGGAACTGGCTGCCCTTCACCGTGGTGCGCGGCATGAGATCGTCCTTGAAGGAAACGGTCTCGGAGAAGTCGAAGTTGGGCACTTCGGCTTCGGTCTGGGTGTGCAGCGGCTTCATGACCAGTGCGGATTCCTTGGCCGGGCAGATATCGGCGCAGTTGCCGCAGCCGAGGCAGTCGAGGGTGCTGACCTGCATACGGNACTTGAGGCCCTTGACCTGCTTGCCCTTGGCGTCCAGCGTCTTGAAGGTTTCCGGAGCGGAAGCCATCTCATCTTCGGTGGCCAGCACCGGGCGCAGGGCGCTGTGCGGGCAGACGAAGGAGCACTGGTTACACTGGATGCAGTTGTCGGCGATCCATTCGGGAACGTTGATGGCAACGCCGCGCTTTTCGTATTTGGAAGTGGCGACCGGGAACAGGCCGTCCGCGCTGAAGGCGGAAACAGGCAGGTCGTCACCCTTCTGAGCCAGGATGGGGCGAACCACGTCGGAGATGAACGCGGGCTCGTCGCTCTTGGCGGCGGGAGCGTCTTCAGCGTTCTTCCAGGATTCGGGAACTTCGATCTCAACCAGAGCAGCTTCGGCGTTGTCCACCGCGGCGATGTTCATGTTGACGATCTTTTCGCCCTTCTTGCCGTAGGCGGTGTGGATGCCGTCCTTGAGCAGCTTGACTGCCTGCTCGAACGGGATCACGTCTGCCAGCTTGAAGAAAGCGGTCTGCATCACCATGTTGATGCGGTTACCCAGTCCCACTTCACCGGCGATCTTGACGGCGTCGATGTTGTAGAACTTCAGACCCTTCTCGGCGATGGTGCGCTTCATGGCGGCGGGCAGGTGCTCGTCCATTTCCTCCACGGTATTCCAGGAGGAGTTCATGACGAAGGTGCCGCCGTCCTTGATGCCTTCGAGCAGGTCGTACTGGTTCACGTAGCTGGCCTTATGGCAGGCGACGTAGTCGGCTGCGGAAACCAGGTAGGTGGACTGGATCGGCTCTGCACCAAAGCGCAGGTGGGACACGGTGATGCCGCCGGACTTCTTGGAGTCGTAAGCAAAGTATCCCTGCGCGTACAGGTCGGTGTTGTCACCGATGATCTTGATCGCCTGCTTGTTGGCGCCGACGGTGCCGTCGGAACCCAGACCCCAGAATTTACACTGCACGGTACCCTTGGGGGTGGTGTCCAGAGCGCCTTCAACGGGCAGGGAAGTATTGGTGACATCGTCTTCGATGCCCACGACGAAGTGGTTCTTCGGAGCGTCTACGGCCATGTTGTCAAAGACGGACTTGACCATGGCGGGATCGAATTCCTTGGACCCCAGTCCGTAACGGCCCGGGATGACTTCCGGAGCGCCGCCCTTTTCGGCGAACACGGTGCAGACGTCTTCGTACAGCGGATCGCCAACGGAGCCGGGCTCCTTGGTGCGGTCCAGCACGGTCAGGCGTGCAACGGATTCCGGAAGAACGGACATGAAGTGCTCAGCGGAGAACGGACGGTACAGGCGGACCTTGATCAGGCCGACCTTCTCGCCGTTGGCGTTGAGGTGGTTGACCACTTCTTCGATGGTCTCGCAGGAGGAGCCCATGGAGACGATCACGCGGTCTGCATCGGGTGCGCCCACGTAGTCGAACGGCTTGTAGGAGCGGCCGGTGAGCTTGGAGACCTTGTCCATCTCGGCAACCACGATGTCGGTAAGACGATCGTAGTACGGGTTGGCGGCTTCGCGGCCCTGGAAGTAGATGTCCGGGTTCTGTGCGGTGCCGCGCAGCTGCGGGTGCTCGGGGTTCATGGAGCGCTGACGGAACTCGTCGACCTTCTCCATGTTCACCAGCTTGGCCATGTCTTCGTAATCGATGACTTCGACCTTCTGGATTTCATGGGAGGTACGGAAACCGTCAAAGTAGTGCATGAAGGGCACGCTGGATTCGATGGAGGCCAGGTGCGAGACCAGCGCCAGGTCCATGGCTTCCTGCACGGAAGCGGAAGCGACCATGGCGAAACCGGTCTGGCGGCAGGCCATGACGTCCTGATGGTCACCGAAGATGGACAGGGCGTGGGCGGCGATGGCGCGAGCGGAAACGTGGAACACGCCCGGAAGCAGTTCGCCGGAAATCTTGTACATATTCGGGATCATGAGCAACAGGCCCTGCGACGCGGTAAAGGTCGAGGTCAGGGCTCCGGCGGCCAGACAGCCGTGTGCGGCGCCTGCGGCGCCCGCTTCGGACTGCAGCTGGCGGACCATCACTTTCTGTCCGAAAATGTTGGTGCGACCTTGCGCGGCCCACTCATCGGCGATTTCGCCCATGGTGGAAGACGGGGTGATCGGATAGATCGCCGCACATTCGCTCATGGCATACGCCACATGCGTGGTGGCGGTGTTGCCGTCCATGGTTTTCATTTTCTTAGCCATTCAACTCTCCTTGCGCCCGTTTCGGGCGATGGGTTTACAAACGGTGTCATCACACTTCGGATGTGGGTGGCTTTCACCTATTACCAAGAACCATGCCAAACTTTCTCAACTCCCAATAATGCAGAAAATTCGAATGAGTAGGATTATAATCACCTCCCGTGGACATCTTCTATAACCCTCTGAGTCCGAAAATTCGGACACGTTTCGGGCCCATGACTGTGTGAAAAAGAAGACAAAGGTAACGAACCGGAAAACCGAGTTCGCAAACATCCAAAATTATTAACCTTACTTTGTCCGAAATTTCGGACAGGGACTCGTCAGCGGGTGTCTAGAGTGATAGGCCGTACTTCTTCAGCAGGGCGTAAAAATGCGAGCGTGAGAGCCCTGAGACGGAGAGCGTCTTGGGCACATCGCCCTCGCACTGGCGGATGAGCTCTTCAAGGTAGGCTTTCTCGGCCATGGACTTGAAGTCGCGAAGAGCCGGAAGCTGCTGCTCGAAGATTTCCTCGAAGATGTCCTGCCCGAGCTTGCGACCCGGCTGGGCGTCGTCCGAAGAATCGGAACCGGTCATCTTGTGGATCTGCGCCCGGGCGACCTTGATGCGAAGCTCGCGGGGCAAATGCATGGAATACAGGGTCTTTTCCTCGCCGGCACCGACCACGGTCTGCTCCATGATGTTCAGCAGTTCCCGCACGTTGCCGGGCCACTCGTAGCTTTCCAGCGTGGGCAGGAAATCGGAGCCGAACCCCTTCTCCGCCACGCCGTACCGGCGACAGACGCGCTCGGTCTGCCACTGGGCGAGAATACGGATGTCTTCCGGACGCATACGCAGGGGCGGCAGGTGAATCTGCATGGTCTTGAGCCGGAACAGCAGATCGCTGCGGAACTCGCCCTGTTCAACAAGCTTTTCAAGATCCTGATTGGTTGCGGAGAGCAGCCGGAAATCGCTTTGAAGTTCCGATGTGCCGCCCACGGGCCGGAACGTACGTTCCTGAAGCACACGCAGAAAAGACTTCTGGATCGACAGGGGCATCTCCCCCACTTCGTCGAGGAAAAGCGTGCCGCCGTCAGCCAGCTTCACGAGGCCGGTGCGGTCGGAATGCGCGCCGGTGAACGCCCCCTTCTTGTGGCCGAACAGCGTGCTCTCCACCAGCGACTCCGTGAGCGATGCACAATCCACAACCACGAAACTGCCGCCTTTGCGGCCGCTGTTGCGGTGGATGGTACGGGCGAAAAGCTCCTTGCCGGTCCCGGTCTCGCCGGTGACCAGCACGTTGGAATCCGCACGGGCCGCTTCCGCCAACTGGCGCAGGGTGCTCTTGAACGTCGGACTCTCGCCGATGACACCGCTGAGTTCCAGATTTTCCAGCGCGGACTTGGCGAGCTTCTGGTCGCGATATTTCAGAGCCCGGCCCAGCGTGAGGGTGATCTCACGCACGGAGCTCGGCTTGAGCAGGTAGTCCCAGACGCCCTGCTGGATGGCCAGCTCCGCCCCGTCAGGATCCCCGCGACCGGTGAGGATGATAACCTCGGGCGCTTCGGGGAGCGATACGATTTCCGGCAGGATGTCGAGGCCGTTGCCGTCTGGCAGCCGGACATCAAGGAACACCACATCTATCCCTCCCTGCCGCACGCGGCGCAGTCCCTCGTCGAGAGTCAGCGCCTTGGACGGCTTGTGCGCCATCCGGGTAGAGAGACTTTCAATGGTGCCGCAGACTTGCGGATCGTCATCTATGATCAGGATTCGGGCCACGTATCACCTCGTTTCGCATCGCTTAAAACGGTAGCCACCGCCTCGGCGATGATGTTTTTGTCGTAGGGCTTGATAACAACGCGCTTTATATTTGGCAAACCCGAAGCAGCCGCCACGGCATCTTCACGGCCGGAAACCAGCAGCAGCGGGAGTCCCGGGACTATGTCCGCGAGGGTCTCGGCCAGGTCCACGCCGTTGGCGCCGGGCATGTCGAAGTCGGTGATGACAAGGTCGAAATCCTCCTCGGCCTGCGCCACGAACTCCAGCGCGCGCATGACGTCCGCCGCGGGACTCACGCTGTATCCGAGACTCTCCAGCAGACGGGGCGTGGTTTCCAGCTGATCCGGGTCGTCCTCCACAAAGAGGATGCGACCATCGCCCTGCACCAGTCCTTCCACCAGCGCGGTGGGCGCGTCCTGCCCTTCGTCCAGAAGGGGAAGATAGATTTCGAAAGCGGTCTGTTTTCCGGCAGAGCTGCTTACGCGGATGCCGCCGTTATGCCCCTTGACGATGCCGTGCACCACCGCAAGTCCGAGGCCGGTGCCTTCCGCCTTGCCCTTGGTGGTGAAAAACGGATCGAAAATCTTGTCCAGAATTTCCGCCGGAATGCCCGGACCGTTATCGATTATCGCCAGCCGGAGATAATGTCCGGGGTCGAGGTTGACCGTGCGCGCGTCCTCCTCGTCCAGATCGGTTCCGCCAAGCTCCACACGCAGGATGCCGCCGGTCTCCCGCAGCGCCTGAAACGAGTTGGTGCACAGGTTGAGCACCACCTGATGCAGCTGCGTGGGATCGGCCCACGTGGCCGGGACGTCCTTTTCCAGCTCCGCGCTGATCTGGATGTTGCCGGGCATGGACGCCTTGACCAGCCCGAGAACCTCCTCCACCACCTCGCCGATGTCCGTAGGGCGGAACCCTTCCTGCGAGGGGCGGCTGAAGGCCAGTATCTGCTTGACCACATGCCCGCCGCGCCGGGCCGCCTTGAGCACGCGGTCCAGATCCTTGCCCGCCAGCGAGTCCGGGTCAACGTCAAGCATGGCCAGCTCTGTGGAGTTGATGATGGACGTGAGAATGTTGTTGAAGTCGTGCGCGATGCCGCCGGCAAGCGTGCCGATGGCCTCCATCTTCTGGGATTGGATAAGCTGCTTTTCGAGGTCGCGTTCCTTGGTGATGTTTTCCGCGGTGGAGAGCGTTCCCACGGCCTTGCCGTTCTGGTCGAACAGCGGGACCTTGTTGAGTTCAAGCCACGCCTCGCGCCCCTGCCCGTTCTGGACGTTGCGCCGAATCTTTCGCAGCGCCTTGCGGGTGCGGACCACCTGCCGGTCGAGCGCTCCGACCCATTCCGCGAAATCGCGCTGCGGCAGGGATTCGGAGTCGGTGCGTCCCATGAGCGCCTGTGGGTCGCCAATCCCGAAAAACTCGGTAAAGGCCCGGTTCGCGCCGAGATACCGCTGCTCACTGTCTTTCCAGCTGACGAGCTGCGGGATGGTGTCCATGAGGATTTCCTGAAACGAGAGCTGCTCCTTGATGCGCTTCTCGACCCGCTTTCGCTCCACGATGGTGTAGGTGAGAAAGACCAGCACGATCACCAACACGAGGATGAAAATCATGATGGTCCAGAAGAGCTGCTTGGGCAGTTCGTAGAACGCCTTGGGCATGTTCACGATCCGGCTGCCATCGGGAAGCTGGCTTTCCTCGATGCCCAGTTTCTTCATGACATTGTAGTCAAAGAAGTAGTCGCCTTGCGGGCGCTGGATGATGGGAATCTCGTCCGCATTCTCCCCCCTGAGGATGCGCAGGGCGAGCATGGCCGCAAGCCGCCCGTGCTCGTAGCCGCTGATCAGGCTGCCGCCGAGGGCGCCATGGCCTATGAGGAACTCCCACGCCGTGAAAATGGGCACGTTGCTGCTGTTGGATATGGCCTGCACCACCTCCTCGGAGGTATAGGAACGGCCGTCGAGCGTTACGTAATACGGAATGAAGAAGAGAAAGGCGTTGGGCGGCAGATGCTCGGTACGCTGCAAAACCTGCCTCAGAGTCAGGTCGGACCAGTATTCGAACTCCAGCCGTCCCTCGAAGAAAGGCATGACGGCCTCGACCTGCCTGCGGATGGTCCGCCCAGCGGTGGAACGGTCGCCCACGACGATAACCTTGTCCATGTAGGGCTTGAGTTCCAGCGCCAGATCCAGCGTATCGGCCACCGGAAAATTCTCCACCACGCCGGTGACGTTCTTCACGCTGTCGATGCTGAAGTCGTTCACGCCGCAAAACACGATGGGAACGCCCGGAAACAATTCCTCACGATGGTCAAGGGCGAAAGTGAAGGCGTCGTTGTCCGAGACGATGACCACGTCGAAGCTGTCCTTGCGGAACTTGTCCCGGAAAAGAGGCAGCAGCCTTTCGGCCGAGAAATCGTAGTCGTACTTCTTGGTGTCCATGTACTCGACCTGCAGGTCGATCTTGAACTCGCTCTGCTCCAGCGCTTCGCGGATTCCCTCGAAGATGCTGTCCGACCAGCGGTAACCGTGATGGTAGGAGTTGATGTAGAGAACGCTCTTCTTGACCTTCTCCAGCTGGGCATGGGCGCAGACGGCAGTCATCAGCACGATGGCCATCGCAAGGTATATCTTCTTCATCCTCATACTCCGGTGGGTGGGCCGTACCCGGAACGGGCCGAACGGTAAGCATGGTGCCCCGAGAGTTTTTTGTCAATGCGAGGAAGCCGTTTCATGTTCAGGATGACAGGCCGACGGCGATTGGCTACAGTATATTCAAATCCCAAACAACACGCAGGAGAACGTATGCGCAAAGCACTGGTAATCATCATGCTGACAACCTTTCTGGCCGCAGGCTACGGTTGCGCGAACAAGGCCCAGTCCGGGGCCGGACTCGGCGCAATGGCCGGTGCGACCATCGGCGCCCTGACCTTCAAGAACAAGGTCTCTGGAGCCGCCATCGGAGCGGGCGTCGGGCTCCTGATGGGCTACATCGTCGGCAACGAGTGGGACAAGCACGACGAACAGCAGGTCCAGCAGACGCTTGAGACCGGCAAATCCCATCAGACCCATAGTTGGGTCAACCCCGACACCGGCGCGCAGTATTCCGCCACTCCTTCCCCGCCGTACATGGAAAACGACCGGGTCTACCGCGACGTGGTCATCAGCGAAAGCGGGCCGGACGGAGACAAGGTCATGGCCAAGGCCTACCGCGACTCCAACGGCGAATGGCGGCTTAAGCAGTAGCATCATCGGCCGGGTTCTTCCGAGGACGAACCCGGCCTTTACAGCCACGGACCGTCCCGAGACAACCCAATTGCAGGGAGTCAGCAGACGCCATGGGCACCTTTCACTTTACCCGGCTCCTGAGAACCTCAGTTGCCCTTTTCATGCTGGTGGCCCTGCCTGCTCTGCCCGGCACCTCGCTCGCGGCAGACGATACCATCGATTTTTTCCTGCCCGACACCGACTGGCCGCCCTACATCACCGGCACCCCGAACGCGGCAGGACGCGGCGTGCTGGTGGACGTCCTCGCCGAAGCGGCAGCGCCACTCGGACTCAGCGTCGAAGTGCGCCAACTGCCTGACAAGCGCGGCTGGATCATGCTGCGAAGCGGCGAAGTGGACGCCCACGCCAAAGCCATCGAATGGACGCACGCCCCGGAGCAGTACCTCTGGACAATACCCTTCCTTCAGTCCGTCGATGTTTTGCTGACGCACAAACAGAACGATTTCGACTATGACGGCCCGGACGACCTGATGGGTAAGCGCGTGGCGGTCATAGACAGCTTCGTCTACCCTGACCTCGAACCGCTTTTCCAGCAGGGACTGGTCCGCCGGGTAAACGCTACGCACCCCGGCCAGATGCTCAGCCTCGTCCGCGAAGGCCGCGCCGACGCCGCCGTGGTCAACTATCGGGAGACGTTGTGGATGTTCAAGCAGAACCCGGACCTCGCTCACGAACCTTTCAGACTCCACTCGGAACCCGTCGGCAGTGCATGGTACCGATACCTCTTCCACCGCAGCGAGCGCTGGGAACCGGTGGTGGAGCGAATCAGCGAAGAGCTGGAAGCCATGCGGCAGGACGGAAGACTTGAAGCAATTCTTCGTCACTATCGCTGACCCCCGCAAATAAAAAAACGACCGGATTCTCATCCGGCCGTTTCTTCATTTTCTCACAACTCGATTTCAACTGGTGATGTAGCTGGAAGGGAACTGCCGCTGCAACTTGCGCAGGACGCGTTCTGCCTGTCTGCGATCCGAGAACGTGCCGGCCTGCACCACGTGCAGCGTGCGTCCGTTATTGCGGATGGTGGCAATGCGTGCCCCGCGGTGGCCGCTTCGGCGCAGCTCGCGATGCGTGCGCACGGCGTTGTTCCTGTTGGCAAAGGCGCCCACGCGGACCTGATAGGCCTTGTTGGAAGAAGCCATGGTGACGGTGGGAGAAGGAGCGGTGCCGATGGCCTTTACACGGACCTTGGCGGTGCCCTTCTGCACGATGTCCAGCCGTCTGGCCGCTCCGTAGGAAAGATCGATGATGCGACCACGCACGAACGGTCCCCGGTCGTTGATCACAAGTACCACGTCCCGGCCGTTTTCGAGGTTGGTCACATGGACCCGCGTGCCGAGGGGAAGCGTCTTGTGCGCGGCGGAAACGCCGTACATGTCGTAAATTTCGCCGTTGGCGGTCTTGCGGCCGTGGAAATCGCTGCCGTACCATGACGCCGTCCCGACAGTGTCGTATCCCGCCGCGGTCTGGAGAGGGTAATACCTCTTCCCGGCGATGGTGTACGGCTTGGTCTTGCCGCTGCGGTCCACCGCGCCGCCGCTCTTGCCGGAGCGGTACCCTCCGCCCGAGGAATAAATATGCTGCGGGAACGGATTGAGCTTGTTCAGGCTGGCGCAACCCGAAAGCAGCATCAACGCAACCATGGTCGAAACGAGAATAATGAAACGGCGCATCCCTGGCCTCCTTTGCTCCCTGCCCTTCCCTGGGCCGGGCCGACGGTTTTCCGACGCTTTTCCTTAAAGATGCCCTTTTACTACAAAAGCCGTACCACTTTCGAACAAACGTCCGCCGCCGAAACCGCAAAGCCCATTAACTCAATCACTTACGGCAGAAATACCGCGGCTTGGTCATGTTGTCCGGGTGCAGGATATCCTCCAATTCCTCCTGTGTAAGGTACCCTTTTTCCAGCACGATGTCATAAACCGAACGCCCTGACGCAAGGGCCTCCTTGGCAATCTCCGTCGATTTTTCATACCCGATGAACGGATTGAGGGCCGTGACCAGCCCGATGGAATGCTCCACCATCTCCCGGCAACGCTCTTCGTTGGCGGTGATGCCCTTGATGCAGCGGTCCGCCAGCGTCAGGCAGGCACGGCGGAGAATCGAGAGCGACTCGAACAGACTGTGGCCGAGCACCGGCTCCATGACGTTGAGCTCCAGCTGACCGCCTTCGGCCGCCATGGTCACGGTCAGGTCGTTGCCAATGACGCGAAACGCCACCTGATTGACCACCTCCGGAATAACCGGGTTCACCTTGCCCGGCATGATGGAGGACCCCGGCGCCATGGGCGGCAGATTGATCTCGTTGAGCCCGCAGCGCGGGCCGCTGGAGAGCAGTCGCAGATCGTTGCATATCTTGGAAAGCTTGACCGTCACGCGCTTGAGCACGCCCGAAAGCTGCACGTAGGCTCCCGTATCCTGCGTGGCTTCCACGAGGTTGGCCGAGCAGACCAGCGGCAGCGACGTCAACGCCGTCAGCTTCTCCAGCACGGTACGCGCATAATCGGGGTGCGCGTTCAGGCCGGTGCCGATGGCGGTGGCCCCCATGTTGATCTCGTGCACCAGATGCCGCGCCTCGCGCAGCCGTTCGATATCCTCGCCGATCATGGTGGCCCATGCGTCGAATTCCTGACCGAGGGTCATGGGCACCGCGTCCTGAAGCTGGGTGCGACCCATCTTGAGCACGTGGCCGAACTCCTTGCCTTTCCCGGCAAAGGCATCCTTGAGGTAGTCCATGGCCTCCATGAGGTCCTGAATCTCAAGAATCAGCGCAAGTCGCAGCGCGGTTGGGTACACGTCATTGGTGGACTGTGACATGTTCACGTGGTTGTTGGGGTGAACAATGTCATACCGGCCCTTTTCATACCCGAGAATTTCCAGTGCGCGGTTGCAGATGACCTCGTTGGCGTTCATGTTGGTCGACGTTCCGGCCCCGCCCTGAATCACGTCCACCACGAACTGGTCGTGCAGCTTGCCGCCCACGATTTCCTCTCCGGCCTTGAAGATGGCCCGGGCTATCTGCTCGTCCAGAAGCCCCAGCGAGGAGTTGGCCTCGGCGCAGGCCATCTTGATGTAGGCCAGCGCGCGCAAAAGGCGCGGATGGTGCGAAATGGGTATGTCGGTAATGGGATAATTCTGCATGGCCCGCAGCGTCTGGCAACCGTAATAGGCGTCGCAGGGGACTTCCAGCTGTCCGATGCAGTCGTGTTCCAGGCGGCATTCATTGGTCATGAGCGGCACTCCTTGCTCTTCGTCGTTACGGTTGTACGTGATGCGCGGTCCAGTATTCCACGTCCGGAGAAATGTTCAGCAGGCCGAACTCCTGTCCGAGTTCGATGATCAGCACGGCGCTGAAGGCCGCCACGAGAAACAGGCCCAGCCGGTGCCGGAAGCTCCCTTTCGAGAAATAGCGTACCAGCAGGAATCCGGGAAGTATGCCGAACAGCAGGTTCTCCCCGAGCCCTCCGGCGATGTTCAGGGCAATCAGAAAGACATCGGGATAGAAAATGCCCACGGCCAGCGGGGGCAGAAACGCCAGCGGCCAAACCAGCTTCATGCCGGAGACGCCCAGATAGGTGCTCGTCAGGTCGCGGATGAACGACAGGAGCGCGGTACCGTTGGCCATGAAGGACGTAGTCATGGCAACCACGGAAAAGACCAGCGCGGCCTGCATGAAAACGGGCGAGGCGATCATCTCCGCCAGCGGGATGGTCGCAGGCAGATTATTCCGAAAGGCGTACACCACCGAATCGTCCGCGCCGCTCAGCGGCAGCGCGAGACACACGACCACCACCCAGACGATGTTCATGAAAAGCCCCAGCGACGTGCCGCCGATGATGGCCGTGCGTATGGCCCGGCGGTCCTGTTTCAGCGTGCGGCAGATGGTGGGGATGATATTGTGAAAATGAAAGGCCGTGATGAGCACCGGCAGTCCTGACGGCAGGAATCCCCAGTCCGAGAAGCCGAGATTCGTCGCGCTCATGGTCGGGACGGTCATGAACACCAGCATGGCGAACGTGCCCCACATGAGCAGCATGAGCACGGCGTTTCCGCGCGCCATGACCACCGCGCCGAAGCTCGTCATGAGCGTGGCGAAGGCGAAGTAGCCAACTGTGGTCACCCAGCCGGGCAGGTCGATGTGGAAAAGATGATTGATGATGGAGGCCACGCCCGCGAGGTAGGCCACCAGAACGCCATAAAGAATAATGAGGTTGGCGACGATGCTGATCCACTTACCCGCCGTGCCGAGCTCCGAGCCGAAAAAACTCGGCAGATCCGCGGTTTCGCTCTGCACCAGGCTTTTCTGTTCGGAATATATGATCGCGGTGGTGGTCATGAGCAGCCACATGAGGACGATGCCCGAAAGAGCCGGGAGCACGCCCGCCGGTCCAAGATTCACCGGCAGCGCCAGAATGCCCGCGCCGACCATGTTCCCCGTCACCACAAGCGCACTGGTGATCACCGCCTGCCGACTCGCTATCGCCATGACTCCCCCTTTTTTGCAACAGGCTCCGCCCCCCGACGAGACCTGTCCTTCTCTATCATTTTTGCAAACAAAAAGCGAAGACTGCGGCCGACAGAAACGCGCACCGCCGTCCGCAAACGGGAAGTACACGGTGTCTGGATCAAAATCCTTTACGCGAAGTACATGAACAATATATTTACAACGTCCCCGATATGCCGTACCTCCAACACGCCGCCGTCCGGCGGACCAATATCTCACATCTCAGAGGCAGGAAGGCACATGAAGGACCTCGTGCGTAACGACAATTTAAGGAATATCGCCATCATCGCCCACGTTGACCACGGCAAGACAACACTGGTCGACGGCATGTTCAGGCAGTCCGGACTGTTCCGCGAAGGACAGGAAGTGGACGAACGCATCATGGACAGCATGGACCTCGAACGCGAGCGCGGCATCACCATCGCCGCCAAGAACTGTTCGGTCCACTGGAAAGACACCAAGATCAACATCATCGATCCCCCCGGCCACGCCGACTTCGGCGGCGAGGTGGAACGCAGCCTGTCCATGGCCGACGGCGCCATCCTGCTCGTGGACGCATCCGAAGGCCCCCTGCCCCAGACCCGTTTCGTGCTCAAGAAAGCGCTGGACCGCGGCCTGAACATCATCGTGGTCATCAACAAGGTGGACCGGCAGGACGCACGCCCCGAGGAAGTGGTCAACGAAATCTATGACCTGTTCATCGACCTCGACGCCACCGAGGAACAGCTGGAATTCCCGCTGCTCTATGCCATCGGCCGCGACGGCATCGCCATGGAATCCCCGGAAGAACGCGGCGAGAACCTGCACATCCTGCTGGACCTGATCCTCAGCGAAATCCCCGGCCCGGCTTACGACGAGAACGAGCCGTTCCAGATGCTCGTCTCCGATCTTTCCTACTCCGACTATCTCGGGCGCCTCGCGGTGGGCAAGGTTCACCACGGTTCGGTCAAGGCCAACGACACGCTGGCCTGCATCGGCGAAGACGGGACGCCGGCGCGCCTCAAGGTCTCCAAACTCCAGACCTACGAAGGCCCCAAGGTCGTTCCCGCCGACAAGATCATGCCCGGCGACATCATCGTGCTCGCGGGCATCGAGGACGTGCGCATCGGCGACACCATCTGCCACGTGGAGAGCCCCAAGGCGCTTGAGCGCATCACCGTGGACGAACCCACCGTGTCCATGCGTTTCAGCATCAACACCTCCCCGCTGGCCGGGACCGAAGGCAAGCTCGTGCAGGGCACCAAGATCCGTGAACGCCTGCATCGCGAAACGCTGCTGAACGTGGCCATTCAGGTGGAGGACGCGGACGGCCGCGACGCCTTCATCGTCAAGGGCCGCGGCGAATTCCAGATGGCCATTCTGGTGGAAACCATGCGCCGCGAAGGCTTCGAGCTTTCCGTCGGTCGTCCCGAAGTCATTTTCAAGAAGGTGGACGGCCAGCTTCAGGAGCCCATCGAGCGCCTGTTCGTGGACTGCGACGAAGAGTTCACCGGCGTGGTCACGGAAAAGCTCTCCGCCCGCAAGGCGCGCATGACCAACATGGTCAACCACGGCACCGGCCGCGTGCGCATGGAGTTCTCCGTGCCGTCGCGCTCCCTCATCGGCTACCGCGACGAGTTCCTGACCGACACCAAGGGCACCGGCATCATGAACTCCTACCTCGAAGGGTACGACGACTACCGTGGCGAGTTCCCGTCCCGCCGCACCGGTTCCATCGTGAGCGACCGCTCCGGCAAGGGCGTGGCCTACGCCCTGTTCAACCTCGAACCGCGCGGCCAGCTGTTCATCACCGCGGGCGAGTCCGTTTACGAAGGCATGATCGTCGGCGAACGCAACCGCTCCGGCGACATCAACGTGAACCCCTGCAAGGAAAAGAAGCTCACCAACGTCCGCGCCTCAGGCAAGGACGACGCCGTGGTGCTGACCCCGGTCAAGCCCATGAACCTTGAGCGCGCCCTGAACTTCATCACCGAGGACGAACTGGTGGAAGTCACTCCCCAGAACATCCGTCTGCGCAAGATCACCCTCTCGGGCACCGAGCGCCATCGCATGGAAGGCCGCAAGAAGAAGGAAACCGAATAGGCTTTCTTCAAAAAGAATCCGCAAGGCTCCTCCCGAATCCGGGGGGAGCCTTTTTTTCGACAATCAAATTGCGCCCCGCCTCTTTCCCTGATCGCGCTTTTGTGCAACAATCACCGAAAATCCGGACTTTTGCACGGAGGTCGCCATGTCCAGACTCAAAGCCATATTCGACGAATGCTCATGGAGCAACAAGGTGGAAGGTTCGCTGCCGCAGGGAGAGGAAGTGCTCTACAGCTGGCACGAAAAACAGGCTGCCTTCGCGGAATCCTTTTTCGGGAACTCCGGTCGCCAGCTGCTCACCGAGGAGGACTCGGTGGTTACCAGAACGCTCTGGTACGCCAGCGACGCCAAGGGCAGGCCCACCCTCGTGGTGACCCAGAAGGAAAAGAAGATCGACGTGGAACAGGCCGCCAAGGACTTCGCCGAACTCATGAACCCGGAAAAGGTTCAGGAGTCTCTGGAGCGCGTCATGGGGTATCGGTACAAGAAACCGTAGCGGAGAAAATGGATGTCCCTTTTCAAAAACAGCAAGACCAAAGAACAGGACGAGTGGTTCCTCCCGGAAGACTCCCGCAAACATCTCACCGAACATTTTTCCAAAATGCCCGGCGAGGTACGCTTCGAGGTCTTTACCAGCGAGGAAATCAACGCGCCCTTCAACGAATACCTGATGAAGTTCGTCAAGGACCTCGGCAGGCTGAGCGACAATATTTCCTACGAGGAATTTCCACTCGAATCCGATCAGGCCCGCCGACGCGAAGTGGATGCATCCCCCACCCTGCTGGTGAACCCGGATGATTACGACATCCGCTTTCAGGGCGCACCGCTGGGTGAGGAGGGACAATCCTTCATCACGGCCATCATGCTGGCGTCCTTCGGGCAGAGCGGTCTTTCCGACGAGTCCAAGAACCTGCTGGCGGAGCTTGACGAGCCGCGCAATGTGGATGTCTTCGTCAGCCCCACCTGCCCCTACTGCCCGGGACAGGTGATCAACGCCATCAAGTGCGCCATTGAAAAACCCGGGCTGATCCGCGCACGCTGCGTGGAAACCGGGGAAAACGAGAAGCTCGCCCGTAGCCACAACGTGGGCTCCGTGCCGCTGACAGTGGTGGACGGCGGCGAACACCGTATGGACGGTCTTTTCCCCGAACAGCGATTCGTGGTGGAGCTGGTGACCAAGCAGAGCGCCGAAAATTTCGCACACAGCCATGGTGCGGCAGACACTCAGGACGTCGAAGAGGTGGACCTCGTGATCATCGGCGGCGGCCCGGCCGGGCTCACGGCGGGCATCTATGCCGAACGCGCCGGTCTCACGGCGGTGGTGCTGGAAAAGAACCTCGTGGGCGGACAGGTGGCGACCACCCCCACGGTCGAGAACTATCCCGGTTTTCCTTCGGTTCCGGGCATGCAGTTGGTGGACATCATGGCCCGTCACGCCCGGGAGTACACCACCGTGCGCGAGGGCGAGGAGGCCGTCGAGATCAAGGTGGGCCGCAACATCGAGGTCATCAGCAACATGCACCACTACGTGGCCCGCGCGCTCGTGCTGTCCACCGGGGCGGTGTACCGCAAGCTGGGCGTTCCCGGCGAGGACGAATACTGGGGCAAGGGCGTCAGCTTCTGCGCCTCATGCGATGCGTTTTTGTACAAAGGCAAGAAGGCGGCGGTGGTCGGCGGAGGCAACACGGCCCTGACGGATGCCCTGCATCTCAAGAGCCTCGGCGTGGACGTGACCATCATCCACCGACGCGACAGCTTCCGGGCGCAGCAGGCGCTTGTGGATTCGGTGGAGAAGCAGGGAATCCCCGTCCTCTGGAACACCGTGGTGGAGAGCATTGAAGGCGAAGGCGAGGAACTCACCCACCTGCACGTGCGGAACGTGGCGGACGACTCGGAAACCGACATCCCGGTGAACGCCGTGTTCATGGCCATCGGGCAGGTGCCGGGCAACGATCTGGCCAGGATGATCGGCCTCAAGACCGATGATGCAGGGTTTGTGGAGGTGGATTCGAGAATGCGCACGAGCATCCCGCGCATTTACGCGGCAGGGGACATCGTGGGCGGATTGCAGCAGATCGTCACTGCCATCGGGGAAGGTTCCGTTGCCGCCATGAGCGCCTTCGAGGACCTTTCCTCGCCGTACTGGAAAAAGTAGCCACCGCACGCAACCAGGGCGGCCTTCCATTCATTGGGGACCGGGCCTATTTCGCCATGACGGCGTCTACGGCCCGGACCAGCTCCATGGCTCCGACTGGCTTGGAGAGATAGTCGTTCATCCCTTCGCCCAGCAACCGTTCACGGTCGCCCGCCATGGCGTGCGCCGTCAGGGCGATGATCGGTATCTCCGAAGACGCGGCGGTTCGTCCCTCGCGGATTCTGCGCAAGGCTTCCACGCCGTCCATCACCGGCATCTGGACATCCATCAGCACACAGTCCACTTCGGGGTCTGCATTGAGGATATCCAACGCTTCCTTGCCGTTTTCGGCACAGAGCACGGCGTGTCCTTCCTTTTCGAGCATCCTTCTGGCCGTGAGACGATTCACGCGCTCGTCCTCCACAAGAAGGACCTTCCTGGCATTGCGAGCCGTCTTTTTCTTGGGGCGGTTCCCGGCTGCTACGTCCTTCTCCGGATCATTCACCTTCAAGCGCACAGTAAAGACGACCGTGGTCCCGGCCCCCTCCTCGGTATCCACCGTGAGCGTCCCGTCCATGAGCTGCACCAGCCTGCGGACTATGCTCAGGCCAAGCCCACTGCCCTGATACGTCCGGGTGAACGAGCCATCAGCCTGCGTGAAGGTCTCGAAAACCTTGGGGACCTCCCATGGCCGCATGCCGATGCCGGTGTCCTTCACGCTGACCCAGAGCAAAGGCCCCTTGGCATCCTGCACCATACCCGCATCAACGGAGATGCCGCCCACATGCGTGAACTTCACGGCGTTGCCAATGAGGTTGAAAAGAATCTGGCGAACACGCACTTCATCTCCCAGCACCCATTCGGGCATGGGGCCGCTGGGACGAAACCGCAAACTGAGGTTCTTGTCCTGTGCCTCGCGCCGGAACAGATCCGTGGACCCCTTCACCAATTCGCGCGGATTAAAGCGGTTGCTCTCCACGCTCATGCGCCCTGCCTCCACCTTGCACAGGTCGAGGATGTCGGAGATGAGCCGCAGGAGATTGCGCCCTGAGTCGAGCGCCGTATCCACATACTCGATTTCTTCCGCCTGACGCACGGTTTGCCGCAAAAGCTGGAGCATACCCAGCACACCGTTCAGGGGCGTTCGTATCTCGTGGCTCATATTGGCCAGAAATTCGCTTTTGGCCTTGTTGGCCTGCACGGCTTCGTTTCTGGCGCGCTTGAGTTCTTCTTCGGCCCGTCGTTCTTCGGTCATGTCTATGACGATGGAATAGAGAAGCCGTTTTCCCAGAACGTTGACTGGGCCGGAGAAAACATCGACTTCGCGAATCTCCCCGTTCGCGAGACGGTGCTGAAAGTGAAAGCGGCGCTTCTGTTCGGCGGAAGCCTGCGATATGCGCTCTCCAAGGGTCTCTTCCGAGAGCATGTTGATTTCGCCGATCGGCTTGCCGATGAGCTCGTTGCGGCTGTAACCGTAGAAACGGCACGCCGCGGCATTCGGCCTGACAATGGTGCCGGTGTCCGGGTCAATGAGCATCATGACGGAGGAACTGCTCAGGAAAAGCGAACGAAACATGTCCTCGCTGCTGCGAGCCCTGGCCGCGCGACGATAGTCATCGGAGACATCACGCACGAATCCGTGCATCCAAATGCCGTGATCCTTGGAATCATGCTCCATCAGCGCCCTAACCTGAACATGCCGCTCCACACCATCATAGCCTATCATGCCGAACCGGACGTCCATCCCGTGTCCGTTACGAATACAGTTCAGAAAGCTCTTTTCGACCATGTCCCGATCCGACTCATGGACCAGCCGTATCAACTCGTCCTTCCCCACCGGCCCTGAGCCCTTGTCAAATCCCGTTATGTTATACACCTCGTCCGACCAGTACTTTTCGCCAGTTTCGAGATTGACGCTCCAGCTTCCTATACCGCCGAGTTCCCTTGCGGTATCGAACTGCGCTTCGCGACGGCGAAGCTCCATGTCCTTCTGAATCAGATCCGCGTTCAGTTCTTCCAGTTCCCGCACTCCGGAACAAATCCTTTCACGACCATTCTCCCCTTCCTCTGATGGAACGTAATCCTCTCGCGGCTGCATGCCGGCCACCACGAAACGACCAGCTTCGGTTTCGAGCAATCCCGCACGAACCTCCACAGCCACTCGCGCTCCGGAAGCCATTAGATGTATGGTTTCAAAACTTCTCGACTTAGCTGCTCTGAACCGTGTGGAAAGCGGCGGCACGGCCGAACGGACTTCCGGCGCATCCAGATCGTTGACCGTCATCTTCTTCAACGCATCATCTGAATAACCGTACTTTTCAATGAATGCCCGGTTCACGACCTCAATAAAGCCCCTGCTGCCGTCAGGCTCTACCCTGTAACAGAGCATGGGTGTCAGGCTTATGAAAAAGGCGCTTCCCAGAAGGGGTTCCCACGCCACGCGCGCATCAGCCAACCTATCCATTCGCGCTACTCCCTGATATTTGTCATTGGAACACAGTCTAGCTCCATGGAATGAATGAACGAATGATTTTCCGCCCTCAATACGGATATTTTTTAATGAAACAGCCAAGAGGATGCTGCGCGAGCAATTTCAAGGAAAGTGTATGCCCAAAAGCATACAATCTGTTTTCCAATAAAAAAACGGGCCGCCCCGCAAGGACGACCCGTTTTCCGTTACTTCATTCGGCCGAGACTACAGCCAGCGGACCGAGGCCGGACGCCTCGGCGGCACCGAACCGTAGCGGACCTTGGGCTTGCCGAGCATCAGCACGCCGTGCACGGCATGGTCTTCAGGGACGCCCAGCAGTTCTCGCAGCGGCGCATGAGCATCGCAGGCGAACTTGACCAGCCCACCCCAGCAGGCACCAAGGCCATGGGCGTGGGCCGCCAGTTCAAGATAGGTCAGCGCGACCACGGCATCCTCCTGCGGCGTCGGGCCGTTCAAGGGCGCATGGCAGACCGCCAACGCCGGAGCGCCGCGACAGATGAGGTCGCGTCCCCTGCGCCAGTACCGCAGGATGCCGGGCAGGAAGTATTCTCTGGATTTCTCGGAACGCGCCTTGACTTCAATGTCCATCCATTCGGCCACGGACTCGCAGACGGCCTCGACCTTCTCACGGCTTTCGGCCACGCTCCATCCCACGGGACGGGCGTTGTGGCCGGAGGGCGCATACTCTGTCACGTTCAACAGGTGCGAAAGAAGCTCGCGGTCCACGGGCTTGTCCGAGTACTCGCGCACCGAACGGCGGGTCTGCATCAGCAGCTCGGCCTGTTCCGGCGAGGGCAGCTCCTTTTTGGAGACCCGACGCGCCTCACCAAAGCCGGTGAGCTGAAGCGCCCCCTTGGGGCACACGGCCATGCAGTGCCCGCAGGCGATGCAGCGAGAGGCGGTACGGCCATTCTCCACGGGCAGTCCGCCCTTTTCCCAGTCGATGCACGACACGGGACATTCCCTTGCGCACAGGCCGTCGCGTGCGCAAAGTGATTCATCTATGACGAAAAGCGACATGTGTTGTCTCCTTGCAATTTGATCGGTGCTCCCCCTACCTCTTTCGTCCGAGGTTCGCAACCCGCATGAGCATTGACCAACCGGGGCTTTTCCCGTATCCGTGTTCCAACGGAATCACCCCGCTGCACAGCGGTTTCTCAAGATATTTCCAGTGCACGCACAGCTTAGGAGAGCGCATGAGCAACAAGCCCGAAGCACCTGAGAAAGGCAAGGACTTCGTCCGCCAGATCATCGACAAGGATCTCGAAAACGGCAAGTACGGCGACCGGGTCGTTACCCGCTTTCCACCGGAGCCGAACGGCTACCTCCATATTGGGCACGCCAAATCCATCTGTCTCAATTTCGGCATCGCCCGCGACTACGACGGACAATGCAACCTGCGCTTCGACGACACCAACCCGGTGAAGGAAGACACGGAGTACGTGGATTCCATCAAGGAAGACGTCCGCTGGCTCGGCTTCGACTGGGGCGAGAATCAGTTCTACGCGTCCGACTATTTCGAGCGCTTCTACGCCGTGGCCGAGCTCTTCATCCGCGCCGGCAAGGCCTACGTGGATGACCTGTCCGCCGAGGAAATCCGCGAATACCGCGGCACCCTCAAGGAGCCCGGCAAGGAGTCTCCCTATCGCGACCGCCCCGTCGAGGAGAACCTCGACCTGTTCCGCCGCATGAAAGACGGCGAATTCGGCGACGGCGAACGCGTGCTGCGCGCCAAGATCGACATGGCCTCGCCCAACGTGGTCCTGCGCGATCCGACGCTCTACCGCATCAAGCACGCCGATCACCACCGCACCGGCGACGCATGGTGCATCTACCCCATGTACGACTTCGCCCACTGCCTGTCCGACTACTTCGAGGGCATCACCCACTCCATCTGCACGCTGGAGTTCGAGAACAACCGCCCGCTTTACGACTGGGTGCTCGACACGCTCATCGAATGCATCGGCTCCGAAACGTGCGGCGAGAACGAGACCGAAGTCTTCGGCGGCGGCGCCACCACGCAGGAGCGCCCCTATCAGTACGAATTCGCACGGCTGAACATATCCGGCACCGTGCTCTCCAAGCGCAAGCTCATCCAGCTGGTGCAGGAAGGACACGTGGACGGATGGGACGACCCGCGTATGCCCACCATCTCCGGATTCCGCCGCCGCGGCTATACCCCCGAATCCATCCGCGACTTCTGCGACCGCATCGGCGTGGCCAAGGCGGACTCCATGGTGGAATACGCCCTGCTTGAACACTGCGTACGGCAGGACCTGAACGAACGCGCCCCGCGCTATCTGGGCGTACTCGACCCCGTCAGGCTGATCATCGAAAACTATCCCGAGGACGGTGAGGACGTTTTCGAAATGCCGCTGCACCCCGAAGACGAGTCCGTCGGCACCCGCAAGGTCCCCTTCGGCCGCGAGTTGATCATCGACCGCGCGGACTTCATGGAGGACGCGCCCAAGAAATACTTCCGCCTGACGCCGGGCAAGGAAGTGCGGCTGCGCTTCGCCTACTATGTAACCTGCACCGGCTGCGACAAGGACGAAAACGGCATCATCACCGCCGTTCGCTGCACCTACGATCCCGCCACCCGCGGCGGCTGGTCCGACGACGGCCGCAAAGTCAAGGGCACCATTCACTGGGTCAGCGCCAAGCACGCAGCCAAGGCAGAAGTGCGGCTCTACGAAAGACTCTTCTCCGAAGACAGGCCCGGCAACCCCGGCGAAGGACGCACCTTCACCGACTGCCTCAATCCCGACTCCAAGGAAGTTCGCACCGAGTGCTTCGTTGAACCGGCGCTTGCCGACATCGAACCCGGCACCCACTTCCAGTTCGAGCGCACCGGCTACTTCATCGCCGACGCCAAGGATCACACCCCCGGCGAAAAACTGGTCTTCAACCGCACCGCCACCCTGCGCGACAGCTGGGCCAAGATCGCCAAAAAAGGCTAACCAGTCCGCACGAAAGCGAAACGAAAGCGGCCCCGCCGGGTACAATCCGGCGGGGCCGCTTCATTCGGAGCCTTCCTCGAAAGTTAGACGGATCCACGAGGGGATACCGCCGACTGTACGAGGCTGGCTTCGGCGTTGTAGGTTGCGGTGGCCTGAGTCTTGACCAGCTCGCTGGCAACGGTCGGGTCCTTGAACACCTGACGCTGCATACGCAGCTTGGCAAGTCTCTTCATCTGTTCGGCCATATCCGTACCCTGATTACTGGGTGCTGCGATAGTGGTACCTTCCATGATGGTCTCCTTGCTTTTTTACCTTGCCTTACACGTCCCATCGGACGATACGCATTTTTCTTTACCCCCGGCGTTGACTTGCGTCCGTATCCGGTTACTCTGTTATTATGGTAAATATTCTCAACTAGGAGAATTCATGAACAGATACACTGGCCTTTCCATCATTGCGGCTTTTGTTTTCCTGCTCACCGCCGGGGCTGTTTCCGCCCCAATGGCGAAACCATCGGAGGCGCGCATGCCCGGACAAGAAAGCGATCTTTCCATAGCCACCCTTGCCGGGGGCTGTTTTTGGTGCGTTGAAGCGGACATGGAAAAACTCCCCGGCGTCACCAAGGCCGTTTCAGGATACGCCGGGGGCGAAATCGAAAACCCCACCTACGAACAGGTCAGCTCGGGAAGCACCAAGCACCGAGAAGCCGTTCAGGTGCATTTCGACCCGGGCGTGATCGATTACGAGACCATCCTCCAATCGTTCTGGAGACACCACGACCCCACCGACGAAGGCGGTTCATTCGGCGACAGGGGCTTCCAGTACACCTCGGCCATATTCTATCACGACGAGGAACAGAAACGCATTGCAGAAGAGTCCATCCGAGCCTTGAACGAATCCGGCAGGTTCGACAAACCCGTCGCCACAAAAGTCCTGCCTTTCTCTACTTTCTACACGGCAGAGCAGTATCATCAGGATTATTACAAGAAGAATCCGGTCCGCTACAAAACCTACCGCTTCTTTTCCGGTCGCGACCGCTACACCGAAAACAAGTGGGAAGGCGAGGAATCCGTCAGTGTCACCAAGCCGGAGCAGCCGGAAAAAAAGGGCGAATACTCCATCCCGTCCGACGCACAGCTCAAGAAGACCCTGACCCCGCTCCAGTACGAAGTGACCCGCAAAAACGGCACCGAACCGGCCTTCAACAACGAATACTGGGACAACCACGAGCCCGGCATATACGTGGACATCATTTCAGGAGAACCGCTCTTCAGCTCCACGGACAAATTCGATTCCGGCACCGGCTGGCCAAGCTTCACCAAGCCGCTGGTGGATGAAAACGTCACCGAACACGAGGACAACTCCCTTTTCATGCGCCGCATCGAAGTACGCTCCAAACACGCCGACTCGCATCTCGGCCACGTCTTCAACGACGGCCCGGAACCAACAGGGCTTCGATACTGCCTCAACTCCGCAGCCCTGCGCTTCATCCCGGCGGACGAACTCGAAGAACAAGGTTACGGCCAGTTTTCACACCTTTTCAGGTAGGATTTAGAGTGGTTATTATAATAGCCTAAGGCGTAAAAGATCGGAGTATGTACTTGCCAAGGGCGGATTTGTACGATAGCCTGTTATCAACAAGTCGATATTCGGCTTTACCGTGCAAACCGTCGCGGGATATCCGTCCGATCCATATCCCGCCCAGGATAGCATGGCGTCATCTCCGGTGACCCTCACCCCCTCGTGGGTCACCCACAAGAAAACGGAGCCACTTCGGCGGCTCCGTTTTCTCTTGTCTCCCCCTCACGTAACGAAAGAGCCTCCGGCGGTCAGGGCGCTACCCTGCACTCGGCAAAGAGCGGCGGCCATTTGGTCCCGCTGAAGGGGCCGCCGGAGGCATTGTTGTTTTGCATGAGTTGCAGGTTTCGGCCTGTTGGCCGACCTTCTTTTTTGCTGGCGCAGAAAAAAGAAGGCAAAAACTGCGCTTTTTTGAGGGGAGCCGCAGCTCTCGGCGAGAGGCCCTATGACGCGGTCACTGCTCAGGGCGAAACGTCTGTGGCTACAGACACCACCCGGATCTGCGGGACCGGTCAAAAGAGCCTCTATGCCTCAATCGGCATTGCTTAGGTACTTTGTTGGCGGGAGTGGATGGTCTGTTGGGTTTCTAGTGGGGAGCTTGTGCACCAAAGAGCTCCTCGGGATGTAGTCTGGTTAACAGAGTTCGTCAGCCAAGAACCACAGAACATAAATCCCCGTCAGCGGGGTTGCAGCTGGGACGCGAGTTGTGCGGCCGCATTGATTCAGCAGCTGCAACCCCGCTGACAACCCAGGGATTCCAAAGGAGGCTCGCCCCTTTGGTCCGCCTGAAGGGCCCGCCGGAGGCACCGTTTTAAATCCGGTAGACTCTTGGGCCTTGGTTTGAATCTTCGACTTTGAATCCTTTGGTTGCCAGCGTGTCTCTGATTCGGTCGGACTCGGTGTAATTCTTTTCTGCTCTGGCTTTCTGGCGATCTGCCACGAGTCCTCGTACTTCTTCGGGAAGGCTTGAGAGCGGGTGCGGCAGCGCGTCATTGTCGATGATTGCGAGCACTTGGTCGGCGGAATGGAGGGCTTCGAGCAGCATTTGGGCCGTCTTTCCAGACAGTTTCCTTTCTGCCGACAGGGTGTTGACGCTTTTGGCGAAGGTGAAAAGTGCGGGCCAAAAATGATGCAGTGCCAGATCGTCGTCCATGGCTTCGCGCAGAGCGGCGTTGAGGTCAAAGACCATTTGTTCGGCGCGGTCATCGGTTTCTGTGCCGGGTGCGTCCTGCATGGTGGCGAGGGTGGCGGCGGCATCCTGAACCCGCTGCCAGTTACGGGCCCACATGCGCAGGTTTTCTTCAGTGGCGGCCAGTGGCTTGCGGTAGTGGGCCGAAAGCAGCCACATGCGGGCGGCGTGGGCGGAGCCGAGGATCTCGACGAGCTGGGTTATCCCGTCGAGGTTGCCGCTGCCGGTTCTGTTGGCGACCATCCATGCCTGCACTTCGCGTCCTGCGCTGCTCCAGATGGCGCGCAGATTTTCGAGATGCGGAAACCGGTGCGATTCGCTTCCTATGAAGATGTCGGTGCGTCCGGTGACTTCCGTGGCGCAGGCGGCGTGCTGCAGGAACCAGCTCGGCCGGACGTTGCCCCATTCGGTTTCAAGCACGTCGCCTAACTTGAGGTCCAGCAGGGTGGCTCTTTTGAGCAGGGTGAAGTCGAACGGGTTGTCCTTGACGTAGGCGTCGAGGTCAACTGTCTTGCCTGCGGAGAGATGTTCCGGGTCCTGCAGGCCGAAGGCGCCGTAGCGCGGGTCTCGGAAAATGTCGAAATAGACGCTGCGGAGTTTTTCGTAGGCCAGCCCCTTGCCGAGCATCTTGCGGCACAGGTCGAGGGCGGTACCTTCGCTGGGGCCGGTCAGGGGGAAAAGCATGGCTTCCGAGACACCGAGTTCTTTTGCTGTATCCAGAATCGTCTGGCGGGTGCGGCTGGCGAAATCGGCTCTGGATGCGTCGCGGGCTCGGGCGGCGGCGAGGGTGCGATCGTCCATGTCGGACAGACCGGCCACCGGAGTCACGTCCACGCCGCGCAGGGTCAGATGCCGAAACAGGACGTCGGCCACGAGGACGCGCCGCCATGAATCCAAACCGGCCGGATTGTCGAGGCTCGGGCCCATGGTGTAGATGCCGGTGCCCTGCTCGGTCCTGACGAGTTCCTTTCCGGCTCGGGCCACGTCGTATAAGCGCACGCCCTGGCGGGTGCGGGGAGCGAAGAGAGGGGTCGAGAGGTAACGTTCGCCGCCGTCCGGGAACAGGACCACGATAGTGCCCTGCTCCATGTCCTCGGCCAGCCGGATCGCGCCGCCAAGTGCCGCTCCGGAACTCATGCCCGCGAAGATGCCTTCTTCGGCAGCCAGTCTGCGGCAAAGGTCGAAGGCGGTCTCGTCGTCCACGCGCAGGACGGCATCCAGTTCAGACTTGTCGTAAATGCCGGGGGGATAGGACTCGTGCATGTTCTTGAGGCCCTGAATGCGGTGGCCCTCATATGGCTCGACCGCGGCCACGAACACGCCGCCCATCTCATGCAGACGACGGGCCATGCCCATGGCGGTGCCGGTCGTGCCGAGGGTGGCCACGGCGTGCGTCACTTCGCCGCCGGTCTGCTCCCATATTTCGAGGCCTGTGCCGTTGTAGTGCGCTTCGACGCAGGCAGGGTTGTTGTACTGATCGAGCAGGACGTATTTGTCAGGCTCCTCGCGAGCCATACGGTAGGCCAGCTCGATGGCTCCGTCCGTGGCGAGATGACCGGGGGTCAGCTCGATCTCCGCGCCATAGGCCCGCATGATCATCTTGCGTTCCTCGCTGGCGGTCTCGGGCATGATGAGTCGGATGGGGTAGCCCTTGACCGCGGCGACCATGGCCAGCCCGATGCCGGTGTTGCCGCTGGTGGCCTCGATGAGAATCTTGCCCGGCTGGAGCTCGCCGTTCTCTTCGGCCCGACGGATCATGGCCCACGCCACGCGGTCCTTGACCGAGCCGCCGGGATTGGCGGTTTCGAGCTTTGCCAAAATCCTGACGCGCGGATTGGGATTGAGCCGCTTGAGCTCCACGAGCGGGGTATTCCCGATAAGGCCAAGGATGCCGTTTTCCATTTTATTCCCCCGGAATAATGAACATTTCAGGCACATTCAACGCGAGCACAATAGGCCAAAATCCGGCACGGCGCAACTGGCATGCTATTTGTATTTAATGAAGCGAGTTGTGGTGACGCGTGTTGATGCTGTCAGCAGAAACACAGCCCGGCAAACGCAAGCAAAGGACCTTAGGATGATCGGATTTCCGTTTCTAAAGGACAACATAGAAGGGTTCAAGGAACTGTGCCCGCCCATGTACATGTGGCTCTCCAGCCAGAACTACGAGGCCGAGGAACTCAACCAACGGCTGTTCGAGAATTCGCACGGCATCCTCGACTGGCGGCTAGACGGTCAGGAAAAGGGCATGTTCGACGAAATGACGCCCAACGTCCTGTACCGGGACTGGATTCCGCAGAACAAGCCGCACACCAGCGCCACGCTCATCGTCGGCTGCAACGTGGGCTACGGCCTGAACCATGTGCTTTCCAATTCCCCGGATTCGCACAAGGTCATCGTTCTGGAGCCGCGCCCCGAGATGCTGCTCGCCTGCCTCGGGCAGACCGACTACCGTCCCTTCGTGCGATCCAAGAAACTGCACTTCTGCCCGCCGGATGAGAATTACCTGTACGAGATCATCAAGAATCTCGACCTGCAATTCATCTACGGCAACATTCATCTGCGCTCGGACACCGCCAGCAGACAGCTCGGCCCCGAATATGCCAAATGGGCCCGCATCTGTCGCGACAAGCTGGAAAATTTCTCGCTGGAGCTGACCACCCTGCGTTACCGTCAGGACGTCATGGTCGGCAACGAGCTGCGCAACTTCCGCCGTGCCATGAGCGAAGGTTCCCTGAAGCCAATGGAAAGCCGCGGCACGGGAGTCGGCGCTGTCATCCTCGGCGCAGGCCCGTCGCTTGCCGACAACGCCCCCGCTCTCAAGGAAGAGCGCGGCCACGCACTCTACACCACCGCCTTGCAGACCATGCCGGTGCTGCAGCGTTACGGCCTGAAGCCGGACCTGTGCATGGCGTTGGACTTCGACGGTTCCATGCGCAAAATCTACGACAGGCTCGACCCTGAGTTCGCCCGCGACGTGCCGCTCATCTACTCCACCAAGGTGGACCCGTACGTGCTTGAGCACTACCCCGGCCCCACCATCCCGCTGTGGACCGTCGGCGGCCTCGGCACGTATCTGATGAAGGGACGTGAGCTGGTTCTGGACGCGGGCGGTAACGTCTCCCTGACGCTGGCCCGGCTGCTTCGCTGGCTCGGAGTCGGCCACATCACGCTCGTTGGGCAGGATTTCGCGTGGATCAACCAGCGCTCCCATGCCGAGGGGCACCACGCCACCAACCGCAATTTCGAGTTCAATCCCGCCAAGCACCAGAAACTGCGCAACATGGACGGGCAGGAGATCATCTCCACGCCGCAGTATCTCAGCGCCAAGCGCGATCTGGAAGAAGACCTCAAGAAGGCGCCTTTCCCGGTCTACAACGTGTACGGCGGGGGCGCTCCCATCGAAGGCAGCCGCAGGATGACGCTTCAGGAGGCATGGGCGCAGGGCGCGTTCTCGTCCGCCCCCGGCTCGGTGGAACGTTTCATGGACGAGCTTTACCAGTGCCGCACCATGAACCACACCATGCAGATCCGGCCCGAGAGCCATCAGTGGTCCAATTCACTCAGGCACATCGAAAAACGGCTCGGCAAGCTCTTCCGCAACTGCAACAACAATCAGCAGGAGATTCACAAGGCGCTTCAGGAAGTGGATTTCTTCGTGAAGCAAAACCCCGTGTATCTGCCGTATCTCTTCAACGAGACGCTGAACCTCGCAGGGCTGACCCGCGCCAAGGCGAAGTACGAACCTCGCGACTTCGGCGAGTTCAAACGCATCTCCAAATCCATCATCAAAAAGGTGCGCGAAGTAGACCGCTTCGTCTGCGACACACAGGCCGCGTAACCATCCAGCTTGATACGCGAAACCCCCGGCACGGAACGTCTCCTGCCGGGGTTTCGCCCTTTGCATCTTGAATTCCGGCCCGTTTCGTGAAATGGTCCCGACCCATGGACACTGGCAAACCCTATTTCGATGAAAACGGCGATCTCGTGATTCCTTTCGAGTGCGCCGAGCATGAGTACAAGTACTGGAAAAAGGAAGGCCGAGAACTGCACGACATCCTGCAGGAGCTCGGCGCTTCCCGCGAAGTCTGGGAACGCTACACTTGGGAAGCCTTTCCCGAAAACGAATCCGGCACCGAATAACCCCACGGACATTCAATGAATCGAGCACGCCCTCTCGTCGATTGGCTGCTGACCTCGCTGCCCCTTCTTGCCGCGCTCGCCGCCACGGTGACGCTGATAGGCACCGAAGCGGAAGTGGTCTCCTTCTTTTCCACCTTCCGGGCGGATCATCCCGAAATGACCCAGTTCATGAACTTCGTGACCGACTTCGGGAACCCGTTCTTCTACGTGGTGTTTCTGGCCATGCTCATTGTTGCATGGAGACGCGGCGACGCGAGAACGAAACGGTTCTTCTTCGTCTACATCATCGTGCAGCTGCTCATCGCGCTGATCACCGTTCGATTTCTCAAGATGACCATCGGCAGGCCGCGCCCCGGGGAAGGAATGTTCTTCGACCCGCTCACCAGCAGCGGCGCGAACCACTCACTGCCGTCCGGGCATACCACCGAGATCACCGGCGCTGCCGGGGCCCTTGCCCTGTTCTGCGGAAGACACTGGCTTAGCCTCGCCCTGGGCGTGGGGATCGCTCTGGTGGGATTCTCGCGCATCTATCTCGGCATGCACCACCCGTCCGACGTCTTTTTCGGCTGGCTGCTCGGCTCCGTGTCCATCGTCGCAATCTACACCTTTTCACGGAAATAAGGCATGAAAGAACTGACCGCACGCATCTGGAACGCCTGCGAACGCCATCCCTGGCTGGTCATGACCCTCACGGTCCTTGCCCAGACCTTTCATTCGCTCAACAACCGCGCCCTGTGGTTCTCCGACGAGGTCCGCTATGCTGACGCCTACCGCAACCTCGCGGTAAAGGGCGACTGGCTCGTGCTGGCGCTCAACGGCCAACCGTATCCCGACAAGCCACCGGTATATTTCTGGTTCCTTTGGGTCATCGACAAGCTCACCCCGGCGGACATGCCTACGGTGTTCTTCATCGGCTCGGCCCTGTCCGGTTTGCTTTTCGTATATGCAGGGTACCTGCTGGCGAGAACCATCGGCGCAGGACGCGGCACCAGCCTCGGCAGCGCACTGATTCTTCTCAGCTCACTGTTCCTGTGCGCGCTGTTCCACTATTCGCGCATGGACCTGCTGTTCGGGGCCTTCATTCTCGCCTCGCACGCCGCGTTCTTCAAGGCATACGCCACGGACCGGCCGGGGCTTTGGCCCGTGTGGGGCTTCCTGCTCGCGGGCGTGGCAACGCTCATTAAGGGGCCGCTCGGATTCCTGTTCCCGGTGCTGACCACGCTTGTCTTCCTGCTCTGGAACGGCAACCTGAAACGCTTCCTCCACCGCAACACGCTCATCGGATTCGGCGCCATGATCGGGATGCTGGCCCTGTGGCTGGGCGGCGTGGTCTGGGTCATGGGCGGTTTCGACTACCTTTTCGATCAGGTGCTGGGCAAGCACGTGCTCAAGCGCGCCACCAACACCTTCCATCACAAGGAAGGCTGGGAATACTACTTCATCGCCCTTCCGGCCGCATGGCTCCCGTGGACGCTGACGCTTGCCGGGGTCCCCTTCCGCAAACTGCTCAAGGAATCGTTCTGGACGAACATCTGGCAAGGACGCAAGCGCGCCGGGCATCTGACCTACAGCTGGATCATGGCCGTAAGCATCTTCGTGTTTCTCTCGTCGCTTTCCGGCAAGGTGCTGATCTACATCCTGCCCATGTTCCCGCCCTTGGCGATCATCACGGCGGACGCTCTTTCGCGCTGGTCGTCCGACAGAGTCCGGCGCGTCTGGCTGGCATCGGCCGGCCTGTTTGCCCTGCTCGGCGCAGCCCTGCTTTTCGGCGGCGACCTGTTCCCGCTCCCGACCCAGCTCAGGGGCGCGGGCATCGCCGGGAGCGTCCTGCTGGCGGCTGCCGGCGCGCTCTGGTATGTCGCGGACAGAGGCTGGAAACCGGGATTGTTGCTCATGCCGCTCGTGGTCACCCTCTGGCTGCTGCCCGTGGGGACCCTTATGGCCCCGTCGCTGGACAAAGCCCTCAGTCCCAAGCGGCAGGCGCTGATCCTCAAGGACTATGCCGAGCGCGGCTATGAGCCCATGGCTTACAAAATCTATTCGGGCATCTTCTCCTATTATTCCGAGCAAGAACTCTTCGAGTCCCACAACTGGGAGACGATTGAGGCGGAGCTGGAAGCCAATGACAAGGCCGCGCTCATCATTCGCGTGAAGCACTGGGAAGAGATCGACCCGAAACCGGAATTCCTTTTGCCTGTGGACAGGCAGATGATCTCCGGACAACGATATCTGCTGTTCCTCAAGGACAGCCCGGAAATGAACTGATCCTCATAACGCCATAACCGCTGTACGAGGTAGCGATGTCCGCCATGTCAAGACTGCTCGCCCTGCTGACCGTCTGCATCCTCACCGCCTGCGCCGCACCCGCGCTGCAAGTGGCCGGCATGGGAAAGACCGGGTACGACGTCGCGGTGCTGGTGGACGAGCACGCACCCAAGGGCCGCGTGGACTTCAACAGCAACTATGGCTGCATCGACGAAACGCTCCAACGGCGCATCCGCGAGCGGCTGCGCATGAACGGCTACCTCGGGCTGACGGTTCACGTCTACAACGCACACGGCTACCTGACCGGCCCGGCTCCGGACAGGGAATGGGCTGACAGCGCCATACGCATTGCCAGCTCCGTGCAGGGGCTGAAACGCCTCACCTGCCGTTTCTTCCCTCCATCGGAAAATACCATCCAGGACCGTGACCGCACGCGCCGCCTCCAGTCTGCACTGAAACGTATATCCTCGGCAGAAGGACAACGCGTTCACGGAAACGTGTTCGGGGGCACGGCCGTGGTGACCGGTCTGGTCAGGTCCGAAGAGGATAAACGCGCGGCACTCGGCAAGGCTCACGACATTGCCGGCATCACAGACGTGGTCGATTACGTCAGAGTGGCCATGCCGGATGATCCAGATCCCGAAGACAATGCATCCGACGCCGAGACAGTCGCCAAATAAACAAGCACGCACTTTCGCATAGGATAACAAAAGACCCCGCTTCGGCGGGGTCTTTTGTATTGATATGGATCGGAACCCTAGACGCTGACCGGAAGCTTCTCGACCAGTTCGTCCACGAGGCGTTTGTGCTGTTTGTCCACTTCCTTGTCCTTGAGGGTCTTGTTCGCGTGACGGTAGGTCAGGCGGAAGGACAGGTTGCGGCGATCTTCGCCCTCGGGGATGAATTCGGCCACAAGTTCCACGGATTCCAGCAGCGGCAGCTTCATCTCGTTGATGGTGTCCACCACAGTGCCCGCATTGAGGTCCATGGGACAGACGAGGGTCACGTCGCGACGGCTCGGCGGGAACTTGGGCAGTTCGTTGAACTTGATGACGTGCTCGTCGCGAAGCTCACGCAGCGCCTGAGCATCGACGTCCGCCAGCCAGACGTCCTTGCGTGCATGGTAGAAGTCCGCGATGTCGTCCTTGACGCGGCCCATGAATCCAACGGAACGATCGCACACGCGCACGTCCACGCAAGGTTCGAGGTAGGCGTGATTCTCAACGAGGGAGAAGCAGCAGGCGGGCAGCTTGAAATGGTTGTCCAGCAGGTGCTCCACATGTCCCTTGAGATCGAGGTAATCCGCGTCCTCTGCGGGCCACGGCCATTCATTGGCGTGACGGGCGCCGTACAGCAGGATGCCGAGGCGCAGATTCTCTCGCGTCTGCGTGTCGGATTCGCTGTCGGCAGTGAACTTGCGGGCCACCTCGAATACGCGGATGTGCGTATTGCCCTGCGCCAGGTTGTGCTTGAGCGTGTTCAGCAACCCCGGAGCGAGGTCCGAACGCATGACGTTCTGATCCTCGGAGAGCGGGTTGGCGATGGGCACGCGGCCTTCCTCGGGCAGGTTCAGGCGGTCGAGATCTTCGCCGCCAACAAAGCTGTAGTTGATGGCTTCATTCAGCCCCACGCCCATGCCCCAGTACTTCAGGCCCTTGACGAAACCGTATTCCGTCTCGGCGGTGACGGTGCCTTCAAGGCTCTTGGCCACGCGCGGCAGCTTGGCCTCAATGCGGTCCAGCCCGTAGACACGGCCGACCTCTTCGTACAGATCCACCTCGCGTTCAAGGTCCAGGCGATGGGATGGCGTGTCCACCTTCCAATTCGCGGAATCGGAGTCGTCCACCTTGCAGCCTTCAAGGGTGAAGACCTTCTTGGCGAAATCCTGATCAAGATCCAGCCCGAGCAGGGACATGCACTTGTCGTGACGGTATCCGAGGGTACGGTCCTGCCACGGTTTGGGCTCGTTCTTTGCCACACCGGACATGACGGTCCCGCCTGCCACTTCGGACATAAGCTGCGCCGCGCGGTTCATGGCGAACGAGTTCATGACCTGATCCACGCCGCGTTCGAAACGATAGGACGCGTCACTGGGCAGGGCCAGCCTGCGGGCTGTCTTGCGGATGGTGCCGGGGCGGAAGACCGCGGATTCGAGCAGCACGTTGGTGCTGTCATTTTGCATCTCGGAGTTGAGCCCGCCCATGACGCCCGCGAGCGCCACCGGCTTCTTGCCGTCCCAGATGAGCAGGTCGCTGGAGAGCAGCTTGCGCTCCTGACCGTCGAGGGTGGTGAAGCGCATGCCGTCTTCGGCCGGCGCCACGCGGATGGTGGCGTCCTCTATGCGGTTCAGATCAAAGGCGTGCAGAGGCTGGCCCAGTTCGAAAAGAATGTAGTTGGTCACGTCCACGATGTTGCCGATGGGACGCTGTCCCACGGAGAACAGGCGGAAACGCATCCAGTCCGGGGACTTGCCCACAGTGACGTTATTGAGCACACGCGCCTGATAGAGGGGGCAGAGCTCGGGGTCGTCGATAAGGATTTTGACCTCGTCAGCCGCATTGCCGCCGGCTTCCTTAAGATCCAGCTTGGGCATGGTCAGCGGCAGGTCGAACGCCAGCGCGGTTTCACGGGCAAATCCGAGGATGGAGAGGCAGTCGGCGCGGTTGGGCGTGATGTCGAAGTCGAGGACGGTGCGCTCAAGGTTGAGTTCGTCCACGAGCTTGGCGCCGACTTTGAGGTTCTCCGGCAGCACCCAGATGCCTTCGTGATCGTCGGAAAGCCCGAGCTCCCGCTCGGAGCAGATCATGCCGAACGACTTGACGCCGCGCAGCTTGGCCTTCTTGATCTTGAGGCCGTCGGGCAGGGTGGTGCCGACCTTGGCGACGGGAACGAGCTGTCCCTTGCCCACGTTGGGGGCGCCGCAGACGATGTCCACGGTCTCGTCGCCGAGATCCACCGTGCAGACCGAGAGTTTGTCGGCCTCGGGGTGCTTTGCGCACTCCACCACATGGCCGACAACTATATCCTTGATCGACTCGAACGGGTCCTCGATGGAATCCAGTTCGAGACCGAGCATGGTCAGGCGATCACCCAACTCCTGAGCCTCGCCCTCGAAGGGCACGAACTCACGCAACCAATTGAAACTGACAAGCATAGCTACACCGTAGAGCCTTGAAATATTGCAAAAATGAAAGCGCGGCCCGGACGCCCGGGTGGGCAGGACCGGGCCGCGACTGATAGTCTCTCGCTAGGCGAACTGTTCCAGGAACCGGACGTCGTTCTCGAAGAACATGCGCAGGTCGCCGATGCCGTATTTCAGCATGGCCACGCGTTCGATTCCCAGCCCGAAGGCGAATCCCGTGAATTCCTCGGGATCGTAGCCCACGGATTTGAAGACGTTGGGGTCAACCATGCCGCAGCCGAGAATCTCGACCCAGCCGGTGCCCTTGCAGACGCGACAGGTGCTGCCGTCCTTGTTGCTTCCCTTGCCGCCGCACATGACGCAGGAGATGTCCACCTCGGCGCTGGGTTCGGTGAAGGGGAAGAAGCTGGGACGGAAACGCACCTCGGTCCCGGTGCCGAACAGCTGCCGCACAAAGGCGGTCAGCGTGCCGCGCAGGTCGGACATGCTCACGCCGCGATCCACGAGGAGTCCCTCAATCTGGTGGAACATGGGAGTGTGGGTCAGGTCCGAGTCGCGGCGATACACCTTGCCCGGGGCGATGACGGCCACGGGAGGCTTTCTGCCAAGCATGCTGCGCACCTGCATGGGCGAGGTGTGCGTGCGGAGAACAATGCTCTCAGACACGTACAGGGTGTCCTGCATGTCGCGCGCGGGGTGCTCGGGCGGAATGTTCAGCGCCTCGAAATTATGCCAGTCGTTCTCGACTTCCGGGCCACTTGCGTGCTCGAAGCCGAGTCCGGTGAGGATGTCGCAGATCTCGTCCATGACCAACGTCACGGGGTGAAGCGAACCGGCCCAGGGCTTGCGTCCGGGCATGGAAGGGTCGAAGCGCTTGAGCTTTTCCGCGGCTTCGGCGGCCTGCAGTTCGGCCTGCCACTGCTCCAGCATTCCGGCGATGCGCTCCTTGACCTCGTTGGCCTTGCGGCCAGCCTCGGGCTTGAGGTCGTTGGAGAGTTTGCCGAGCACGCCCATGTTGGCGGCCAGCTTGCCCTTGCGGCCGAGGTATTCGACGCGCAGTTCTTCCAGTTCCTTCAACGAACAAGCCTGACCCTTGCGTGCTTCGCACTCGAGGGCCAGGCTTTCGAGACCTTCGACAAAGGTCTTCAGATCTTCATTCACGGTTAGCCAACCTGTGCTTTGGCGGCCTCGGCGATCTTCGCGAACGCTTCTTTGTCGCGAACGGCCATGTCGGCCAGGACTTTACGGTTCAGCTCGATTCCGGCCTTGGAAAGGCCATTCATGAAACGGCTGTAGGAAAGGCCGTGCAGACGCGCGGCAGCGTTGATGCGCATGATCCACAGTTTGCGGAACTCGCGCTTTTTACGCTTGCGGTCGCGGTAGGCGTTGGTAAGGGCCTTTTCAACACGCTCGCGCGCGGTGCGGTACAGGCGGGAGCCTGCGCCACGGTAGCCCTTGGCCATCTTCAGATATTTCTTGTGCCGCTTGTGTGCGGGCACTCCGCGTTTCACTCTCATTTGGATACCTCCATCGCTTAGTACCCTCCGGGTCGGGAGCAGCTCCCCCCGGCAGGGCGGATACGGTGCCTGCTAGCCGTTGGGCAGCTGGCGGCGTACGGCCTTTTCGTTGGTCTTGTCCACGGTGGTGGACTGGCCGAGGCGACGACGCCTCTTCGCATTCTTTTTGGTAAGAATGTGCCTCAGGTTCTTGCGGCGACGCTTGAACTTGCCACTGCCGGTCTGGCTGAACCGTTTGGCGGCGGCGCGTCTGGTTTTGATCTTGGGCATTATGATCCTCCTGTATGTTAACCGGACCGAGCGAGCCCCGAATATCTTCGCCTAGCGCTTCACCGGCGCGAGCATCATGGTCATGGTACGACCTTCGCTCGTCGGCTTGCTTTCAACCTTGGCGATATCCTCGGTGTCCTGCTGCACTCTTTCCAGCACCATGAGGCCGCGGTCCTTATGGACGATTTCGCGACCCCGGAAAAATATGGTCACTTTGCAGCGGTCTCCACCCTCAAGGAACTTGCGGATGTGCTTGAGCTTCGTATTGTAGTCGTGGTCGTCGGTCTTGGGACGAAACTTGACTTCCTTGATCTGGATGACGCTCTGGTTCTTCTTGGCTTCCTGCAGACGTTTCTTCTGCTGGTAGAGGAACTTCCCGTAATCCATGAACTTACAGACCGGCGGGTCTGCATTGGGAGCCACTTCCACAAGATCGAGCCCGCGTTCCTTGGCCTGAGCCAAAGCGGTACGGGTTTCCAACACCCCGAGCTGCGTTCCCTTTTCATCAATAACCATGATTTTGGGAATCCGAATACGCTCATTGCGCCGGGGGCCTTCATCTCTCCTGCCGCGACCGCGGTCATTACGCTTAAAAGCTATAGCTCATCCCTCCATTTTTGAATGGTTCCTCAGATGCGTCCTTGATGAGAGCAGCCGCTTCCTCAAGCGAAAGCAGCCCGGGGTCATCGCCGCCCCTCATGCGAACATTGACGCATCCGGCTTCAACTTCCTTGTCCCCAATGACAAACATGTACGGGATCTTCTCGAGTTGAGCCTCGCGAACCTTGTAACCAAGCTTCTCATTCCGAAGATCCGCTTCGATGCGGATGCCTTTTTCCCGGAAGAATTGCAAGACTTTTTCCGCAAATTCCTTCTGATCGTCGGTAACGTTCAGTATCTTGGCCTGCACAGGAGCAAACCAGACCGGGAACGCTCCGGCATAATGTTCGATCAGAATCCCCAGGAATCGCTCCACCGACCCCATGATGGCACGGTGAACCATGACGGGGCGATGCTTTTCGCCGTCGTCCCCGATGTATGTCAGGTCGAAACGCTCGGGCAGGGTGAAGTCCACCTGAATGGTGGAACACTGCCATTCGCGTCCAAGGCAGTCGGTAACTTTCACATCGATCTTGGGACCGTAGAAAGCACCGTCGCCTTCGTTGATTTCGTACGGAAGCCCGACGGCCTCCATGGCTTCCTTGAGCGCGTCGATGGCGCGGTTCCAGTCCTCGTCCGAACCAATGGACTTCTCGGGACGGGTGCTGATTTCCATGGAGTAGGAGAAACCGAACAGGCCCATGAGGTCCTGAACCCATTTGATGACGCCCTTGATTTCGTCCTGAAGCTGGTCGGGACGGCACAGAATGTGTGCGTCATCCTGTGTGAAGGAGCGCACGCGAAGCAGGCCGTGCAACACACCGGACTTCTCGTGGCGGTGCACCACGCCCAGCTCGAAATAACGCTGCGGCAGATCGCGGTAGCTCATGAGCTTGCGATTGTAGATGAGCATGTGCGCGAGGCAGTTCATTGGCTTGACACCGTAAGCCTGCTCGTCGATCTCCGTGAAATACATATTTTCACGGTAGTTCTCGTAGTGGCCAGAAGTCTCCCAGAGCTCGCGCTTGAGGATCTGCGGTCCACGCACCAGCTCGTAGCCGCGCTTGATCTGTTCCTTGGTCACGAAATCTTCGAGGATGGTCCGGACCAGCGCTCCCTTGGGGTGCCAGTAGACCATGCCCGCGCCGCCGGCTTCCTGAAAGCTGAACAGGTCCAGCTGGGTGCCGAGCTTGCGGTGGTCGCGCTTCTTGGCTTCCTCAAGCTGGTGCAGGTACTTCTTGAGCTCCTTGGGGTTGCCCCAGGCGGTGCCGTAGATGCGCTGCAACTGCTTGTTGTTCTCGTCGCCGCGCCAATAGGCGCCCGCCACGCTGAGCAGCTTGAAGGCCTTGAGCATACCGGTGCGCGGCACGTGCGGACCGCGGCACAGGTCGGTGAATTCACCGTGCTGATATATGGAATAGTTGTCCTCGCCCAGCTCGTCGATGAGTTCGAGCTTGTAGTCCTCGCCCTGCTCCTTGAACTCCGAGCGGGCCTGCTCGGCCGGAACGACACGACAGGAAAACTCCTGATCCGAGCCAACGGAGCGCTGCATCTCTTTCTCGATGGCTTCCAGGTCTTCCGGGGTGAACGGACGCTCGTAGTCAAAGTCGTAGTAAAAGCCGTTGTCCACAGCGGGACCGATGGTCACTTTGGCGGTGGGGAACAGCTTCTTCACGGCCTCGGCCATGAGGTGGGCGGTGGAATGGCGGATGACATCCAGCCCTTCGGGAGAGTCGGCGGTCACCGGCTCAAGGGTGGTGCAGTCGGTGGGCACGGTAGTGGAAAGGTCCAGCAGGGTTTCGCCGCACCTTGCCACGACGACGTTCTTGAACTGCTTCTTGGAAAGGCTCTCTTTCAGAACCTCGCCGCAAGAAGCGCCCTCTGCGACTTCCACCGGCTTGCCGGCCACTTCGATCTGCATGGCAGTCCTCCTCCCGAGGCGTTTTGATACACATAAAAAAATAAGAGGGAGGCGTGGCCTCCCTCTTTGATTTTCTGGTAGGCACGAGCAGATTTGAACTGCTGACCCCTTGCGTGTCAAGCAAGTGCTCTCCCCCTGAGCTACGCGCCTTCGTCGTTGACGAGGACGAATTTCTATACAGCACCCCTTCGATTGTCAAGCAGGAATTTTACCTTTTTTCATTTTTCCTTACCAAAGGGCGCAACCATGCGCCATCATTCAAAGCAACCGCTGGACAGCCCGCGTGCCATGAGGCAGAGTTCCCCAATGGCAATTTCGATCAGAGGGCCCCGCAAGCCCACCACCCTTTCCACTCCACGTCGTCTGGCCCTTGCGGCTCTGATCTTCATGCTGCCAATCGTGGTCCTTTCGGTGTTCATGGAACTCAACTTCCGCCACGACGTGAATATCGCCCGGTCCGAACTCGCCGGCACCGACGCGATCCGGGAGACCCTGCAAACCCTCGGCATCACCCAGCGGCTTCTGACATTGCACGGACGCGCCAAACGCGGAGACACCGAGGCTACCCGCGAGATTCCTCCGCTTCAGATGGAGGTCCAGCATCACATCGACCAACTGGAAAACAAACTCTCCGCACCCATTTTCACCTCGTTCCGCAATTCTTCAGGCTGCCCTGCGACAACAGACATCCGCAGTGCATGGCAGAATTACATCCACAACAGTCCCGACGGGCTGGATGGCGTCATCAAAGAACTATTGGCACTTTTCGAGAAGGCGGCGAACTGCAGCCGCCTTAACCTCGACCCCGCGCTGGACAGCGCCATGCTCGCATGGGCCACCATCCCGACACTGCCCCACAACACGGCCTTTGCCGGAAAGGTGGAGTATCTTGCTCACAGAGCCATGGCAGGGGCCAAGGTTTCCCTTTCCCGCTCGCTGCTCGATGAGAGCCTGCTGTTGCGCACGGCTCGCACTCAGGATCTGCAAAGGCGCTCCAGAGCCGCCATTGAGGCCGACCCGCTCTATTACGGGAAAAGCGTTTCCTTGAGCGGTATTTATGCAGAGCAGCTCGCGGAATATCAGAGACAGGTTGAACTCCTCACGTTCGAGCTTGAACGCTGGCAACAGGGCGATCCCGTCTGGGACACTCTGGCCAGGCAGGCGCGCGAGGTCCGTCGAGGCAGCGTCCAGCTACTCTCGCGGGCCATGGATGAAATGGACCGCCTCATTCAAAAACGCATCGAATCCTATCAGCGCTGGCGATTCGCCGGGGCCGGTCTGAGCGCCCTCGCGACCCTGTTCGCCCTGGCTTTTCTCGCCAGAACCGCCAGAGGCATCACCATGGGCATTCGTCACGCAGTTGACTACACCCACCGCGTTGCAGGCGGCGATTACGATGCCCAGCCCGACTACAGCCCCATGGGCCCGGGGATGCGCCGTCTTACCTCTGACGCGGTCAAGATGGTCACGGAACTCAAGCACAAGATCGGGCACCTGAACGGCATTCTTGAAGCCATTTCCGTCCCATGCCTCGCCGTGGATACGGATGAGCGCCTGACCTATGTAAACCGCGCCTATCTGGACCTGTATGAACGCGAGGGCGACCCCGACGATTACTTCGGCATGCATCTGGCCGAGTTCTTTTACGGGGACCCTGCCAAAAGCACCATCGCCGGTCGGGCCATGGTCGAAGACCGCCCTTTCCAGAACCTGCATCTGGATACGGTTTCGGCCCGCGGAAATCGCGTCTTCGTGCGATACGACGTTTCCCCCCTGCATGCGCTCGACGGAGAGACCATCGGTGCTTTCGCCGTGGTCGTGGACCTGACGGAAATTCGCGAACAGCAGCAGGAGATATCCCGGCTGGCCGCCTTCCCGCGCGAATCCCCTGAACCGGTCATCTCCGTGGGCCCCGAGGCGGAAGTGGTGTACGCCAACCCCACCGCTCAGGACTTGACCCGTGAAATCGGCGGCGACATCAATCGCTTGCTGCCCGAAAATCATCGGGACATGGTCGCACGCTGCATCCGCACCGGCGAGAACCGCATAGGCGTTGAAAGCACTGCCGGAGACCGCATCCTTTCATGGACGTACCATCCGCTCCCCGAACAGAATACGGTGCACATCTATGCCTCGGACATCACGCAGCGCAAGCAGGCTGAAGACCAGCTGCTGCACGACGCCTTCCACGACAGCCTGACCGGCCTGCCCAACAAGGCCCTGTTCATTGACCGCGTGGGGCAGACCATGCGCCGTGCACGCAAGAACGGACAGCCGTTTGCCGTGCTTTTCCTGGACGTGGATAATTTCAAGGCGGTCAACGACTCTCTCGGCCACGCCGCGGGCGACTCCATGCTCATGGCCTTTGCATGGCGAGTTGGACAGATCATCCGCCCGGAAGACACCCTCGCCCGTCTTGGCGGAGATGAATTCACGCTGCTGCTTCCGACGCTCCAGTCGGCGGAGGAATCCCTGTCCATTGCCGAGGAAATCCGCGACGCCCTCACGGACCCGTTCGACGTGGACGGGCAGGAAATTTTTCTCACCGCCAGCATCGGCATCGTTACCGGACCGGGGTCATTCTCTTCCGCGGGCGAACTGCTGCGCGACGCCGAAACCGCCATGTACCGCGCCAAGGCGCGCGGCCGCGCCCGGTCAGTTGTTTTTGATGAAGACATGCACCGCGACGCCTCCGAACGGCTCAAGCTGGAAACCGATCTCACCAAAGCCGTGGAGAACGGGGAATTCGTCCCCTACTACCAGCCGATCATCGACCTGCGATCCGGTCGCGTGCACGGCTTCGAGGCGCTCATCCGCTGGGAGCACCCCACCGACGGACTCGTCCCGCCGGGCGCATTCATTCCCCTCGCCGAGGAGACCGGGCTCATCGTGCCCATGGGCGAATTCATGCTCGAAGCATCCGCGCGGCAGCTTCGCATCTGGCAGGAACGCTATCCCGCGTTCAACAACCTTTCCATGAGCGTGAACCTCTCCGTGGAGCAGATGAAGACCGAGGGCATTGTCACGCGCCTCAGTGACATCATTGATCGTTCCGGGATCCGGCCGGAGCTCATCAAGATCGAAGTCACGGAAAGCGGCATCATGGAAAACATGGACTACGCGCTGGCCGTCCTGAAAGAATTCGAGAACCGCGCGTTCCACCTTTCCATCGACGACTTCGGCACGGGCTACTCCTCACTCTCGCATCTACACCGCTTCCCTTTCCATTTCCTGAAGATCGACCAGTCGTTTGTCGGGGATATGGAGCAGAAACGCGAGAACATGGAAATCGTGCGAACCATCGTGTCGCTGGCACACAGCCTCGGCAAGAGCGTCATCGCAGAAGGTGTCGAGGAAGAGTCGCAGCTCAATGTGCTCAAGGCGCTGGGCTGCGAATACGGACAGGGATACTACTTCTCCAAGCCCCTGCCCCACGCCGAGGCCGAAGCGCTGCTCAGCGAAGCTCCCGTCTGGAAATAGCCATGCACCCGGATCGCCCGGCCCCGTCACCTTGTGACACCCCGGACCCCGCCGATTTCACAACGCATCGGCTGCACCGGAGCATGACCGTGTATGCAGGTCAGTCCCTGTCGGCATGCTCCATGCGTGCGATATCCACCACATCATAGAAAATGATGCTCAGAATGGCCGACCAGCCCACGCCATGGAAGAGAATGTTGCCTGTGGGATCCAGAGAAGTCTCGATGGTGTTCAGCACCGCGCTGATAAGAAAGACGGAGCAGCTCAGCAGCAGCACGCCCAGCATGTGACATGCCCAGTACAGCGCCCTGCTTTTCTGCTCCCTGTAGCTGATGGCCGTCCACATCTGCATCATGGTCGCCCAGATGATGGGAATGGCCACGAAAAACAGCAGCAGGTTGTTTTCATCCGGCAGCCTGACATCCAGCCAGAACTCGAAAAACCACACCCCGACCACAAAAATGAGGAGATCCCTCACAAGCACATGTAAAATCATTCGCGAAGGCTAATTGAGAACGAAGCGATGGGCAAGTCGCATGACTACCGCCCGGGATCGGGTCGGTTTCGCCCACAAAAAAGATGTCAACTTCCGGAATCGGCATAAAAAAAGGCGGAACCGAAGTCCCGCCCTTCATTTTCAGTATTTCGTGAAGATCACTCCATGCGCTGCATGGCTTCGAGGGCGAGGCCGCCGACGGTGCAGTCTTCAACCTGACCGTTGCGGAAAAGTTGCAGCTGTCCCGCGTCTTCGGTGAGCATCCCCAGTGCTTCACGGGCTTCCTCGTATTGGAGAATGCCCAGCGTCCAGGCCGCGAGGCCCCGATTCGAGGCATCCGCGTCACTCAGGGCGGGCACGAGGAACCGCGCATGGGGACGCACGTACTTGGGTCGCTCCTGAGACAGTCTGCCAAGCGCCCAGAAGACGCCGCGTCGCAATTCGGGGTGATCAAGGTAGTTGCCGTCGCACTCATCGTCGCAGAAGATGTACGAGGCGAGAATTGAGGCGAATTCGTCAGCCAGACGTTCGTCCTGCACCATGGCCTCGGCCATGGCTTCGGGAACGCCCCAGCCGAGGTTTCCAGACTCCTCGTTCATGTACCACATGAAGGTTCGCATGAGCACGCGGGCCTTTTCCATGCCTGCGTCCGCCATGCGCTTTGCCACCAGCCCGAAGGCTCTGGCCGTGCGCCAACGCACGTCCTGATCCCTGTCGAGGCGGAGCGAAAACAGCGGGCCCACCAGCTGTCCGGGGGCCCACTGGTTCAATTCTTCGAGTCTCGACTCCCATTCGCGAGAGGCGAGAATCTCCCTGACCGATTTCTTCGTCTGGCGGAAACGGGACATGTATTCCCTTCCTTCCGCCGGGACTTCCGGCGGGTTACAGGTTGGACTCGACTTCCTTCCGAAGATCTTCGGGCGGTTCGAATCCGGTTTCGGCGGCCTTGTCGAGGCAGTCCTTGGCCTTCTTCCACTCGCCGTGATGCACGTTGACAATGGCGAGGTTGTTCCAGGCCGGTCCGAATTTCTCGTTGAGTTGCAGGCACTTGTCGAGATTCTTTTCGGCTTCTTCATAGTCGCCGATGGCGATGTAGGCGCTACCGAGGGTAGCCAGCACCTGCACGAATTCGGGATCGTACTTCAGGGCGCGCTTGAACGTCTGGATGGCCTTGTCCACTTCGCCCTTTTCGAGCTGGATGTAGCCTACATTGCCCCAGGGCACGGCGAAGAAGGGACGAACCTTGGTGGCCTGAATGTTGTAGTTCAGGCAACCGTCGAGGTCGCCGCGCTGCAGGGCGATGCCGCCGAGCTGCACGTAGGCCTCGGCCATGCGCGGGGATTCCGCCACGCAGTCGAGGAAGTAGCGTTCGGCATCCATGAACTCACGCTTGGAGAGCAGGGCCACGCCCAGATTGTACATGGTATTGGCACAGCCGGCGTTCTTTTCCAGCTTGGCCTTGAGGTCGGCGATGTAATCGTCGAGATTATCGAATTTCTGCATGTTCCCGTCCTTGAAGTTATGGCTTGATGCCGCGCTTGCGGGTCAGTTCCTCGTACCAGAGGCAATACTCGTATATGGGTCGAACCTTCTCGAAGTTCATGACCAGCATGACGTTGAATTCGTTGATCGCGTCCACGAATTCCTGATTGAGCTGTGCACCCTTGTCGCGCAAGAACAGGTGCGTAAGCTGATGCGCCGTGTGACCGGTGGCGTCCGTGCGCAGGTCGATGGGGTCGAACGGCTTTTCGAACGGGTCCCACTTGTCGAAGCCGATGCGGTCCACGAACTTGCGTCGCCTCGGCGACATCTTGTCGTACATGAGCCGCTTTTGCTCTTCGCGCTCTTCGGGCGTGAGGGTCGCTTCCTGAATCATGGGGTCCCCCTATTCGTCGTCGCCGCCGAGCACGATGGAGAAGGAGTTCTCCTTGCAGCTGGCGCAGAGCGACTTGTCCGAGTCACAGGTGTTGCAGGCCTCGGAGGGTGCGTCCTCCATCTTGGGGATGGACGCTCCGGATGCCTGAGGCTGCGGCGCGGGTGCGGCGGCTTCCGGCTTGGCGTCATCGCCGGGCTTGCGCACGCCGAGGTAATCCTCATTGTAATCCGTAACCAGCGCCATGGAAAGAGGCACCAACATCTCGTGAATGGCCTTGTACTTGGAGCCGAGATGCTCCGCGATGTCGCGGCTGATGTCCATGAGGCGCTCGTGGATCATGTCCACGTGAACGGTGGGATACTTCTCGCCGCCCTTGAATCCGGACTTTGCGCAGGTGTGCCCCTTGCCTTCGATGGCCGTGGGCACGCCGTAGAGACGGCAGGTGATGGGGCGCTTGTCGTACATCACGCAGAGGTCTCCCTCTCCGAGCATGGGACAGCGCATACGGGTGCGCGCGACGGTCTCGAAAATTTCTTCGGTGGATTTGCCCGCCTGACTCGCCTTCCACAGCTCCCGCTTGAGGCGGAAGAGCTGGCGATCAATGTCTGCGGCGCGTTCCATGATGTCATTGCGCTCCAGTCCGGCAAAACGTTCCCGGAAGTGGTGATTGACGTAGAGCGCTTCAACGAGGGAGAGGTCGAAGAGGGCATAGCAGCAGTCGCTGCAGCCCTTCTCACAGCGCACCTGCTCCGGAAAATCGGTTTCGAATTTGTTGAAGACGGCGTCCACCTCGGACACGAGTTCTTCATACCGTTCAAAAAACTGGGTGAAATCCAAAGCCATGTATTTCGCTCCTTGGGCCGCCGAGGTGTCTTCTACGGCGTGTCGGTCTGAGATTTGACCAATGAAATAAGTCGTTGAGGCATATCGTCAACCCCGGCCCCGAGTAAAAAAAACCGCCCCGGAGGGCGTTGTCCCTGCCGTACGGGCGGCATGTGGCTTGTCGGGCGCAAATATACTGCCGGGGACGGCCTGAGCCTCCCCCGGCAGTTTGCGTACGAAACGAGGGTTAGTCTTCCTCGATGACGATGGCGTCCTGCTCGCAGACTTCCACGCAGGATTCGCAGCCGAGGCATTCTTCTTCATTCACGGCAACGGCCTTGCCGTCCTGAAGTTCGTACACTTCGGTGGGGCAGACGTCCACACATTCACCGTCGCCGGTGCACTTCTCAACGTCGATAGTAATCCTGTAACCCATGATTTCCTCCAAAATGAGTATTTTTCTTGATCCGCAACGCTCACCGCCGTGCGGTGGCGCATTGCAGGAGCATCCCTTAGCATTACGCTTCCGGGCGCGCAACACAAAACCCCTTGCGCAGGGTTTCGGGCGGCGCGCACTTTGTGTCGGAATCGAGTTTTGCCAATAGCCCCAACCCCCGGCCCTGTCAAGCACCGACGCCCGTTTTCAAAGGCTCATGGCGACCAAACTGTGAAAGCCCTGTTGAACTCCCGTGCGCGGTAGTCTATCTTGCCCGGACGACCTAAGAATCATTCAACACGGAGTTATTCAATGTTCACCCCGGAAGAACTCAAGAAATATGCCCAGACCCTCTGGTGGGGGCTGGAAACCGCACGCACCCGTCCTTACGAAAGAGGCGACATGGTCATGCTGCGCTACGATCTCGACGCCCTGCCGCTGGCCGAAGCCATGTTCGACCTGCTCATGGACAAGGGAGTGATTCCCGTCCCCCGCGCCAACCTCTCCACCGAAATGGAAAAGAGCTTCTACGGCAAGGGCGACGACCGGCAGATCGAGACCGTCCCTCCTGGCGACAAGCCGCTGATGGAAAACCTCAACGGCGTTATCTCCCTCATCGCCCCGGCCTCCCTCACCCATCTCAAGGATGTCGATCCGGCACGGCTGGGCAAGGCCGCCGTGTCCCGCAAATTCCTGCGGGAGATCATGGAAGGCCGCGAACAGTCCGGCGATTTCGCATGGACCCTTTGCATGTATCCCACGCAGGCGCTGGCCGACTCTGCATCCATGAGCCTTGATGAATACAAGCAGGAAATCGTCAACGCCTGCTTCCTCGACAAGGAAGACCCCGAGGCCGAATGGAACGTGATCTTCGAGCAGACCCTGAAGGTGAAACAGTGGCTCAACGAGCTGCCCATCCGCCGCATCCGGGTCAAATCCGAAAGCACAGACCTCGTGGTGACGCCCGGTGAAAAACGCCGCTGGCTCGGCGTGTCCGGGCACAACCTGCCCAGCTTCGAGATTTTCACCTCCCCCGACTGGCACGGCACGGAAGGCGTCTACTACGCCGACCAGCCCTCTTTCCGCTCCGGCAACTACGTCAAGGGCGTGCGCCTGACCTTCAAGGACGGCCGCGTTGTCGAATCCGACGCCGAGGAAGGCGCGGAGTTCGTGGCCAAGCAGCTCGCCATGGATGAAGGCGCGCCGCAGCTTGGCGAGTTTTCCCTGACCGACCGCCGCTTCTCGCGCATCGGCAAGTTCATGGCCAACACGCTGTTCGACGAGAACTTCGGCGGCGATTACGGCAACTGCCACGTTGCCGTGGGCGCTTCCTATGCCGACACCTACGCGGGTGATCAATCCGAGCTGGATCAGAACCTCAAGAAGCAGCTCGGCTTCAACGACTCCGCGCTGCACTGGGATCTGGTGAACACCGAGCCCAAGACCGTCACCGCCGAGCTGGAAGACGGCTCCGAGGTGCTCATCTACGAAAACGGCGAGTTCAAGCACGAATAACCGTCCGGGGAGGACGCCATGGGCCGCAACATCTACCTGACCACCACGCCGGTGCCCGAAGCGCTTGAGCGTGCCAAGAACAGCCTCGACCGGGACACTCTCTGCCCCGCCGAGACCATCCCCGCACACGAGGCGGCCGGACGCGTCACGGCAAAAGCCGTCTACGCGCGCTGCTCGTCGCCCACCTTTCACGCCGCCGCCATGGACGGCATCGCCGTCCGGGCCGAGGACACCTTCCCGGCCCGTGAGGACGAACCGGTGAGGCTCACCCGAGGCGACGGCTACCAGCCCGTCAACACGGGCAATCCGCTGCCGGAGAACCGCAACGCGGTCATCATGGTGGAAAACGTGGTGCAGGTGGATGACGACACCGTGGAGATTGAAGCCCCTGCCGCACCGTGGCAGCACGTCCGGCGCATCGGCGAGGACATCGTCTCCACCGAGCTGCTCATTCCGCAGGGCAGGCTGCTCACGCCGTACGACGTGGGCGCCCTGCTCTCCGCAGGCATTTACGAGTTGGAAGTGCGCGGCAGGGTCGCTGCCCGCTTCATCCCAACCGGCGACGAAGTGCTCGACTTCTCCAAGTGCCCCGCTCCCCGGGCCGGACAGGTCATCGAGTCCAACTCGCAGGTATTCGTCTCCCTCGCCCGCGAGTGGGGCCTCGAAGCCGAAAGCGTCCCAGTGGTCCCCGATGACCGGACCAGCCTCAAGAAAGCGGTCATCGACGCACTGGCCCAAGGCTGCAACATCGTGGTGGTGGGAGCCGGATCCTCGGCAGGCAGTAAGGACTTCACGCGGGCGGTGTTCGAGGAGTTGGGCAACGTGCTGGTGCACGGCATCAACGTCATGCCCGGCAAGCCGACCCTGCTGGCTGTTTCGGGAGAAGCCTCCGGATATCCCGGCAGGCTCCTTGTGGGTGCCCCGGGCTATCCCGTCAGCGCGGCCGTCTGTTACGAGGAACTGCTCGGGCCGCTGGCCGCGTGGATGGAACGCCGCCCCGCTCCCCGTCGCCCCGAAACCGAAGCCGTGCTCACCCGCAAGCTGCCGAGCAAGCCGGGCATGGAGGAAGTGGTGCGCCTCGCCATGGGCCGCGTGGACGACCGCATCGTCGCCACGCCGTTGGGCCGCGGAGCCGGGATGATCACCACCCTGACCAAGGCGCAGGGCTACACCACCATCCCCGCCACCATGGAAGGCGTGGAAGCGGGCGAAACCGTTTCCGCTCGCCTGCTGGTGCCGCCCGACGAAGTCGAACGCGTACTTGTGCATGTGGGCAGCCACGACAACATTCTGGATGTGCTCGCCGACGAGCTCATGGGCATGGACGAGCCATGGCGACTGGTCTCTGCGCACGTGGGCAGCATGGGTGGTCTCAACGCCCTGAAGGCTGGCTCCGCCCTATTCGCGGGCTGCCACCTGTTCGATCCCGAAAGCGGGGACTTCAACTTTCCTTTTCTGGAAAAATACCTTCCCGGCATGGACCTGAGCGTGATCAACCTCGCCATCCGGCATCAGGGCCTCATCGTGCCCAAAGGCAACCCCAAGGGCATCACGGGCATCGAAAGCCTGACCCGCGAGGATCTGACGTTCATCAACCGTCAGCGCGGCGCGGGCACCCGCATCCTGCTGGATCATCATTTGAAGAAGGAAGGGATCACGCCTCACAGCGTGCAAGGGTACGACAACGAAGAGTTCACCCACATGGCCGTGGCCGTGAACGTGCTCACTGGCGCGGCGGACTGCGGCATGGGAATCATGGCTGCGGCGCGGGCGCTCGATCTGGACTTCGTTCCGCTGGCGCGCGAACGCTACGATCTGGCGATCCCAAGCCGGTTCATGGACGATCCGCGCGTGACCACCCTGCTGGAGCTCATTCGTTCGGATGCCCTGCTGAAACGGATAGGAAAACTTGGCGGCTACGAAACCACCCTGACCGGACGCCAGATGGTTCCGGGGACGGGACTTGGTTGATTCTGACGATTGACGCGGAAGCTACCCGTCGGCAGCGACGGGTTTCTTCTGCTTCATGAGAGGCTTGCTGATACCGAACTTTTCCAGAACCGACTTCATGGACTCGGTGGATTCCGGCGTGCCGCGATGCAGCACCATGACCCGATACCAGTTGCCGCTGCTGGTCTCGAACGCTTCCACCCGGGATACCAGTTGGGCCTTGTTGATCTTCGCGGCCAGCTTCATGGCCATGTCGCGATCTCGGAACGAGGCGGCCTGATACACGTAGTCGTAGACGTTTTCCCCGGCAGTGACGGCAGCGTTCTTTTCCTGCTGGGCGGGCTCGCTTTTCTCAGCGGCTTTCTTTTCAGCCTTTTCCTCCACCTTCTTTTCGGAAGGCTCGGGTTTCTCGGGCTTTTTCGGCTTGGGCTTGGCTGGCGCTTTGGAAAGGTTTTCGGGGTAGCTCAAGTCTTCCGGCTTGAGCACCTCGCGATCCCCATCATTATCAGCCTTGGCCCCGTGTTCACTCACGGCAACGGGCTGTTCGGGCATCATGGCTGCAAGACGGGGCACCTTTTCCTCGACACGGTAGCCTCGCCCGACGAGCAGGCCGAGGATGAAGAAAAGGGTCAGGGCAAGCCCGGATATCCCGATGCCGCAGATCAGTCCGGGAACCGTCAGCCGGAGGTTCCAGACCTTGGGCTCCTTGGGAACCTTGGGCATTCGGGGTGTCTGTTTGCTTGCCTTTCTGCCGTTTGCAGCCATGATTATCCTCGTTGATTACATTCGCTCGGGCGCATTCACTCCGAGCAGAGAAAGGCCGTTCGCCAAAACGCTCGCCACGCTGTCAAGAAGCATGAGCCGCGCAGAGGCGACTTCCGGACCTGCCGAGAGGACATGAACTTTTGTATAGTACCTGTGAAGCGTTGATGCAAGTTCTTGCAGATACATACTGATTATATGCGGACTCTGCTGACGCGCGGCGGACTCCACGTAGTCGGGATACTGGTCCAGACACTTGAGCAGTTCCATGTCCTGCTCGGTGTCCAAGAGTGACAGCGACTGCGCGGAAGGCTCGGCCACGGAAACCCCTTCACCCTCGGCCTTGGTCTTCATGGAACAGACGCGGGCATGGGCGTACTGGACGTAGTAAACCGGGTTGTCCATGGTCTTCTGCTTGACCAGCTCAAGGTCGAAATCCAGCCGTGAATCGGACTTGCGGGACAGGAACATGAACCGCGAAGCGTCGGAGCCGACCTCGGAAACCACGTCGGCCAGCGTTTCGAACTGACCCGCGCGGGTGCTCATGGCCACAGGTTCACCGTTCTTCAGCAGGTTCACGAGGTTCACCAGAATGACGCTGAGTTGCCCCTTCCGGCCGATGGCTTCGCAGGCGGCCTGCATCCTCGGCACGTATCCGTGATGGTCCGCGCCCCAGATGTCGATGACCATATCGAAGCCGCGCTTGAACTTGTTGTCGTGGTAAGCGATGTCCGAGGCGAAATAGGTGGTGTCACCATTGGACTTGCGCAGCACTCGGTCCTTGTCGTCGCCGAACTGGGTGGAGCGGAACCAGAAGGCTCCTTCCTCATCGAATCCGAGACCGGACTCGCGAAGATCACCGAAGGTTTCATCAACCATGCCGTCATCCACGAGGCTCTTTTCCGAGAACCACACGTCGTGCCGCACGCCGAAAGCCTGCAGGTCACGCTGGATGCCTTCAAGGATTTCGTCCTTGCCGAAGATCTTGCAGATCTCCACGGCTTCGGCCTCGTCCATTTCGGTGAGGTCGGGGTGCTTCTCCAGCACGCGCCCGGCGATATCGGTGATGTATTCGCCCTTGTAGAAATCTTCCGGCTCGGCTGGGTTCAGGCCCTTTATCTGGCGGGCACGATACAGGATGGAGCCGCCGAGGATGAGCATCTGACGCCCGGCGTCGTTGATGTAGTATTCGCATTCAACGTCGTACCCGGCCTTTTCAAGGATGCGCGCGAGGCTGTCACCCAGCGCCGCGCCGCGACCGTGCCCGATGTGCAGCGGGCCGGTGGGGTTGGCGGACACGTACTCCACCTGAACCTTCGTCCCTTTTCCGGTCTCGACGTTTCCGTAAGATTCGCCCGCCTCGCGAACGACCTTCACGGTTTCGCGCCAGAAATCCGGAGAGAAAGTGAAATTCAGAAAACCGGGACCGGCGATGTCCACCTTTTCGATATTGGCATCACCGCCAAGCGCATCAGCAAGGTCCGTTGCGATATCACGCGGGGACTTTTTAGCCTGCTTGGCAAGCATCATGGCCACATTCGCGGACATGTCGCCGAATTGCTTGTCCTTGGGCGGCTCGATGACGGCCTTTTCGGGCCATTCCCAGCCCTTGCCTTCCACGGCTCCCTTCAGAGCCTCTTCAAGATATGTTTTTGCTCTCATGGCGCTTTGTATTCTCCTTGGATAAGTCGTCGCGCCGCTTTATCACGTTTGCCCACGAACTCCAAGTACATGATATGCCCACCAGTCGGCACCCAATCTCTTGCGATTTCGCAAAAGAATGAGTAATTACCACCGGGTCAGTTGCTATACATTTACGATTTCGTCATCAAAAAGGAGAGTGAGCGATGAAAAGACTGAGCACCATGCTGCTTATCGCGGCCTGTCTGCTGCTGGCCGCAGGCCCGGCGATGGCTTCCAAGACCCAGGTTCGCGTGGCCTTCGCCACATGGGTAGGCTACGCCCCCCTCTACATCGCGCAGGAAAAAGGCTTTTTCGACAAGTACGGCCTCGACGTCGATATCATGATCATCGACGACGAATCCCAGTACGCCGCCGCCATGGCATCCGGCAATATCGACGCACTGGGCAACGTCCTGGACCGCGAAGTCATCCACTTTGCCAAAGGCACCCCGGAAACCGTGCTCTTCGCCATGGACGAATCCTCCGGCGGTGACGGCATCATCGCAGGCAAAGGCATCGACTCTCTCGCCGACCTTCGCGGCAAGTCCATCGGCCTCGACAAGAGCTCCACATCCTATTTCTTCTTCCTCACCGCCCTGCAGAAAGCAGGCGTGCCCGAAGACTCCGTGACCATCCACGAAATGGGCGCATCCGACGCCGGAGCCGCATTCGTCGCCGGCAACCTCGACGCCGCCGTGTCCTGGGAACCGTGGCTCTCCAAGGCCTCCGAACGCGAAGGCGGCCACGTGCTCGCTTCCTCCAAGGAATTCCCCCGCACCATCGTGGACGTCTTCGTCATGCGCAAAGACTTCGCCGAAGAAAATCCCGAAGCCGCTGTGGGCATGACCAAGGCATGGTTCGAAGCCATTGAATGGTACCGCGCCAACCCCGATGAAGGAAACGCCATCATGGGCGAAGGCCTCGGCGAATCCGCAGAAGCCATCGCAGACATGGCCTCCGGCGTGACCTTCTTCGGCGCCGAAGGCAACCTCGAATTCTTCGACCGCGACACCGAAAACGATATCTACGAAGTCGCCGAACGCGCCGGCAAGTTCTGGCAGAAAAAGGGAATCATCTCCAGCGAACTCGCCACCGACTCCCTCATCACCGACAAATACATCAAGGAAGCCACCGAGTAATGGCCCTCGCCAAACGCATATCCAATAAAATCAAACCGGGAACGGGGCTGACCATGGCCTCGTTCCTGGTCATTTTAGGTATCTGGGCCGCCGTGGCCTACACCGGTTCGGTCAAGGAACTCTTCCTCCCCAAACCGCACCGCGTCTTTCAGGCCTTCGGCGAAATGTACAACGAAGGCATCCTGATCACCTACGCATGGGACTCCACCTACCGCGTCATGGTGGGCTGGGCCATGGCCGTCGCCACCGCCGTGCCCCTCGGCATGGGCATCGCCACCAGCCGACGCCTCGCCGCCCTCTTCCAGCCCCTCATGGAATTCGCCCGCTACCTGCCCGTCGTCGCACTGGTCCCCCTGACCCTGCTCTACTTCGGCATAGGCGACTTCCAGAAATTCATGGTCATCTTTCTCGGAACCTTCTTCCAACTCGTGCTCATGGTCGCCGATACCACAGCAGGCGTCCCCAAGGATCTCTCAAAAGCCGCAGCCACCCTCGGCGCCTCCAAATCACAGACCTATCGCCTCGTCCTCATCCCCGGAGCACTGCCCGGACTCATGGACGACCTGCGCATAACCGTCGGCTGGGCATGGACCTACCTCGTCGTAGCCGAACTCGTGGCAGCAAACTCCGGCCTCGGATACATGATCCTCAGGGCACAACGCTTCCTCGCCATCGACCGAATCTTCGCAGGACTCATCATCATAGGACTGCTCGGACTCGCCACCGACTGGCTCTTCCGCATCGCCACACGCGTCATAGTACCGTGGAGCGACAAAAACGCGTAAATCGGCACCACAGGCGACCAGAAACACGTTATGTCTCCGACGGGCAGGGGCGCTGCCCCTGCACCCCGCCAAAGGGGCGGGCCCCCTTTGGAATCCCTGAGTTGTCAGCGGCGTTGCAGCTGCCGGGTTCATGCGGCCGCAAAACCCGCGTCCCAGCTGCAACCCCGCTGACGGGGACGGAATGTGAATAAAGCCAAATTTACATTATCTTACGTTTGCTAGCCGGTATGGCACTCCCGGCAACAAAAGTAACATCCGTTCGATTTCTGATAACGTTTCTTCGCTTCACGCACTGCACCGCGACAATTGTCAAATCGTCCAAGATATATACGGTTCTCTGGCTTGGGCATGTGTGAACACCCATCCTTATGAACTTCATGGTCGCCATTACCCTGTGCGTTACGGTTCACGTAGTATCTAGACATTAGCCCTCCACATAAGACTAGAGATTTATACAAACTTGTCTATATCAGATAAATACTTTCCGCAAGCCCCGCCAAGCCGCCTACGAACCTCGGCTTTCCGACAGCTCCAATGCGGCTTGGCAAGCCAAATGTTTTTGGGAGATTCTTAAGAACCCTTTTGCAAAAGGGTTCTTAAGCCCCCGGAGGGCCGTCGGAGACCCGCCGGAGGCACAAAAAAAAGTCCGCCGACCATTATGGTCGGCGGACTTTTTATCGTCATCGCTGGTGAGGGCTACATATCGAGTGCGCGGCGAATGCGGGCGAGGGTTTCTTCACGTCCGAGCACGAGCATGGTGTCATAGATGCTTGGGCTTTTAGTGGTGCCGGTGACGGCGACGCGCAGGGGCTGGGCGAGCACTTTGAATTTGAGTTCACGTTCTTCGAGGACGCCTTTGCAGACGGCTTCGAGGGAGTCGTGGGTGAAGGTTTCGTCTGCTTCGAGTCGATTGAGGACGTCTTGCAGCAGCGGTTTGGCTTCTTCGGTAATGAACTTGGTGACGGCTTTTTCGTCGTAGGGAAGCGATGCGGCATCCACGATGAAGGGGCGCGCCTGCTCGACCATTTCGGGGATGGCTTTGGCGCGGGGCTGCAGGTGCGGCACGAGGGCCAGCACTTTATCGCGCGGTGCGGAGGCTGCTGCTTCTTCGCCGAGTTCGCGTCCGATGAAGTCCATGACCATGTCGGTCAGGCGTTCGGGGTCGGCTTCCTTGATCCAGTGGGCGTTGACCCATTCGAACTTCTTAAGGTCGAAGACGGACGGGGAGTTGCCGAGGTTGGCGGTATCGAAGAGGTCGATCATCTCCTGACGGGAGAAGATCTCCTGATCGCCGTGGGACCAGCCGAGACGCGCGAGGTAGTTGCATGCGGCTTCCGGCAGGTAGCCAAGCTTTTCGTATTCCATGACGGACAGGGCACCGTGGCGTTTGGAAAGTTTTTTCTTGTCCGGACCGAGGATCATGGGCACGTGGCCGAAGGTTGGGACTTCCCAGCCCATGGCCTTGTAGATGAGGATCTGACGCGGGGTGTTGTTAACGTGGTCGTCGCCGCGAAGGACGTGGTTCACGCCCATGTCGTGGTCGTCCACCACTACCGCGAGGTTGTAGGTCGGAGAGCCGTCGGAGCGGCGCAGGATCATGTCGTCCATTTCCTCGTTATTTACGGCGATGGGACCTTTGACCAGATCGTCGTAGGCGGTGACGCCGTCGAGGGGGGCCTTAAGGCGCACGACGCGGTCCGGTCCGGCTTCGAGTCCCTTTTCTCGGCAGGAGCCGTCGTATTTGGGCTTGCGGCCCTCGGCGCGGGCTTTCTCGCGCATGGCGTCCACCTGCTCCTTGGTACAGTCGCAATAGTAGGCGTGCCCTGCCTCGATGAGCTGGTCGATCACTTCGTTGTGCCTGTCGGCGCGTTCGCTCTGGTAGGTGATTTCGCCGTCGTGTTCCAGTCCGAGCCATTTCATGGCGTCGAGGATGGCGTCGATGGCTTCCTGGGTGCTGCGTTCACGATCGGTGTCTTCGACGCGCAGCAGAAATTTTCCGCCAGAATGGCGGGCGAGCAGCCAGGAAAACAGGGCGGTGCGTGCGCCGCCGATGTGCAGAAAACCCGTGGGACTCGGGGCAAACCGGGATACGATGGTCATGTCGGTCCTCTTCTTTGTCAGTAGCAACACGGCGTCCCCGGATGCACCGGCGACGCCTGTTCGTTGGTTCCGTGTGGGTGCGGAGGCTAGTCCGCGGGCTCCACGCCCTTCACTTCAGGGATGGCCTTGAGAATGGTGCGCTCGATGGCGTTCTTCAGGGTCACCTGAGACATGGGGCAACCTTTGCAGGCTCCCTGCAGGCGGACCTTGACGATGCCCTGATCGGTGATCTCCACCAACTCCACGTCACCGCCGTCGGCTTTGAGCATGGGGCGTACCTGTTCGAGCACGGCTTCAACTTTTTCGCGCATGTGTAGTGCCTCCGATTGAAATCTGGTGCCGAAGTAAGCCCTTTGCCGGGGGATGTCAACGCGGCTCGGGTATCAGGATGCTGAAGGAATCCTCAAGCTCGTCTTCAAGGCTGTGGATCATNTCCTCCAATTCGCCCGGGGTCAATCCAAGCGCGGCCCAGACCTCGGGGTAAGGCGGCTGCACATAGTATTCGCCGCTGGAGCCGATGCCCAGCCCGGTGGTGATGGTTTCGGCGCAGTGCACGAGAGCCGGCTCGGCTTCTTTCTGGGATTTCTTGGGGTTATGATGCTCAAGGACCCCCGCCACAAGGACGTAGGGGAAATTCCATTTGCGAAGCAGCATTCCACCGAGGGTTGCATGGTCGAATCCGAGCACGTCCACTTCGGTCTTGGAAAGCAGTTCGCCGCGACGTCTGGCCTCGGCCAGCAACACGGCCGCTTTTTCCGGCATGGTCTTGAAGAAAAGCAATTGGCCGATGTCGTGCAGCAGGCCCGCCACAAAAGCCCGTTCGGGCTGGCCCCTTCCGGTCATGATGCACAGCCGTCGCGCCACGAGGCCGCAGGTGATGGAGTGCATCCAGAACCGCTCCATATCCACGACTTCGGGCGGTATATCCTTGAAAAGATTCATGACCGAGGTGCCGATGGCCATGGTGGAAAGCTGTTTTACACCGATGACGGTCACGGCCCGCGAGATGGTGTCTATCTGCATGGGCAGGCTGTAAAAGGCCGAGTTGACCATGCGCAGCAGAAAGGCGGTGAGGCCGGGGTCCTGACTGATGATGGAGGCGAGATCGTCCGCGCCGGTGTTGGGCGCGTTGATGGCCTGCTGAAGCTCCATGAACACCTGCGGCAACGAGGGCAGCTGCTGGTCCTTGCGCAGAAAATCAAGAGGATCGACCTTTTCCTCGCCGATCTCCACAGGGGCCTCGGCGGAGCGCTCGGCTTCATACTTTTCGGGCCGGGCCGCCATGTCTTTGGCCACGTGTTCCAGACCGAGGCGGGCGAGCTTCTTCATCAACGCATCGGGCTTGTGGATGTGCCGGAACCGACGGGTCATATAGACCTTCGCCTGTTCCCGGATTTCCGGCGATACTTCGATCCGGTCCGTGTTCAGCATTTCTTCAGTCATGGGCGCTCCGGAGAAGGGGATTCAACCAAAACCTAAATCAAATGCGCCCGAATCGAAAGCCCTAATCTCAAGCCCGGCGTGTCAGACCGTATTTTTTCAGCTTGTATTGCAACGTCCTGCGGCTCACACCAAGGGCTTCAGCGGTACGCTCCCTGTGTCCCTGATTCTCTTCCAGCGCGCGGACAATGGCCATTTTCTCCGCGTCCTCCAGCGAGGCGGGTGAGTGCGATGTCGGCTCGTGCTCCTGCTCGGGGGTGCCCGCGCCGGTGATCATGGGGGGCAGCAGGTCCGGACCGAGGGCATCCGAGCGTGCCAGAATGAGCGAGCGTTCCAGGACGTTTTCCAACTCGCGCACATTGCCGGGCCAGTCGTAGCGGGTGAGCGCTTCAAGGAATGCCGGTGTGACGGTGCGCACGTTCTTGCGGTTCTTTTCGCCGAGTTTGCCGAGCAGAAAGCTGACCAAAAGCGGCAGGTCGTCCTTTCTGTCGCGCAGCGGCGGGATGCGGATTTCGAGCACGGCCAGCCTGTAATAGAGGTCCTCGCGGAAGCGGCCCGCCTCCACTTCGGCCAGCAGGTTGCGGTTGGTGGCCACGATGATCCGCACGTCGGTTTCGACGGTACTCACGCCGCCGAGCGGTTCCACGGTCTTTTCCTGCAATGCGCGCAACAGCTTTGCCTGAAGCGCCGGAGGCATTTCGCCGATTTCGTCCAGAAACAGCGTGCCGCCGTCGGCAAGCTGGAAGCGTCCGGGCTTGTCTTTCACCGCGCCGGTGAACGCGCCCTTGACGTAACCGAACAGCTCGGATTCGAGCAGGTCATCCGGCAACGCGGCACAGTTGACCTTGATGAGCGGTTTGTCCGCGCGAAGGCTGGACTGATGCAGGGCCTCGGCGACCAGTTCCTTACCGGTACCGGATTCGCCAAGCACCATGACGGTGGCCTCGCTGGGACCTGCCTGAGCAATGAGTTCGCGCACGCGCTGCACGCCGGGGCTTGCGCCGATGAAATCCACACCACTTCCGGAGCCTTTGCGAAGCCGCGTGTTCTCCCGCAGCAGCCTGTGATATTCGTGGGCCTTGTCGAGAACGGCCTTGAGTTCTTCGTTGTCGGCCGGTTTGGTGAGGTAGTCGAAGGCGCCCTTTTTCATGGCCTCCACGGCGGAACCGACGCTGCCGAATGCGGTCAGCAGCACCACCGGGAGTCCGGGGCGACGCATGTTGAGTTCTCGCAGCAGCTCCAGCCCGTCCATGCCGGGCATTTTCATGTCCACGAGCGCCACGTCCGGCGGACAGTCCGCGGGATTGCAGCCGTCCGTCGCCAGCGCGGCCAGCTCCTCCAGAGCGGATTCGCCGCTGTCGGCCTCGGCCACGTTCCATCCGGCGTCTTCCAGAACGGCCCGGACCATCAGCCTGTGGCCGGGTTCGTCATCCACGATGAGTGCGGTCTTTCTTTCTTCGCTCATACGTCGTCCTCGATGTCGGGAAAGAACAGTTTGACGGCAGTGCCGTGTCCCGGTTCGGATTCTATTTCAACGCGGCCCTTGTGGGCGCGCATGATATTCTGAACAATGGCAAGCCCCAGTCCGGTTCCGGACCGCTTGCCGGTGGTAAAGAACGGTTCAAGCGCCTGATTACGCGTCTCTTCGTCCATGCCGACGCCGTTATCCTCCACGATGACCCAGACACCGCCCTTGCCGTGACGAGTGCGCAGGGTCACCTGTCCGTTCTCGCGGTCGCCCACGGCGTCCAGCGCATTGGTCACGAGATTCAGCAGAATCTGCCGCAGCGCATCGGCATCCGCCATGGCGTGCGATGCCTGAAAATCGGTCTGCGGCGTGACGCGGCGGTGTTCGAGATCAAAATGCATCAGGCGGCTCAGGGCATCCGCGGCTTCGGCTATGTCCACGGGTTCCGGCGCCAGTGCCCGGGGGCGTGCCAGATACAGCAGGTCCGTCACAACGCGGTTCAGGCGGTCGGCCTCCTGGACCATGGTGGCGGCGTAAGCGTCCATGGGAGCCTGCCCCTTGAGCTTTTCCGCAAAGAGTTGTGCAAAGCCACGCAGCGAACTCAGCGGATTGCGCACCTCATGGGCCACACCTGCGGCAAGCTGTCCCACCGCGGCCAGTCGCCGCGCTTCGTCGAGGTCTTCCTCAAGGCTCTTGATGCGGGTACGGTCGCGAATCAGCACCAGACGACGGCCGAACTCCTGCGCGTCATCTTCATCCTCGGTGAACGGGATGGAAAGTATTTCGAGACGCCGCCCTTCAAGGTCATACTGACGCCAGTCGTACCCGTCCCCTATTTCGCTGCACGGAAATTCCTTCCAGTTGCGTCCCAGAAGGTTGGGCGGCTCGTCGTCCTGCGGTCCAAGCAGCACCTTGGCGGAGCCGTTGGCGGCAAGAATGGTGCCGTCGGAATCCAGCGTGACGAGACCGTCGGGCATGTTGTCGAGCAGCCTGTTCTGGAACTGCTCCATGCGGTCCAGCCTGCGGCTCTGGTCGCGCCTTCTGAGGTATGCAAAAGCCAGCGACCACAGGACCACGGCCGCAAGAAAAACATATCCGGTCTGAAGAATGGCGGCGCGCCGGTACTGACGGAACTGCGCCATGTGTTTGGCGGCGTTGATGCCCACCACAAGATAGGCTGCGGGCGGATTCAGGCGTTTGCCCTGTCCGCGCCCTCCTTCCTCGTGCATCATGCCACGGCGACCGTGCATCATGCCTCCGCCGCCGTGCATCATACCACGATGCGTATCGTTTTCACCTATCATATCGCAGTCTTCGCCTTCCTCACATTCCTGCAAGGGACGTTTTCCGCCTGAAATAAAGGCCAGACCAGGCTGCATGAGCAGACCGGATACCAGCACGTCGCTGCCCTTGAGCTCACTCAGGACATGCCATGCACTGCCGGAATTGATGACTGCGCCGTCCTCGGGGAGCTTGAGGCGGAGTCCTTCGTTGTCCGCCGAGGCGATGAGCGGAGTGCCTTCCGGATTGTAAACACCCACGAAGGCGATGTCCTCGGCAGAGGAAAGTTCGGAAAAAAGGTCGGCCGCAACAGTGGGGAAAAGTGAAGTCACTTCGGGATTGCCGCGCATGCCGCGCATGATGCGCATGAGGTTGGCTTCCACGCCGCGAAGGATGGAGCCGCCGGAGAGGATCATGTGCTCACGCACCAGCTCCTTCTGACGGTCGATGCTGCGCCACGTCAGAAAAACGCTGCCGAGCCCGAGCACTATCAGCGCCAGTACGAGGGCCACCACCGGGCCGTGCTCGGAACCTATCGAACGTACTTCCATCGAAATCCTCATTGATGCGTTCCGCGCTCGCCGATGCGTGCGCTGCGCGCGACCTTATGCCCGAAGCCGGCCTTTTTCAAGGCCGTTAGCCGCCAGATGCTGCGCGGATGCAGTGCCCTGCCCTTCTGCAACATCTCCTCCCGATACCACGGCGAAGATCGCCATGAAACCGGGAGAATCGAGATACGGGGCAGCGGCGCCCAAACCGCTGCCCCGAATCACTACCGTTTTCGGTTACTTGTTTCCTGTCACGTTTTCCGAAATCTACCAGCGGTTCATTCCATGACCGGCACCGTAGCCGTGCGTGCCGTGACCGCCGCGCATATCACCTTCGAGGTAGGCGCAGTTGAATCCTCCGCCGCGGCGACCGCGACCATCAAAGCGCAGTCCGGTTTCGGCTTCAATCTCCTTGGACATGGCCGCGCGGTTGTCCCACATCTGCTCGCGGATATCGGTCAGATCGGCCACGAGTGCGTCGATGCGCTTCTCGTCGGGGTTGCCGGAGTTGGCAAACGCTTCGAGCTTGATATGTGCGGCGCGAGCCTTGTCACGAAGCTCGATCTGCTTTGCGCGGTACTTTTCAAAGATACCGTCAACCGCGGCCTGCTTCTCCGGAGTCAGCTGGCTGTAAAAGCCGTTGCCGTGTCCGTAGCCGTGACCGCTACCCATTCCGGGACCGCCGCATCCGCCGCCGCGTCCGTAACCCGGTCCGGCATAGGCCATGGCGGCCATGGAAAACATTGCGATTGCAACGATGGAAAAGATGAGTGTCTTCTTGGTCATGAAATTCTCCTTTGCCTTATAGTGAGAGTGTGATGCCCCGGAGGGCCTTTTCGCCTTTTGTACTGTCACTAAAGCACCGCGCATGCCAAAACACTAAAATCATATAATAACAATATATTAAGCCACAACACCAGAAAGACACTTCAGCTCAATGCGCAACATGCTGCACTTAATTTTGCACAAAACACCCCTCACAAGTGCAATCACCCTGCTCTTGACATTCCGTCATCGGGAACCAATCTTATGGACCGAGCAAATCCAATCACCAAGGAGCTAGCCATGCCCATCTATGAATACGAATGTCCCGATTGCCAGAAGCAGTTCGAGGAGCTTGTTTTCGATCCCGACGAAACCCCGAAGTGCCCGGCCTGTGGCGGGGAAAAGGCCGTCAGGCTCATTTCGCAGGTAAACACCAGAGGTGACGTGAGCGTCGAGATTCCCGACTTCAAAAAGGCCCTTGGCGACAAATATGGCGCGGGCGGCCCCGGTGGAGGGTGTGGTTCCGGCGGTTGCGGCTCCGGCGGATTCTCCTGAGGCTAATTTTTCATCCCCGGTCCGGGGAAATGCACAAAAAAAAGGCGGCAGGGTGACCCTGTCGCCTTTTTCGTACGTATATATCGGACATGAACGAATCAGAGTCCAAGTTCGGCAAGGTCTTCACCGAGATAGGACCGCTCGTTTTCGCCGAGAATGCCCAGCGAGAGGCAGATGAGAGTCCAGAGGTGGACCGTATGCCAGCCACCGCCGAAATGGTCGGTGATGTCGTGGACCTGGGAGTGACAGTTGTGACAGGGGGTGATGCAGTACGCGGCCCCGGTGGCCTCGATCTGCTCGAACTTGCGCAGCCCGTAGGCGCGGCGCTCCTCGGGAAAGCCGCCCTGAAGCGCTCCGCCACCGCCGCCGCAGCAGTAGTTGTTGGAGCGGTTCGGGTGCATGTCGATAAAGTTTTTCTCGCCAACGACCTTCTTCACCACAAAACGCAGGTCATCGGCCACGTCGTCGCCCAACGACTTGCGCACCAGCTGACACGGATCCTGCACGGTGAATTTCACGCCGGTGGTGTTCCAGTCGCTGTTCACGGGCAGCCGCCCTTCACGAATCCAGCGCGCGTAGTGCGGGATGATGCTCTCCAGCCTGAACGAGGGGGTGATCCCGAATTTCTTCAGTCCGGCCCGGACTGCGTAGAATTCGTGTCCTCATTCAGTGTTGAGCCAGACCTCGCAGCCCAACTCCTCCACTGCCCGGACCTTGGTACGGACGATGCTCTCCCACGCCTCTTCGTCGGCGGCGAACATGCAATAGTTCTCGGCGGCCCAGCCCACGGAGCTGTAGGTCCAGTCCGCACCCACCACGTTGAGGATTTTCCAGAGCGGCACCATCTCGTCCGGCTCGGTCATGGGTTCGCGAGAGTTCTGGTTCAGAAAAAACTTTGCCCCTTTTCGATTCATGGAAACGCTCAGGTCGGCCTGTGCGGGCTGCGTTTCCTTTACCTCTTCCAGCATGTCCTCCACCACGAACTCGAAATCCTCGGGGCGCGCGCCCATGGCGGAGCCGGTGTCGGTTCGAAGCGCCACGTCGCAGGAGCCGACGATGCCCTTGGGGCGCTTTTCGCGCGGCCAACGCGTTCTGGCGTGGTACACGAGCCGGGGGATGTCGATGTTCATGGGACAGACGTGCGTACAGCGCTGACACATGGTACACATCCAGACCCACGGGGTGGTTTCGAGCTGCTGTTCCATGTTCAGGGCGGCCATGCGCAGAAATTTGCGCGGATCCATATCCGCCAGCCCCGAGGCGGGACAGCCGGACGAGCAGAGGCCGCAGGTCAGACACATGTCGTAGTTGCCATCGCTCGGCAGCAGGGACTGTGCCTTTTCCTTGAAGGACTTTCCGTATTTCTTCATGGGATGAAACTCCGGTTTGCTGTGCGGGGCAGGGGCACCCGACGAGCCGCTCATACTGCATGCATCAGTGGTGAGCAAGCATTTCGTCCCGAGCCGGAAAACCTGCACCGGACCTCGCCGCACCGTGCGAACTTGCGAGGCCCAAACAATTCCTATACACGAGTCGCGTCTTTTGGATACCATCCATGGACGTACAACGCATCCACACCTGAGAGGGTATCACTGTGGGCACAAGAAAAACAATACAGACACAGGTCCTGATCATCGGCGCCGGAGCCACCGGTACCGGGGTCATGCGCGACCTGGCGCTACGGGGCGTGCACTGCGCCCTTGTGGACCGTTCCGACGTCAACGCCGGAGCCTCCGGCGGCAACCACGGTCTGCTGCACAGCGGCGGCCGCTACGTCTCCAACGACGCACACGCGGCGGCGGAGTGCCGCGAAGAAGGCGACATTCTCAAAAAACTCGCCCCCCAGTGCGTCGATGAAACCGGCGGATACTTCAGCGCGGTCGCCGGAGACGACGAGAACTTCATCGCCGACTTCAAGAGCCACTGCGAAAAGTGCGGCATCGACTGTACCGAAGTGGACCCGGCCGAAGCGCGCGAACAGGAGCCACACCTCGCCGAGGACACCATTGCGGTTTACGAGGTGCCCGACGCCTCCGTTGACCCCTTCAAGCTGTCGCTCGAAAACGTGGCGCACGCCAAGCTCGTCAACAACAGCAAATACCTGCGGCATACCGAGGTAGTACGCTTCGAAATCGAAAACGGACGCATCCGCGCCGCCATTTGTCGCGACACCGACTCCGGCGAGGAACTGCGCATTGAGGCCGAACAGTATGTGAACGCCGCCGGGGCATGGGCGGCCTCCGTGGCCGCGCAGGCCGGGGCGTCCGTTGACATGCTCTATTCCCGCGGCACCCTGCTGGTAACGCAGGAGCGGCTCTCCAGCCGGGTCATCAACCGCCTGAGGCCGCCGTCCGACGGCGACATTCTCGTTCCGGGCGGCACGGTCTCCATCCTCGGCACCACCAGCGTCCGCGTGGACGACCCAGCCGACGCGCGCCCCACGGTGGAGGAAGTGGACCGCAACGTGGAACAGGGCTGGCCCATGATGCCCATCCTCGCCCACACGCGTTATATCCGCGCCTACGCCGGGGTTCGCCCGCTGGTACTGGTGGGCGACGGTGAAGGCGACGGCCGCAGCGTATCCCGCGACTTCTCCCTGTTCGACCACGAGGACGCGAACCTTTCCAACTTCTGCACCATCACCGGCGGCAAGCTGACCACCTACCGCGTCATGGCCGAAAGATGCTCCGACCTCGTGGCATCGCGCCTCGGCGTGAGCGCACCGTGTCTGACCGCCACCGAGCCGCTGGCAACGGTCAACGCCTGCGAGTGGACCGAACCGGGACGTGCACCGAAGATTTGGGCGCGCAATCCGGACGCGGACGACCCCATCCTGTGCGAGTGCGAGATGGTTCCCGCCAGCGCCATTGACGAAATCATGAACGACTGCTCCGAATTCATCCCGGACCCCGGACTTCAGGCACTGGGACTTCGCAGCCGCATCGGCAAGGGCTCCTGTCAGGGCTCGTTCTGCGGAATGCGCATCGCCGCCCATCTTTACGACACCGGTCGGTTCGACTCCCCGGGCGGCCTGAAGAATATGCAGGGCTTCTTTGCCCAGCGCTTCAAGGGGCTGCGCCCGGTGCTGTGGGAAACGCAGCTCGTGCAGGCGGAGCTGGCCGAAGCGCTCCACTGCGGCCTGCTGGGACTGGAACAGATCGAAGGAGAGGACGACTAGCCATGGCAGACACCATCCATTGCGACCTCGCGATAATAGGGACCGGCATCGCGGGCATGGCCGCAGCGATATTTGCAGCCAATCGCGGCATGAGCGTGGCCCAGGCGGGCAACACGGGTTCGCTGGCCTACACCACCGGCTACTTCGACCTGCTTGGTTCGATCCCCGCCACCGACGAAGGCGGTAAGGCCACACCGGTCAACGAACCGTTCAAGGCCCTGCCGGAGCTGCTGAACGCCTTTCCCCAGCACCCCTACCGTTTCGTTGACGAAGCGGGGATGCGTGAGGCCTTCACCGAACTGACGGATTTCCTCACCCGCTCCGGCCTCCGCTACGAAGGGGGCGGAGAGACAAACCACCGCCTGCCCAGCCCTGCCGGGACCCTCAAGCGCACGTGGTTCGTGCCCGCAACCATGCGGCCTGCGGAAGAGATGCTCGCGGGAACGGAAGAATGCGTCATCGTTGACTTCGCCGGGCTCAAGGGGTTCAGCGCGCGCCAGATAGCGGCCAACCTCTCCCCGAAACGGGCGAACCTGCGAGGCGAAACCGTACGCCTGCCCGGACCGGGCGGAGAAGTCTACGCTGAGAACGTGGCCCGGATGCTGGAAACCGAACGCGGCCGCGAAAGCTTCGCCAAGGTGCTGCAACCGCTGATCGGTGACGCGTCGTGGCTTGGTCTCCCGGCCTGTCTTGGCATCTATCGCCCCGAAGACATTATGGACGATATGGAAAGACGGCTGGGCGTGCGGATATTCGAAATTCCGACCATGCCTCCGGGTGTTCCCGGCATCCGCATCAAGGAAGCCTTCGAGGAAGCGTCTTCCGGCATGGATCTGCGCCTTTTCCGTCAACAGAGGTTGGTCTGGGAAGACCAACACGACGAACTATACCGCCTGCGCGTCACCGGCACCAGCGTGGAGCGCCAAGTGCTGGCGAAAAACGTCCTGCTCGCCAGCGGCCGCTTCCTCGGCGGCGGGCTGACAGGAGAACGCACCGGCATCCGCGAAACCGTCATCGGCCTGCCGGTCCAGCAGCCCGATAGCCGCGAGGACTGGCACCGCTTCAATTACTTCGACCAGCGCGGCCACAAAGTGCACCGCACCGGACTGGTCTGCGACGAATCCCTGCGGCCGCTGGGGAATGACGGCAAGCCGTTTGCGCAACACCTCCACGCCGCAGGTTCCGTGCTTGCCGGCGCGGACTGGATGCGCATGAAATGCGGCGCGGGCGTGGCCGTGACCACGGCTCTGGCCGCCGTGAAAAGCATGAAATAATCAGGTTCTGGGGCCGGAGCGCGGCACGAACGGCAGGGGGCAAGGTTCCTCCCGCCTGAGGACGAGCTGTTCCAGAAGGCCCGCAAGACGACTGTCATAGGAAGGGTCGTCCGAAAACTGGCGGACGGCCTTTTCCATTTCCTTGGCTCCATGATAGGGGCGCTCTCCCACCGAAGCGCAGAAGGCATCTGCAAGGCCGCAGATTCGAGCGTTCAGGCCCACCGCCTCGCCGCGAAGCCTGCCGGGATATCCCGTGCCGTTGACCCGCTCGTGATGATGCTGCACGCACTCCTCCACCACCGGGTCCTTCACCTTGAGCCGGGCAAGCATCATCATGCCCGTGTCGGGATGCTTTTTCATGGACTGCCGCTCGTTGTGCATGAGCACGCCCGGCTTGTCGCGGATGAAGCCGGGGACGCGGATCATGCCCACGTCGTGCAAGGCCAGCCCGAGGGCGAGGCTGCCGAGCTCCAGCCGCTGAAGGTCGCGCCATGCAGCCATGACGCGCAGGCCTAAGCCGATGAAGATGGTGTTCACCGTGTGTATTTCCAGCGAATATCCATAGCCCAGCGTACGCACCAGAAAGCCGATGCGGCAGGGATTGGTCCAGATATATTCGCACAGCACACCAAGGTCCGCGCGCACCTCCCTGAGGCTGTGATGGGTCGGCTGGTCATAGAAAGTCCCCATCTTCTCGACCAGAGCGCGAAAAAAGGTTTCGGCCACGTCGCGGTTGTCGAGATCGTCCTCAAGCAGGACGAGGCCGAGGTTCTTGCTCAGGAGTTTGGCGTAGGTTCGATAGTCGTCGCGGTGAAGATACAGGCGCCCTTCGTCGCAGGTCTGCTGCGCCTCGCGCCGACGCTCCGGGCTCATGACCTTCTCGGCTTCATGGAACATATCCACCCGCTCCAGAAGCTCGTTCCACTCATACAGCCGCACCGGCGGAACGTCCTCTGGGAACGTGGAAAGCAGGTTTCTGCTGATCTGCAGATACTGCTCGCGCAATTGATCCGTCGAATCCGACATGATGGGCCTCCGGGGTCAAGGGTACTGCGAGCATAGCGCGTTTCAACCGTTTTTCAAAGCCGTGGCGCCGAAAGCATGAAAAAAGGAGCGTCCCGCCTCTGCGGACCGCTCCATAATCTGCGTCATTCAGTGGCCGGGCTACTTGTTGCCGTTGCCGTTGCCCCGGCCATTACCCTTGCCCTTGCCCTTGCCGTTGCCTCCGGCGTTGCTGTTGCCGCCGGCTCCCTTACCGCTGTTGCCGCGTCCACCGGAAGCGGAAGCGCTGGATGCGGACTTGGAACCCTTGGCGCCGCCCTTGGCCTTGGAGGAGGCGCGGCTCAGACCGATGGCCTTGCCCTTGGAGTTGCCCTTGCCACCGCGCACGCCCGGGGTCTTGGCGATTCCGGTCTTCATGTTGCGGGTGGTCTTGCGGCCCTTGGCGAGGCCCATGCCCTTGCCGCGACCGTTACCCGGTCCGGCCATGGCCGCCGTGCGCTGAGTCTGCCTCTTTGCCTTGTTGTGGCCCATGCCGAGGATGCTCGGGTGCAGGCCCAGTTCCTGAGCGATCTGTCCCCAGCCCATGCCCTGATCGCGCATGGAACCGATATCCCCGGCGTCGAGGGATGCGGCTTCGGCCACGGCTTCGGCAGCGGCCTGTTCATTGGTCTGTGCCGCAGCCAGATCGTTCTCGGCTGCTGCAAGACCGGATTCGGCGGCCGCAAGGCCGGATTCCGCTTCCGCGAGGTCGGCCTGCGCGGCTGCGAGGTCCGCTTCGGCGGCGGCTGCCGCTTCATCGGTTTCAGCGGCTGCCAGATCGGCCTCTGCGGCTGCGATGTCGGCCTGCGCCGCGTCTACTGCGGCCTGAGCGTCGGTAACGTCGGCTTCGGCAGCGGCCACATCGGCTTCGGCGGCTTCGGTCTCGGCGGTGGCGGCGTCAAGGTCGCCCTGCATTTCGGCAGCGGCCACCTCGGCAGCGGCTTCCGCAACCGTGGCGGCACGTTCGGCCTGCGTCGGGTTGGCAAAAGTCGAAGTTTCCGCCGTATCGTCACCGGTGTCGGTATCGGTGTCGGTATCAGTGTCCGTTTCCGCGCCAGTATCGGTCTCCGTGCCGGTGTCGGTATCGGTCACCGTAGTGTCATCGCCGGTCGTGTCAGTGTCGGTCTGCGCCATTGCAACGGGCGCGGCCAGCATCAGCACCAGCATGGAAAGCAGTATATACTTCATGAAAATCTTCATGGACTCTTCCTCCAAACGGCTACTCGACCACGGTGATGAACTTGACCGTCTCATCAAGGGTCATGGTGCCGTCTTCGGTTTCTACCTTTTCCCCCTGCCCGAACCAACTCGGCTTGAGGCGGGAGGGATCAACTTCGGGCCACATCCGTGAAACGTAGTTGCGGATGAGCAGGGCCTTCCGTTTGGCCGATGCCGCACCGGACGCGTCAAACACGACCACGTGGACATCGAGCTTTCTATTGTTTTCAAGCATGGCCCCCAGCACGGAAAGGGAGGGCTTGGACTCGTCGGTCAGCGTCATGATGGTCTCCCCCATTTCGAACCGGGGGACACGGAGCGTAATCTTGCGCTGGCCGAGGATGTAGTTGCGATAGGTGTAGTCGCCCAGCGAGTTCAGATTTTCCGTGGCCTTGAATCCGAGGACGCCGTCGGGGTAGGCTTCCATGAATTCGAGCCAGGCCTGATGCGCCTCTTCCTTGCGACCCATACCGTAAAGGGCCTCACCCCTGCTGTAGAGCGCTTCGGGGTTGTAGGGGTCCAGTTCAAGCACGCGATCATAGAACGCCAGGGCATTTTCCCACTCGCCTCTGTCAAGGTAGTTGTGCGCGAGGTAGAGGTTCGCGGAGACATGGCGAGTGTTGGCTTGAAGCGCCCGGCGGTATGCCTCGCGCTCCTTGTCGAAGTTCAGAAGCGCCCAGTTGGCCACGCCGACCCAGAAATGATAGTCCGAGTCTTCAGGATCCAGCTTTGCCGCTTTCTCCAGATAGGGAAGCGCCGGCTCCGGCTCCTGCTTGGCCATGTACATCCTGCCAAGATAGTAATTGGCTGCAGGATCGTTGGGATTCTGTGCGAGTTCCTGTCGCATACTTCTGATACCTTCGTCGTAATCTTCCTGCTGGAGATAGTGGGCTCCGGTAAGCGATGGTACGCATCCGGCACTCAATGCCAGCATCATCAGCACAATTGCCGAAACAAAACGGCTTTTCACTTTCAGGACTCCCATGTGTTCGCGAACAAAGCGTCCTTGTTCTCATTTACGGATCAGGGGCCATGTGGTCACAGCCCTATTTCCTTTCTTCGAAAAGACCTCTGGATGTCAGCCCGAGCAGGGCCATGGCGTCTCGAACGGTTCCGCCTTCCTTCAGGACTTCCACGGCAACCTTGGCCGCGGCGTCGTCAGAAAGTCCGCGCGACCTCGTCAGGGTAATCACGCGGGAAAAATATCGCCACTCGCCGTCAAGCGTACCGGATTGGAATCCGGCCGTGAAGATGCGCATGGCGTCCTCGACCGGATAATCCAGCTCGCCGAACATGCCGAGCATGTCCATACCGAGAGAAAAGCGGTCGAGCTCCTGATCGGGGAACTGTTTGAAATAGGCGCGCACGGCCTGTTCGGAAGCACCGGAACCAATGGCTTCGCCAGCCAGGACCTCCTTGTAGGGGTCCCGCTCGCCGGGCAGATCGGCCAACGCAGCGCGCGCCTTGAGATAACTGTCGAGGTGGGCCTTGAGGACTGCGGCAACCCGCACGGCAGGCACGCGCTTGGCGCGCCCCTCCATGGCCTTGGCCTCAAGCAGCGAGGTGGGGAAACGAAGCTCCCGCGCCTGCTTGAGAACCGCCGCCACCTGCGGACTCCAATCCTCGTGAGAACGTTGCAGGCCGTCATCCGCACTGGCGGAGACAGCCTGCAACGTCAGAAATGTCGTAAAGAGGATGACTCTACAAAGACTGTTCATGATCCCCTGTGAGGTACAGTACCGAATTACGGTTGCCGAAACCGTCGTCCCTGCTCAGCGGCGCCACCGGGTCGGCCACGACGCGTTCACCATCCACGAGGAAAACGTACTCGTGCGTTCCGGGCGGCAACTCAAGGTCGGCGACCCATGCCCCCAGCGACTTGTCGTACCGCATGGCCGCTTCGTCCGGGGACCAGTTGTTGAAGGAGCCTATCACGGCCACCTGTCTCGCGTCGACATTCTTGCCGAGCACGAACCGCACGGGCACCGCCCCCGATCCGTCTGGCGCGACCGCCATTTGCTGCATAGGCAGAGCCAGCACCATCAGCAGCGCGGCAACAGCCATGGCCGGGATAACCCTGACCGGAGTTATCCGGATGGTGATCGGCCTGCGCATCCACAGCAGAAGCCGTTCCCACAGGCTCGGCCTGCGCGGCTCAAGAGAAGACATGACCCTGTCTGCGAACCCCTCCGGGACATCCGCCCGGGGCATTTCGCGAATCATGCTGGCAAGCATTTCGTCATCAAAACGTTCATTGGTCATGCTTTTCGCCTCCGAATCGTTTCCTGAGCATGCAAAGCCCTCTGGAAACCCTCATCTTGGCGCCGCTCACGCTAATGGAAAGCGCCTCGGCAATATCCTTCATGCTGCAATCCTCCCGAAAGCGCAACACCAGCGCTTCACGGTAGGCTTCGGGCAGCCTCTCAATCTCCTGGGCCATTCGCTGGCCATCAAGCCGGGTCTGCATGTCCACGGGCGGCACTCCTTCTCCGAGACAATCCGGATCCATCCCTGTGTATTCCCGCCCGGATTTGCGCATATGGTCCCTGAGCAGATTAATCCCTATAGCATAAAGCCACGGGAAAAACCGCTTGGACGCGTTGAACCTGCCGATGGCGGCATAGGCCTTGGTGAACGTCTCCTGAGCCAGATCCGCAGCGGTTTCACGCTCTGTCACGCTTCGAAGCATGAGGTTGTAGATCGGTCCCTGGTAACGCTCCACCAGAAACCGGAACGCCTCAGTGTCTCCGGCCTGCACATCACGTATGATTTCCTTTTCCGCTTCGCTCTCGCTCAACCTCTCACTCCGTCCGGGGCCCCGGTTCACAACTACGTTTCAGTTCCATATACGAATGACGCCGCATCCGGTCACAGGGTTTCGGTACTTGCGGCGTCCATCTGCATAATGTACCCACAAAGGCTAACCCAAAACTACCGGAGTAGATATGATTGAAATGGACACTCCAGTGCTGAAGGCAATCAGAGAACGAAGAAGCATCCGCAAGTTCACCGGAGACGCGGTCTCGCGGGAGGACATCCTGACCATCCTCGAAGCGGGACGATGGGCTCCCAGCGGGCTGAATAACCAGCCGTGGCGTTTTCTCGTCATCCCCGCGGGCGACCCGCGACAGGAAAAGCTGGCCGAATGCACCAAATACGCCCATGTGGTCCGACAGAGCGCAGCGCTTATATGCATCACGCTCGACAAGGAACGCATGTACAGTGAAATGAAGGACCATCAGGGCGCGGGCGCCTGCATCCAGAACATGCTTCTGGCCGTGCACGACCTGGGCCTCGGAGCCGTCTGGCTGGGCCAGATCATCAACGACCAGGACGCGGCCCTCGAAGCGGCCGGCATCCCCGACACCCAGGAATTGCAGGCGGTGCTCGCGATCGGACAGCCTGCGCAGGACGGCACGTCCACCCGCCTCGAACTCGCCGACCTCATGTTGGAGGAATTCTAGATGACCGTAAAGACCATTCCCCTCGGCCCGCTCGAAACCAACTGCTACGTTCTGTCCGACGGCGGCCGGGCCGTGGTGGTGGATCCCGGCGGAGAACCGGGCCCCCTACTCAAGTACCTTGAAGAGCAGGGACTCGAAGTGGACGCGATTCTCAACACGCACCTGCACTTCGACCACACGCTGGGCAACAAGGCCCTCGCCGACGCCCTCGAAAAAGACATCCTTGCCTCCGAGGACGACCGTCCCCTGCTGGACACCGAACTCGGTGGCGGCGGAATGATGGGTTTGCCCGAGGTTCCGGCCTACGACTTCAAGCCGCTGACTCCCGGCGAGACCGAATTTGCGGGAATGCGCTGCCGCATCTTCGCCACCCCCGGTCACTCGCAGGGCAGCCTGACTTTCTACTTCCCGGATGCCCAGTGCGCCTTCGTGGGCGATCTGGTCTTCTACCGCTCCATCGGCCGCACCGACTTTCCGGGCGGAAGCCTCGACGTGCTGAAGAAATCCGTCGAGGAGAACATCTTCACCCTTCCGCCGGAGACCGTGCTGTATCCGGGCCATGGCCCCGAGACCACGGTGGGCGACGAGAAGAACCATAACCCCTTCTTCACGGGACTTTAGGAGGCGGCAATGAGCGAAGAAGTCGTTCGCGCCGACATTCGCGGCAAGTGCTGAGGCCTGACCATGGAGATAGGTTGGTATCTCCGTTTCGCCAAGTCGGACAAGATTGAGCTGACCGCAGACCCCGGCGCCGTGCCGCAGATTTTCTATGTGCTGGACATCCATCCCGAATGGGACGTGGACATAGAGAACGTGGAGGATCACGTGGTGGCCCACTATCGGCGAAAGGAGCCGGTATGGTCCAAAACGGAAGCCGCAGGACAGGAGTAGACGAGTGAGCTACGCCGCCATATTCGCATGCAGCCACCGCAAGGGAGGCAACACGGACCACGCCGCCGAACTCATGGCGCAGGGCGTCATGGATGCCGGCGGCGAGGCCCGGGTCCTCTTCGTGCGCGATTACGCCGTGGAGCACTGCCTCGCCTGTGGAGCATGCGAAAAGGCCGCGGGCCAGCCCCCGGAAAAATGCTGCGTGCTCTCACCGCGCGATGATTCCATGAAGCTGTTCCGCCCTCTGCTGGAGGCCCGGACCGTCCTGATCAGCTCGCCCATCTACTTTTATGCCCTGCCCTCGCGGTTCACGACACTCATGGACCGTTCGCAGCAGTTCTGGGCCGCCCGGAACCGCGGCGAGTCGTGGCTTGTCGAACAGCCTGCGCGCACCGCGACACTGGCCATGGCTGCGGGCCGCCCGCGTGGCGAAAAGCTCTTTGAAGGCGCAGAACGCTCCCTGAGGTTCTTCCTTAAGGACTATGGGATAGAAATTGCGCAGTCGCTTCATTTCCGGGGCAAGGACGGACCGAATGACATGCGGGCCGACGAGTCCGCCCGAGAGCGCCTCCTGCGGGCCGGTCGCGAGGCGTGGACCGGGCCGGAATCGTAATGTTTGCCGGATTGGCCCGAAGCCTTGGCCTTGATGCCGGGCGGTGCACACTTTGCCCGTCGCAAACATCGTTCGGCATGCTGTTTTGCGAAGACTGCGCACAAAGGCTCCGCCCCCGCGCCGGAGGATACTGCCCCCGGTGCGGCGAACTTTCCTCGGACCCAGACAGTGAACCGACCCTGTGCGCCATGTGTCGCATCGAACCGCCGCCGTGGGAGCGCATTCATTTTCATGGCGCCTACGACGACCTGCTGCGGGAGATGATCCTGCGCCTGAAGTTCGCCGGAGGCATCCAGATGACCGCGCCACTGCGCGCCATCCTGAGGGAGTCCATACGGGGTACGGATGAGCTGCCGGAGCTGGTGGTTCCAGTCCCGCTTCATTGCAGACGCCTTCGCTGGCGCGGCTTCAACCAGAGCCTGCTGCTGGCGCATGCTGTGACGTCGGAGCATGGAGGACGGTTGAGCCCGAAGGCTCTGCGCCGCATCCGTGCAACGCGTCCGCAGAGCGAATTGGGTCCCGGGGAGCGGCGAAAAAACCTGTCCGGAGCTTTTGTCGCAAACTCTGAAACCGTCCGAGCCAAAAGCGTTCTGCTCGTGGATGACGTGCTGACAACGGGGACCACTTTGCGGGAGTGCGCACGGACGTTGCGCAGAGCCGGAGCGTCGCGCGTGGAGGCGCTTGTGGCGGCGGTTGCGGACGCTTCGGACCAGCCGTACAAAAAGTGAAAAAATACGTCAGCGGGCCTTGACTTTCTGCGCGTTTTGGAGATAGGTTGCCGCTCTCTGACCAGATGGAGGTAGACAATGTTTGCAATTATCGAGACCGGCGGAAAACAGTACCGCGTAGAAGAAGGTCTTGAACTCAACGTAGATCTGATGAAGGTCGAAGCCGGGGAATCCCTCAGCATCGACAAGGTGCTTCTGGTGGACAACGACGGCGACACCAAAGTTGGTGCTCCCTACGTCGAAGGGGCTGCCGTGGAATGCGAAGTCCTCGGACACAACCGCGGCAAGAAAGTCGTGGTGTTCCACAAGCTGTCCAAGAAAGACGCCCGCAACACCAAGGGTCACCGCCAGGACTTCACTCAAATCAAGGTCAAGGCCATCAAGGCCTAGCCCTGCCAGGAGGATATCATGGCTCATAAGAAAGCTGGTGGTAGTTCCAGGAACGGACGCGACAGTGCCGGACAAAGACGGGGCGTAAAGCGCTTCGGCGGTCAGGACGTCGCAGCAGGCAACATCCTCGTGCGTCAGCTCGGCACCAAGGTGCATCCGGGCAACGGCGTCGGCATGGGCAAGGACTACACCCTGTTCGCCCTCGTCGACGGTATCGTCAAGTACGAGAAGTTCACTCGCAAGAAAGCCGTAAAGACCCGCGTACACGTGGTTCCCGCCGAGGCCTAGGCCCGGCGCCCGGTCTTAAGGATTTCCCTTCGGATGGGAGGCGTCTAACAGGCGCTTCCCATCCGTTTTGGCGTTTGAAATCCGAAGCTCCGCCCGGAAATTCGCCAAAGGACCGCCTCTAGGAGCGTTGATCGACACCCCGAACCGGGAGTCCCATTCCGGACGATCCCGAGCCGAGGGCACGCTGACCAAGCCGCTGAAACTTCGCCATTCCATTTTTCGCAGGTTTCGGCATAATACCCGGACGATGCACGGTGCGAAGTCACCTTCAGCAATCCTCGCAGGCCCGATGAAGGGTTTTGCGCCCGGCCTCATGACCACGGAGACATCATGCGATTCGTAGATGAAGCGACCATTAAGGTAATATCCGGCAAGGGCGGCAACGGCTGCGCCTCTCTGCTCCGCGAAGCCAACAACCCCAAGGGCGGCCCCGACGGCGGCGACGGTGGACGCGGCGGCGACGTTATCCTGCGCGCAAGCTCCCGCCTCATGTCGCTGTACGACTTCCGGCTCAAGCGCAAGTACGCCGCCAGAAACGGGCAGCCCGGCATGGGACGCGACCGTTACGGCCGAGCCGCCGACGATCTGTACATCGATCTGCCTACCGGCACGCTGATCTTCGAAGTCACCGAAGACGAAGACGGGAACGAGACCGAGCGACTCGTGGCTGACCTGGTGAACGATGACACCGAAGTGGTCATCTGCAAGGGCGGTCAGGGCGGACGCGGCAACCTGCACTTCAAGTCCAGCGTCAACCGCACCCCGCGCTATGCCGAGGAAGGCAAGCCGGGCGAGGAAAAAAAGCTGCGCCTCGAACTCAAGATTCTGGCCGACGTGGGCCTGCTGGGCCTGCCCAACGCCGGAAAATCAACCTTTATTTCGCAGGTCTCCGCCGCCCGGCCCAAGATCGCGGCCTACCCGTTCACCACTCTGGTCCCCAACCTCGGCGTGGTGGAGGACGAGTGGTTCAACAAGATGGTCATCGCCGACATCCCGGGCCTCATCGAAGGCGCGAGTCAGGGACAGGGCCTCGGCCACACGTTCCTCAAGCACGTGGAACGCACCCGCTTCCTCGTGCACATCCTCGCAGCCGACGATCTGGACATGGAGAATCCGCTGGACGGCTACTCCATCATCGACGACGAGCTTGCCGATTACAATCCGGAGCTGGCCAACAAGCCGCAGATCCGCGTCATCAACAAAATCGACACCCTGGACCAGGAGACACTGGAAAACCTCAGGGATAAATGTCAGGATTCCGGCGTGTTCTTCATTTCCGCCCTCAACGGCGACGGAGTGGACGAACTGCTCGACGCCATGTGGGACAGACTGCGCGAGCTGAACAGAACCGAAAAGGAAGCCGAGAACAAGACCGGAGACCCGGACGATGACCAGAGAGAATCCGCGTAAGGGGCTGCTTCAACAGGCAGGCCGCGTATTGGTGAAGGTGGGCAGCGCCGTGCTGACCCGCGAGGAAGGTCTCAACCGCGAGGCCATGATCCGACTTGCCGGACAGCTCTCCCGCCTGCACGACCGGGGGATGGACATCATCCTCGTCTCATCGGGCGCCGTTGCCGCCGGCCGGAAGCGCATGCGCGAGGCCCACAACGGCCAGATGCCCGACATGGACGACTTGCCCGCGCGTCAGGCAGCGTCCGCAGTGGGACAGGGCCGCCTCATGCATGACTATGACGAGGCCTTCGGCTGGTTCGGCAAGACCACCGCGCAGATTCTCATCACCCGCGACGGGTTGAGCGACCGCCACCGTTTCCTCAACGCCCGCAACACGCTTGAACGCCTGCTTTCGTGGGGTGTCATCCCCATCATCAACGAAAACGATACCGTTGCGGTGCAGGAACTGGAATTTGGCGACAACGACACACTCGCCGCCATGGCCCTCGGCCTCGCCGGAGCAGACCTGTTCGTGAACCTCACCAGCGCGGACGGGGTGTTCGACTCCAACCCCGACAGCAATCCCGACGCCAAGTGCCTGCGCATCATCGAGGACATCTCCGCTCTTGACTTCGAGACCATGTGTGACGGCAAGACCAGCGTGGGTTCCGGCGGCATGTACTCCAAGCTCCGGGCAGCGCATCGCGCCGCACAGCTCGGCGTGGCCACGCTCATCGTCTCGGGCAAAGGCGAGTTTTCCATTGAACAGGCCTTCGAGGACGAACGCCACGGCACCTTCATCCTGCCGGTGGAGAACACCGTCTCCAGCAAGAAATTCTGGCTGGCCTACCATGAAGACCCGGCAGGCACCCTCACCGTGGACGCCGGGGCCGCACGCGCCCTGACCGAAGGCGGCAAGAGCCTGCTCCCGGCCGGAATCAAAAAGGTTGACGGCTGCTTCCCGCGCGGCACGCTCGTGCAGGTCGTGGCGGACGGCGACATGCTCGGTGTCGGTCTCTCGAACTACTCTTCAGACGAACTGCACTCCATCGCCGGAAAGAACTCGTCGGAAATTGCCCAGACAATCGGTCCTGTACCTTTTCAGGAAGCCATTCACCGCGACAACCTGCTCATGGACGCGGCTATCTAGGTAACGCAGATGAACAGCTCCGACGACAGACACGGCATAGACGCGACCGCGTTGCTTTCCGCCGTTGCCGCCGGAGCAGAAGACCTCGTCAACGGACAGGGCTGGCCACGCGGTGTGGACACCGTGCTGGCCGAACTCGGACGCGTCACCGGTGTCAGCCGCGTCTGGATTTTCCAGACCATCCGCCTGACGGAAAGCAGCGTTACCCAGGACTATATTTTCGAATGGGCCTCGGCCCGGCGGTATGTCCAGATCGGCATGCCGCAGTTCTCCATGTTCAGCAGCTCACTTGAACTTCCCGAATATCGCGCCGTGGTGAAAGGCCGTACCGAGGGTAGGCCTTACAAGACCCTGCCCCACGCCATGGAGAAGTCATGGCTGCGGGAGACCCTCGTTCAGCAGGGCATTCACTCCATGCTCACTATCCCCATCATGGTGGAAGGTGTCTGGTGGGGGACCCTCGGCTTCGACGACTGCGAACGCGAATACGACTGGTCCGAGACAGAGATCGCCCTGCTCAAGACCGCGGCCCAGCTCATCGCCAGTGCTGTCATCAGGCAGCGGCTCTCGGAAAGGCTTCAGCAGTTCGACATCCTCAAGGTACTCACGGACAGCGCGGCGTGGTCCTGCGACCTGCGCACCAGCCGCGTCTGGTACACCACGGAGCTCACCGCGCCGGACGCCACAGGAACCGTTTCCTGCAACATCCGCGGGGCGCTTGCTCTCCTGACGCCGGAACATGCCCGGGCGGTGGTCGCACGCGCACGCGAGCTGGCGGAGTCGTACACGACTTCCTTTCGCATGGACGTGCAGCTTCGAGCCCCAAAAGGCAATGGCCGCTGGGTGGAACTGATCGGCAACGTGGCCCGGGACCGTGAGGGAAAACCGACGCACCTCTCCGGCATCGCGGTGGACATCCGCACGCGCAAGGCCCGGGAGACCCGTCTGCTGGAACAGGCGGAAACCGACGCCCTTACAGGCTGCCGGAATCGCCATGTCTTCGAAAAAACGCTTCGGGAATTATTCGACTCGTCGCGCCGATCAGGGTCGGACCTCTCGCTGCTCATGGTGGACATCGACCACTTCAAACAGGTCAACGACACCCACGGACACCCCGTGGGCGACAGCGTGATACGCCACCTTGCCGGGCTCATGAACAAGATCTGCCGTCGGCAGGACCTGCTTGCAAGAGTGGGCGGCGAGGAATTCGCCGTGCTCATGCCGGATACCGACATCAACGAAGCGGCCACGGCGGCTGAACGCCTGCGCTCGACCGTCGAAGCGTCGGAAATCCCGTATGAAGAGGGTTCATTGCATATTACCGTCAGCATCGGCTTCGCCTCCCTGAGCATCCTTGACGAAAAGGATTCCACCACCCTGTTCCACAAGGCCGATAAAGCGCTCTACGCCGCAAAGAACGAAGGCCGCAACCGCATCCGCCGCGCCCGCTAAGCCTTCCGGGGTTTCCTTCCGGTTCGAAACCAAGTACATTCCCTCCTTCATTACTCATCGGGACGGAAACACCCTTGCGCAAACTCTACCTCGACAAGAACCTCCAGTACGTCTTCAGCGTGACGCTCATGGCCATCCTCGGCGTCTCCAGCATCATCCCGGCCCTGCCGGACATCATGCACGGACTCGAAATAGGGCCCGTGGGCATCGGACTCGTCATATCCATTTTCACCCTGCCCGGCATGATCTTCTCGCCACTGGTGGGCATATTGGCCGACCGGATGGGACGAAAGCGCGTACTGGTGCCGTCGCTCTTCCTGTTCGGCATCTCGGGCGCGGCCTGTTTCTTTGCCCCCAACCTGCACTCCCTGCTGATTCTGCGCTTTCTGCAAGGCAGCGGCGCGGCCCCGCTGGGCGTCCTCTACGGCACCATCATCGGCGACCTTTACGAAGGGCGCGACCGGGCCACCGCCATGGGCTACAACGCCGCGGTACTCTCCATCGGCACGGCAGCGTTCCCCGCAGTGGGCGGCCTCTTGGCCATGATCGGCTGGCGCTGGCCGTTCCTGCTGCCCCTGCTGGCCATCCCTGTGGGACTCGCCATCGCTTCGGGCATGAACACCCCGGAACCGCGCACTAAAGAAAAACTTGCCAGCTATCTGAAAAACGCCCTGAGCCAGATGCGTTCACGCAACGCCCTCGGCCTGTTCTGCTGCACCCTGCTCACGTTCACGGTACTCTATGGCCCCATCGTGACCTATCTGCCCATCCTGTTGGACCAGCGCTATCACGCATCGCCAGCCGCCATCGGCATGATCTTCTTCGCCTCGTCCATGATCACGGCGCTGGCCTCGTTCCAGATCGGCAAGCTCTCCGACCGCTTCGGGCCGCGCACCCTCATCGCCGCAGGCGGCGTATGCTACGCCGTGTCCATGCTGGGTCTGCCGCACATGCCGGGATTCTGGCACAGCATCGCCCCGGTGACCTTTTTCGGTCTGGCGCAGGGGTTGACCATTCCCACCGTCATGACCATGCTCTCAAGCATGGCAGGAATAGAACAGCGCGGGGCGTTCATGGCCGTCAACGGCACCATCCTGCGCACGGCGCAGACACTGGCCCCCATGCTCATGGGCGGTCTCTTCGCGGCCTTCGGCATGGAGGCGGTGTATCTGGGTGGGGTGCTCTGCGCGCTGGGCATCATCGTGCTGGCGATCTTCGTCATGAGGAAGCAATGAAATACCTGAATACCGGACAGACATTTTGCGCCGATGAAAACGGCAATCCCGTGGACTGCGACGGCTCCGGGCAGGACGCCGAGTTCTCCCCCGGAATCCGCTGGCCCAAACCGCGCTTCAAGCGCGACGGGGAAACCGTTCTCGACAGACTCACCGGCCTGACATGGCTCGGCAATCCGAATTTTACCGACTTTCCCCTCACTTACGAGGAGTGCCTTGAGGCCGTGCGCGAGTTGGACGCTTCCCGCCCCGGCGGATGCAGCGGCTGGCGAATGCCCAACCGGCGCGAGATGTTTTCACTGATCTCTTTCAACGACCGCAAACCCGCCATCCCGGCCGATCACCCTTTCGACAAGGGGCCGCTTGGCTGGTACTGGACCAGCACCCCCAGCGCCATGCAGCCCGGCTACCAGTGGTACGTCCACACCGAAGGCGGGCGCATGTTCTACGGCAGGCGCGACGGTTACTGTCTCGTCTGGCCCGTGTGCGGCACCAGCGACGTGCTTGCCGACACCGGAGCCGACGATACCGCCACCGGTGCCGCATGGCCCGAGCCCCGCTTCAAGCCGCAGGGCGAGACCGTGCTCGACGAACTGACGGGGCTGCTCTGGACAAAGTCCGCCGATCTGACCAGCGGCCCCTGTTCGTGGAAGGATGCCCTCGCCGCCGTAAAAGCGCTTGAAACGCCCGTCCCGGAGAACCGCTCCGGCTGGGCGCTGCCCACCATCCGCGAACTCGAATCGCTGGTGGACGCATCCGAGCACTCACCGGCCCTTTCTGCCGAGCATCCCTTTGCCGACACGCGCGAGGCATACTGGTCCTCCACCAGCAGCTCCTTCGAGCGCGACTGGGCCATGTGCCTGTACCTGCACAAGGGGGCGGTCGGCGTCGGTTTCAAGAAAGACGCCGGGTTCCACGTCTGGGCTGTGTCGCGCCCCTAAGGCCTTCCGGCGGTCTGCCGATAAGAAGGAAAAGGGAGGCCGCCATGAACACCATGCGCTCACGTCTGCAACACCGACTGAATCCGCTGCACGTCTATTGCAGACTGCGCGATCTCGGCCTCTGCGACTCCGCCGCCCACCGCATCAGTGTCTGCTGGGAGCGTTTGATCTACCGGCTGGTACTGGCCTGAACCATTTCCGCACGAGCCATCGGAACTTGACAGACCCGCCCCGGATGCGTCTAATCGGTATTCGACCCAATGCACCCGGAGGATTCACGTTGTCGGAATTTCCCAAAATACTCGGCGTCTTTTCCCGCAGTCAGGCGGAAGACATCGGAAGCGGCGGCACCCAGCGAAAACATGAGGGCCAGACCTTCTGGTATGTGCGTCGTCTGGATGATGAGACCTTCGAGGTGCAACCGCTCAATGCCAATCACGTCCCCTCCGGCGTGAAGACCATGGTCCCCCGGCTCGAATTCCTGCATCAGTACGCCCCCGAACCCGATTACTATCGCATGCACACCGTGCCCGCGCTGGAATCCCTTGCGCGCAAACTGCGCGAGGGGGAACGCTATTTCAGCCTCGGGATGCTCGACGAGGCCGAACTCAAGTTCGTCAAGGCGCTGATGATCGATGATCTCAACGTCGATGCCAATTACGGCCTTGGGAAAGTGTACTCGGAAAAGAATGATTATGAGAAGCTGCGCAAGGTGGTGAACACCCTTATGGGAATTGAGGGCGCCTTCAGCTACGAACACCGCAGGCAGCTCAATGAATTCGGCATGAATCTGCGTAAGAACGGGCACTTTGAGGAGTCCATCCGCTACTACTCCAAAGCGCTGGAGCACAACCGGGACGACGAGCACCTGCTGTTCAACCTTGCCCGCGCCCACTGGGACCGGGGAAATGCCACTGAGGCTCAGGACGCGCTTGAAAACGCCCTGAAGCTCAACCCCGAGTTCACCGAAGCGAAGAAATTCCTGAGCTACTGCCGCAGGCGCTGAGCCTTGTGGCCCGGCCTTCACCCTTCTCCGGAAAGCTCCTGCCGCACCAGCTCCTGCCCGTAGGCTGAATTGATGGCACTCTCCGTAAGCGAGCCGATGAGCCTGCCGTCCGCATCCACCACCGGAAGCTGCGAGACCCCCTTTTCCGTAATCAGGTCCAGCGCGGTCTGTAGCGTGTCCTCCATGTGAATGGTGGCAAGATCCGTCGTGCAAATGTCCTTGGCGATGAGCAATTGCAGCAACCCTTCTTCGTGCAGGACTGGCCGGATGTCCCGGAACGAGATGATACCCTTGAGCATCCCCTCTCCGTCCACCACGTGCAGGTAGGACGCGTTCTCCGTCTTGAAGGTCCAGACGATGGACTCCAGCGTGGCTCCCTCGCTCACGGTGACCACGTCCTCGCTCATCATCTCCACCACAAGCATCTTCTTCAAGACGTTCTGCACGCGTCCGCCCGTCAGATCGATGCCCTTTCTGAGCAGCTTGATGGTGTAGATGCTGGCCTTGCTGATGGACGAGTTCAGCACCAGCGCCGTGATGCAGGTCAGCATCAGTGGCAGAATGATCGAATACGAGCCGGTCATCTCGAAGATGATCAGGATGGCGGTGATCGGCGCATAGGTGGTCCCGGCCACAAGGCCGCCCATACCCACCAGCGCATAGGCTCCGGGCGATGCAGTCACGCCGGGGAACATGATATTCATGAGGCTGCCGAACGCGCCGCCGGTCATGGCTCCTATGAACAACGAAGGAGCGAAGATGCCGCCCGATCCGCCGGAACCGAGCGTCAGGGACGAGGCCAGAATCTTGACCCATATGAGGGCAAAAAGCATGACAAAGCCCATCTGGTTGGTCAGCGAAAGGTTCATGGCGCCGAAGCCCACGCCGAAACTCTCGGGGCAGAAGATCACCAGCACGCCGAGCATGGCGCCGCCCACCGCCGGCTTGATCCACTCCGGCATGAACCGCAGGCCTTCGAAGCCGTCCTCGAAGGCGTACAGAATGCGCGTGAAGCTCAGAGCGATCAGCCCCGATGCCACGCCGAGGAACGGGTACATGAGATATTCCCAAGGGGAAACCACCGCGTAATGCGGGATTTCAAACGCCGGAAAGTTACCGAAATAATAACGGGATATGGCCGTGGCCGTAACCGAGGACAGCACCACGGGCGAGAACGATGTCATGCCCCAGTCGCCGATGATAATCTCAAGCGCAAAGAGCACGCCCGCGATGGGCGCGTTGAAGGTGGCCGCAATACCTGCTGCCGCGCCGCAGCCGATCATGGTTCGCATGTGTCGGCTCGGGACTTTGAATACCTGACCGATGCTCGAACCGATGGATGAGCCGATCTGCACCATGGGTCCTTCACGACCAACCGAGCCGCCCGACCCGATGGTCACGGCCGAGGCGAAGATCTTGGCCGCCGCCACGCGCTTGCGGATGACACCGCCACGCAGGGCGATGGCCTGCATTACTTCCGGCACGCCGTGCCCCTTGGCCTCGCTGGCAAAGAAGTGCACCACGAGTCCCACTATCAACCCTCCAAGTGCGGGCATGGAAACCTTGGCCCACATGGGTATCTCGTGAGCGTATTCGAGAAATTCCCCGGAGTGCTGGTAAAACAGCCACTGCATGGATTTGAGCAGGTATTTGAAGAGAATCGCCCCGTAGCCCGAAAGCACGCCGATGAGGATGGCGAGCATCAGCTGGGTCAGGTCGCGGTTCAGAAACGGCTGCTTGCGCTCGGTCGGTGAAGGATCGTTCGTCATCCGGCCTCCGGTTCGGTTCTCGCTGCCGGCAAAAAGGATGACGGGGACTCATCCCTCCGACAGTACTTCCCTTTTACCCGCTCCCGCCGCTCATTGCAACGCACCCCCGTAAAACTTGTGCCACGGTGCCAAAAAAGGTAATCAGGCACCGACAAAACAACGCATTCAAGGAGAACGACCTTGCCGAAATACGAAATGGAAACACTCGAAGCCACACCGGAATTCGACCTCTTCATGTTTGCCGAGCTTACCGGCGAGACACGCATCGATCAGGAGCTGCTTGATGAATTCGCCCCCCGCTGGGACGACTGGGTCAAGAAGCTCAATGCCTACAAGCTCACCAACACCGAAGGGGAAAACGGCTACATCCTCGTTTTCCTCGACGCTGACGTGGACGAGGAGATCGACTACATCTGGAACGACTCTCCGGCATTCGCGCTTTCCTTCCACAATCTGGCCGTATGCATGGTCATGACCGCCGCCCGCGGCCTCGTGCCCGAACTGGAGCAAGGCGCCTGCGCCCCGCTGCCTCGCGCCCCGGAAGGCGTCAAAGATGCCACCGGCGAACTCGGCATCGAATGGAAGGACGACAACACCATCAACCGCAAGTACGCCGTGTTCACCCCGTTTCCGTACTCCGGCGGCTGTGCCGTGTGCACCATGAGCGAAAGCTGTCCCAACTCCACCGTAAGGCAATAATATGGCCTACGCCGTCAAGGACCTCCTGCGCCTTGAAGTGGTGCCCGCCCTCGGCTGCACCGAACCGGTCGCCATCGCGCTGGCCGCGTCCGCCGCTTCCTCCCTGCTGCCCGAACCGTGGCAGCGGCTCGAACTCTGGCTGGACCCCAACGTGTACAAGAACGGTCTGGCAGTCTCCATCCCCGGCACGGACGGCCTCTCCGGTCTGGATCTGGCCGCGGCCCTCGGAGCCTCCTGCGGCCTTCCCGAGCGCAAGCTGGAGGTTCTTGCCGAGGTCGATGGGGACTGCGTTGCCGCAGCACGCGAAGCCGCCGCATCCGGGCGCGTCGAGGTCACCCTCCTGCCGGATGTCCGGGGCCTTCACGTGCGAGCCAGGGCCATCTCGGCCAATCATGAAGCCGAGGCATTCATTGAGGGTCTGCACGACAACATCGTCGCCCTCTCCCTTGACGGAAAGGAAGTGGAAAGCCCGCTCATCGTCCCCGGCTGCACGCCCGGCGGCTCGTCGCGCATCGACGATCTTGAGAACTGGCTGAAGACGCTCTCCCTGCGCGAACTCGTGGCCCTGCTTGACCAGCTGGACGACGAAGACCTCGACTTCCTGCAACAAGGCGTGGACATGAACATCGCCCTTGCCGAACAGGGACTCAAGTTCGGCATGGGACTCGGCGTGGGCAAAACGCTGGAACGCCTCGTGCGGCAGCAGCTCATCAAGAAGGACATGATCCTCGCCGCCCGGATGCTGACCTCCTCGGCCTCCGATGCGCGAATGGCCGGAGCGCCGCTGCCCGCCATGAGTTCGGGCGGCTCGGGAAACCACGGCCTCACCGCCATCCTGACCATCTGGGCCGTCAAGGACTACCTCGACGTGACCCCGAGGCAGGTGCTGGAAGCCGTGGCCCTCTCGCACGTCATCACCGCCTACGTCAAAGCACACACCGGCAGGCTCTCAGCCGTCTGCGGATGCTCTGTGGCCGCAGGCGCCGGAGCCACGGCGGGCGTAACACACCTGCTCGGCGGCGATGTGCGCCATATCGCCGGAGCCATCAAGAACCTGATGGAAGACCTCGCAGGCATAATTTGCGACGGAGCCAAGGCTGGCTGCTCCCTGAAGCTCGCCACCGCAGCAGGCACCGCCGTTCAGGCAGCGCTCTTCTCCCTTCAGGGTGTCAACGTGCATTTCACGGATGGCATCATCGGGCAGTCCCCCGAAGACACCATGCGAAACGTCGGCACCCTCTCCACCGAAGGCATGATCGCCACCGACCGCACCATTCTCAACATCATGTTGGAAAAAAAGTTTACCGACGTGTAGCCCCCAAGACCCTTCTCAGCCAAAGGCGGCAGCCCGGGATGCCGCCTTTTTATTGATTCCTTCTGTCGCAAGAGCAAAGAAATCGCCGCCAATTTCACAGTCTTTACGACAACTCGGTCGAAGTGCGCGTTCCATCGACAGCAGTAATCATTTCCCGGAAGAGTTATATGTTGACTCTGCCCAACTTATCAGTCATTAGAGTCGCCGCCTGAGATTTCGTCATATTTTATGGCCCAGTTCGAGGTTCCTGCTTTCAGCCCTTCGTCCGACTCCCCATAATATACGTCCCCGTTTCAGCCGAGAGCCCCCAAGGCTCCCCTTTGCATTCGCACCGGGTCACGCCCGGTGTCTTTTTTTGGTGTCGGGAGTTGCCGACATCACAACCTTTTTACCGTTTCTTAAAGGATCTTCATGGAAGCGAGTCCCTCTTTTGTTGCCAAGTCCAAAGGCAGCGCCCTTGCCGATATTTTCTCCGGATCCGCCGTCGCCCTCGCCCTCATCCCGGAAGCAGTGGCCTTTTCGTTTGTAGCAGGCGTATCTCCCATGGTCGGCCTGTACGGCACGCTCATGATGTGTCTGATCACCGCCGTACTTGGCGGACGCCCGGGTATGATCTCCGGCGCAACCGGCGCCATGGCAGTCGTCATGGTCGGCCTCGTTCAGGAAGGCAACGCCCTCGGCGCAGCAGGGTCCCACACCGGGCTGCAATATCTTTTCTTCACACTCCTGCTGGTCGGTGTTTTCCAGATGCTTGCCGGCATCTTCCGCCTCGGCAAATTCATTCGCATGGTACCCCGATCCGTCATGATGGGATTCGTCAACGGACTGGCGATCGTGATCTTCCTGTCCCAACTGGAAATGTTCAAATCCGGCGGCAACTGGATGCAGGGACAGCCTTTATGGATCATGGCCGGACTTGTTGCCCTGACCATGGCGCTCATGTACATCGTCCCCAAAATTTCCAGCAAGGCACCCAGTGCCCTCATAGCGATCCTCTCAGTCTCCCTGCTGGTCATCTTCTCCGGAATCGACACCCAGACCGTCCTTTCCTACATCCAGTCCAACGGCGGCACCGGCATTCAGGGAGGGCTCCCCACATTCGCAATTCCCAGCGTCCCCTTCACGTGGGAAACCCTTGCCTTCATCACACCTTACGCACTCATCCTCGCGGCCATTGGCCTCATCGAGTCGCTAATGACGCTGTCGCTTATCGATGAACTGACCGAAACCCGCGGCTCAGGAAATCAGGAGTGTCTCGCCCAGGGAATCGCCAACTTCGTCAACGGCCTGTTCGGCGGCATGGGCGGCTGTGCCATGATCGGCCAGAGCATCATCAACATCACGTCCGGCGGAAGAGGCCGCCTCTCAGGCATCGTCGCAGGCTGCGCCCTGCTGATCTTCATCCTGTTCGCATCACAATACATCGAACAGGTACCCATCGCCGCACTCGTCGGCGTCATGTTCATCGTAGTCATCAAGACCTTCGCCTGGAGCACCTTCAAGATCATGAACAAGATCCCCAAATGGGACGTTCTGGTAATCGCTCTCGTAACCGCGCTGACCGTCAAATACGACCTCGCCATCGCAGTCGTCTGCGGCGTCATCATCTCGGCCCTGATCTTCGCCTGGAAAAACGCCCTGCGAATCCGAGCCCGAAAAATGATCGACGAACACGGCATCAAACACTACCAGATATACGGCCCACTCTTCTTCGCCTCCACCGAGCTTTTCCTCAGCAAATTCGACGTCGCCAACGACCCCGACGAAGTCATCATAGACTTCGAAGAGTCCCGAATCATGGACCAGTCTGCCATCGAAACAATCAACAAGCTCGCCGCCCTCTATGACAGAGCCGGAAAAACCATCCACCTCTGGCATCTGAGCAAAGACTGCATCCGACTCATCAAAAAAGCCGAAAAGATCTGCGTCGTAAACGTGCTCGAAGACCCCGACTACTTCGTCAGCATCGACGACTACCGAAAATACCAGGAACAACTCGCCGCAGAAGCCTCATAATGGGAGCCTCCGGCGGGCAGGGGCGCTGCCCCTGCACCCCGCCAAAGGGGCGGGCCCCCTTTGGAATCCCTGTGTTGTCAGCGGCGTTGCAGCTGCCGGGTTCATGCGACCGCATAACTCGCATCCCAGCTGCAACCCCGCTGACGGGAATTATCGGGTCTTTGCGTCTTGGCTGACGAACTCCGTTAACCAAACGACATCTCAAGGGACTCTCGCGGCGCACACGCTCACCAATACTCCCAGCAAAACATCTACTCCCGCCAACCAAATACCGCAGCAATGCCGATCGAGGCATAGAGGCTCTTTTGACCGGTCACGCAGGTCCGGGTGATGTTTGTAGCCACAAACGTTTCACCCGGAGCAGTGACCGCGTCATAGAGCCTCTCGCCGAGAGCGGCGGCTCACCCCCAACAGCGCAGTTTTTGCCTTCTTTTTTCTGCGCAAGCAAAAAAGAAGGTCGGCCNCCCGGAGCAGTGACCGCGTCATAGAGCCTCTCGCCGAGAGCGGCGGCTCACCCCCAACAGCGCAGTTTTTGCCTTCTTTTTTCTGCGCAAGCAAAAAAGAAGGTCGGCCAACAGGCCGAAACCTGCAACTGGTGCTAGTAAGGATGCCTCCGGCGGGCCCTTCAGGCGGACCAAAGGGGCGGGCCCCCTTTGGAATCCCTGAGTTGTCAGCGGCGTTGCAGCTGCTGGGGTCATGCGGCCGCACAACTCGCGTCCCAGCTGCAACCCCGCTGACGGGAATTTTGGGTTCTGTGCGTCTTGGCTGACGAACTCTGTAAACCAAACGACATTTCAAGGGACTCTCACGGCGCACACGCTCACCAGTACTCTCAACAAAGCAGCTACTCCCGCCAACCGAGTACCGCAGCAATGCCGATCGAGGCATAGAGGCTCTTTTGACCGGTCGCGCAGGTCCGGGTGGTGTTTGGTAGCCACAAACGTTTCACCCGGAGCAGTGACCGCGTCATAGAGTCTCTCGCCGAGAGCGGCGGCTCACCCCCAACAGCGCAGTTTTTGCCTTCTTTTTTCTGCGCGAGCAAAAAAGAAGGTCGGCCGACAGGTCGAAATCACTAATGGATACGAATAGGCAATGGCTTCAGCGTAATCTCCCCCTATTCGCAACCACACAAGCACGGCGAAATCTTGACGGAACGCTAACGGAAGGGCATGAATGCGTGACCTCGAAATCACAAGGGAGATTCCATGTCCGAAAAGAAAACCAATCCCCGTTCCTACGAGGATACGATCGCATCCGATATTTTTCACGCATTGGAAGCCGCCCATGAGCAGGGCACCGACGTGGATGCCGGTTTCGACCACTCGCCCATGGGCGTTGGCGGCGCCGAGATTTTTTATATGTTCTACTCCAAAAAGGCGCTGAACGAGACCAAGATGCCTACGGCGCTCAAAAAGCGGCTCGGTCTCTACAACGTGCTGGCTTCCATCATGCACGGCGACAAACCGATGGGCGTCTTTCTCGTGTGCAGCCTTCACGTGAAGTTTTCCGAGATCAAGGACGAGTCGCAGATTCGCAAGGGCATCCAGAAGAAGGACGTGTACCGCTTCAAGGACATGTTCGCGGACATCGTGCGTCAGAACATGCAGTACCAGCCGGGCACCGAGCCGACGCAATAACGGTGCGACATCAAGGGGAAAAGCCCTTGTGTTGCTTTTCCATATTCAAAGGGCAGGATCGGCTTCATGAAACACGGGTTTTTCGACATGATCAGCCGCGAGGCTTTCGAGCGACTCCTGCTTGGCTTTCCGAGGCTCGGGACCGAGGCCGTTTCCTTATACAGTGCCTCCGGGCGGATTCTGGCAGAACCGCTTGTTGCGGAGCATGACTGGCCGCTGACCGACCGCTCCTGCATGGACGGATTTGCGGTCAATGCGCGTGACGCGTTTGGCGCATCCGAATCCAACCCCGCCTATCTTGAGTGCGTGGCCGAGCTTTCCGTGGAGGAAGAGCCTGTCATCACCCTGGAACGCGGTGAGTGTGCGCGGATTTCCACTGGCGGCAGCCTGCCCGCCGGAGCCGATGCAGTGGTCATGGTGGAGCACACCCTGAGCATGGAAGGCGGCACCGTTGAGATTCACAAGGCCGCCGCGCCGGGTCTGAACGTCATGCGCCGTGGTGAGGACGCACGGGCCGGAGCGACCGCGCTTGAGGCAGGAACTCCGCTTCGGGCGCAGGAAGTCGGCATGGCGGCGGCGCTTGGGTTCGAAACCCTCTCCGTCGGCTTGCGTCCGCGTGTGGGCATTCTGTCCACCGGCGACGAGCTGGTGCCAGTTGCCGACACACCCCGCCCCGGTCAGGTCCGCGACGTGAACAGCTCCGCACTGGCGGCCATGAGCGAGACTTGCGGTGCGAGTTGCACCTGTTACGGCATCACTCCCGACGATCTGGACTCGTTAACTGAAGCGTTGAAGCGCTCGGTGGCGGAAAACGACGTGACGCTGCTGTCCGGCGGCAGTTCCATTGGTGTGCGCGACTATACGGTGGCTGCCATCGAAGCCCTTCCCGAATCCAGCCTGCTGGCGCACGGCGTGGCCATCAGCCCCGGCAAACCGGCCATTCTCGGCCGCGTGGGCGAGCGAGCCGTTCTGGGCCTGCCTGGTCAGGTTGCTTCAGCGCAGGTGGTCATGGCGGTGTTGGTGCAGCCGTTTTTGCGGCATCTGCAAGGGCATGCCGCAGCATACGAACGCGCAGGCTGGGCGTGCGTTCATGCGGAAATGGCCCGCAACGTGGCGTCCAAGCAGGGACGTGAGGATTATGTTCGGGTTCGTCTGGAAGAGCGCGAGGGAATGCCACCGTTGGCGCATCCGGTGCTTGGCAAATCCGGACTGCTGCGCACCATGCTTCGGGCAGAGGGGCTGGCCGTGATTCCGGCCGATGCAGAAGGCCTTTACAAGGATGCGTTGATAAAAATACTGTCCATTTAACGGTCAGGATTCATTAGACTTCGATTCAGATCGTTTGATTCCCGAGGCCGCTCGCCACCGATTTTCCATTCCTCTGCGTACAGCAGCATTTCAAAGTCGCTGTCCACTGGCGCCGACGCAGTCCGGTTGCCGGATTCCACCACCATATTCCCTTTCGCGTGAACGATAGCCGAAGTATCCGTGTTGCTGACCACCTCGAACGTCATGTCCGAGGTATCCACGCTTGCGGCGCGCAGCATCTCAAAGGTGCCCAGCTGCTTCTGAAACTCTTGGAATACATACAGATTCATTCGTTCCTGACTGCGCAGTCCTTTTGGATACAGCAGGAGAACATCTTCATCGAGACGAGTGTTGAGCACCAGAAAGCTGCGGATGACCGGAGCCGTGGCATCCAGCAATTTCTCATCTTGCCGGACTTCCCGCTGTGCGCTGATCTCGGCTTTTGTCTTCGGAATGGATGCCAGATACAGTTTGATTTCGGAGACAGCCACGCCGCGATGCTCGGCTTTCGGTCCCTTGGGCGTCACTTTATCCACAACCATGTCGAACGATTCGACCGGCTTGCCGCTATCGCAGGGAACGAGTTGTTCCCCGCCCGTATCATCAAGCGCAAATGGAACCTCAGTTCCATCGGGATAGACCACTCTTCCGCGAGCGATGCGGTTACGGAGCCCAAAAGCTCCGGTCCCCTGCTTGCCATTGAAGATACCCAGCCGCACCACACGAACCGGGGCGCTGAATTTTACGGTGACGGATTCCCCGCTGCCATCACCCAGCGAGACCCAGGCGGTGGCGGGGTCATTATCCATAAGGTGGCCGGGCACATGAGTCGCCAGCACATCGGGCTTAAAGCTTGAGACAACCACACGCGCCTCAAAGGCGGAGGCAGCGGACGCAAGCAGAACCAGACATGCGGCAAGCAGGAGCAGACGAAACGTTTTCATGCGCAGACCTTAGCGGGGTGGATGAAGCGATGTAAAGCGGAGAAACCGCCTTTTCACCCGGTCAATCCTTGTTCAGCTTGAGGTTACCGAAGCCGCCCCACGCCTGTTGCACCACCCCTACTATGACTAATGCGTCTGGGTCTATTTGTGAGACCATATATCGCAAGTCATTCACTTTCGAACGCATGACGGTACAGTAGAGCATGGTGCTCGGCTCTCTCGTGTAGCCGCCGGTCACTTCCCACATGGACACACCGCGACGCATCTCGTTCACCAGCGCATAGCGCATCTGGTCGGCCTTTTTGGTGATGACGATGGCGGTGCGCAGCTGACTAACGCCCTCCAGCGTGAAGTCGGAGAAAATGCCCGTCATCACGAGGGTGAAGAGTGCGAGCATGGCCATTTCCCAACTGAAGGTCAGCCCGCCGAGGCAGATGACGCCAAGGTCGGTGAAGAGGTAAACCTGACTCATGGGGTAGCCGGTGAAATTATGGATGATGCGGGCCGGGATTGATGTTCCGCCGATGGTGGAGCCGAACCTGAAGATGATGCCGTTGCCGAGGCCGAACAGCACACCCGCATACAGACAGGCCAGAAACTTGTCGTGGGTGATGGGGTATGGCGAAAGTGCCTGCGGCAGCGTGTTCAGGAACAGTTCGATGAACGCGGAAAAGGCCACGACCGCAAGGATGGACGAGGCGATGAACCGCCACCGGCCCAGAAAGAAATACCCGAGGATGAGAAGCGGCACGTTAAAGAGCCAGATGAGCAGGCCCTCCGACATCCCCGTGTAATGGTTGATGATAATGGCAAGACCACTGACTCCGCCAGCGGTGATGTTGTACGGAATCTGGAAAAGCACGAATCCGAGCGCAGCCAGAGCCGCCCCGAACAGCACCATGAAGTTTCGGATTATGAGCCGACGGATTCTGACCTGAATCGGCTGGTGCAATTTGCGTTCGACTTTATTTGAAATACCCATTGGTCTTGCCTTTTGCTTGCGTTTTGACAGACGGCGCGATGTCGTCTTCGCGAGGGCTATCACAGCCGGATTCTCCGTGACAAACAAAAGTTACTCTTTACGACTCTGACAGTACTCCGACCGACAAACGAAAACCCCGCAGGCCAGAGCCTGCGGGGCATGATTTTTGGTCGGGACGTCCGGAGAAACGGACTAGTAGCGGTAGTGGTCCGGCTTGTAGGGGCCTTCCTGCGGCACGCCGAGGTAGTCGGCCTGGTCCTTGGAGAGGCTGTCCAGCTGGACGCCGAGACGTTCGAGGTGCAGACGGGCCACTTCTTCGTCCAGCTTCTTGGGCAGGATCATGACGCGCGGCTCGTATTCGTTCTTGGCGAGGTCGAGCTGTGCCAGCACCTGGTTGGTGAAAGAGTTGGACATGACGAAACTCGGGTGACCGGTGGCGCAGCCGAGGTTCACCAGACGGCCTTCGGCCAGAACGATGATGGAACGGCCGGATTCCAGCGTCCACTTGTCCACCTGCGGCTTGATCTCGTCGCGCTTGCACTTGGGATTGTTTTCCAGATAGGCCATGTCGATCTCGTTGTCGAAGTGGCCGATGTTGCAGACGATGGCCTCGTCCTTCATACGCTCCATGTGCGCGCCGCTGACGACCTTGAAGTTGCCGGTGGCGGTGACGAAGATATCGCCGAGCTCGCAGGCCTTTTCCATGGGGATGACTTCAAAGCCTTCCATGGAGGCCTGCAGGGCGCAGATGGGGTCGATTTCGGTGACCAGCACGCGTGCGCCGAAGCCGCGCATGGACTGGGCGCAACCCTTGCCTACGTCGCCGTAACCGCAGATGACCACGACCTTACCGGCGATCATCACGTCGGTGGCACGCTTGATGCCGTCTGCCAGCGACTCGCGGCAACCATAGAGGTTGTCGAATTTGGACTTGGTCACGGAGTCGTTGACGTTGATGGCCGGGAAAAGCAGGTCGCCGTTGCGCTGCATTTCGTACAGGCGATGCACGCCGGTGGTGGTCTCTTCGGAAACGCCGCGGATGTTTTCGGCGATTTTCTGCCACTTGGTGGGATTGGCTTCGTAGGAAGCCTTGAGGCGGTTCATGACCAGCTGAAATTCGGGGTTGTCGTACTTCTTTTCAGTCAGGGACGGATCTTTTTCCACCTTCACGCCCTGATGCACCATCATGGTGGCGTCGCCGCCGTCGTCCACGATGAGATCCGGTCCGGAGCCGTCGGGCCACGTCAGGGCCTGTTCGGTGCACCACCAGTATTCTTCGAGGGTCTCGCCCTTCCAGGCAAATACCTTGGCGGAGCCCTTCTTGACGATACACGCGGCGGCGTGATCCTGCGTGGAGAAGATGTTGCAGGACGCCCAGCGAATATCCGCGCCGAGGTCATGCAGGGTCTCGATGAGCATGGCGGTCTGGATGGTCATGTGCAGGGAGCCCATGATCTTGAGACCCTTGAGCGGCTTTTCGGTGCCGTACTTTTCCCGCAGCTGCATCAGGCCGGGCATCTCCCGTTCGGAAAGCTGCAGTTCCTTGGTGCCCCAGTCGGCAAGGGAAATGTCGGCGATTTTGTGGTCCAGTTTCGGATCCACGGGCTGAACATTGCTCATTGTTTCCTCCATTTGAGGTTTGATATTCTCAATTGCGGGCAAAGCCCCGTTAGCGGACGGCCCGGTAAAGGATGACCGTCAGTCCCATGTTAACGGAAAATTCGTCGGCGCGTTCCAGACGGAAGCCCGCATCCGCGAGCATCTGCTCCATCTCCTTGCGACCGATGCCAAGAAGCCGGTCACCGTAGTCGGAGCGCATGACCTCGTTCCCGTGGCTGTCGAACTCGGCAATGACCAGCGAACCGCCACGCCCCAGCACCCTCGCGGCCTCGCCCAGCGCCTCCGCCGGATTCGCCAGGTGATGCAGCACCAGCGAAAGCACCGCACAGTCGGCCTCGGAGTCGCGAAGCGGCAGATGCGAAAGTTCGCCGATGCGCAGGCTGACCTTCGGGTCGGATTCAAAGCGTTCAGCGGCCAGCTCAAGCATTTTCGGCGAGTTATCCACGCCGATGACCGAATCGGTGGCCCCAGCCAGAACCGAGAGAATCTCGCCGGATCCGCAGCCGAGATCGGCCACGATACCGCAGTTTCCCAGACGCGATATGATTTCCGCATGCAGGTCCAGACCGCCAAGAACGTTCTCGCGCAACTTGCGCCAGTCTTCGGCGATGGCATCGAAGAAGCGGCGGGTCTCCACGGTGCGGTCGCGGACCACGGAGTCCGCCCGTGCCATGTCGCGTCCGAAAACGGCCTCGTCGTCGAAAAGCGGCTCCACGCCCTCCAGAAAAGTGCGCCCGTCCCCCTCGCGCGCGGCGCGATAGAAGGCCCACAGGCCGTCCCGGCGGCACTCCACCAGTCCGGACTCGGCCAGAATCTTCAGGTGACGGGAGATGCGCGACTGGCCCATCTCCATGACCTGCACCACCTCGCCCACATTGAGCTCATGCTTCAGCAGAACGTTGATGAGGCGGGCCCGGGTCTCGTCGCCAAGCGCCTTGGAATATTTAAGAATCTTCAACAGCCACTCCTAAATATCAATATATCTTGATATACGTTGATCAGTACTTAGCCGTTTCCGCGTCATTGGTCAAGCGCCGCCGGGGACATGATAAAAATGGCCTCACCGGGTGGACATGAAGTGCTTTTTCCGGGATACAGGAAGTATGAACCCATTTCCGTAATCAGGAGGGCCACCATGTATCGCAAGATCATACTCGCAGCCACGTCACGCGGTGAAACCGACCACGCAGCACAGGCGGCATTCGCGCTTGCCCGCAGGCACGGCGCCAAGCTCGTCATCTTCCACGCCTGCCGTCTGCCAAGCGAGGGCTGGGGTACTCTGGAACGACTTGTTTCACGGGACNAACTGGTGGAGACCACACGCAAGGATATCATCGACAACTACTCCGGACGCCTTGACGACATTGACTACACCACCCACGTGGTGTGCGGCGACCCGGCCGAGGAGCTGGCCTGCGTCGCCACGCGCGAGGGCGCTGATCTCATCGTCATGGGCCCGCACTGTCGCAATGGCACCTGCCCTGGAAACCGCATGTGGGGCCACGTGGATTCCACCGTCCAGCGCGTGACTTCCCTCGTGGTGGCCCCAGTGATGGTGGTGACCCGTCCCGCATCCATCCTGGAATCCGAACCCAAGACCATTCTTGTCCCCACCGACATGAAGATACCTTCCGAGAATGCGGTGTGCCACGCTTCCAGCATCGCGCAGGAGACCGGCGGCAAGCTGATTCTCTTCTCGGTGCTCGACATCGGCATGAGCTACCCCAACCCGAGGTTCTACCAGCGCGACATGGAGGACTTCGTACAGGACACCATCACGCGCATGGAGCAGAAGTACAGCAAGCTCGTCCATCACGTGGATCACGAATTTCTCGCATGGGAAGGCGTTCCCTATACGGAGATTCTCAAGGCCGCCCGCTGGAACGAGGCGGATATGATCGTCATGGCGCGACACTCGTCCATCAAGGAGTCGCATCAGGTGCTCATCGGCTCTACCGTAGCGCAGGTGGCGCTCTCACCGAGCTGCCCCACCACGGTAATCAACTACCGGGCCAAGGCCTGCATGTGATCCGTTGTTGCGCAGCGCCCGCTCATACTATATGTAATGCGCGCGGCCGTGCCGCAGGGAAGGATCATGTACGGATACTGGGGAAAAGACCTCAAGAACCGCAAGCGCAAAACGCGCGACATGCGAAACGCCATGCCCGAGATGCTGAAAGAGCTGGACTCCGACGGCAGCCTCAGGTTGGTTCGCGTATGGCGTCAGTGGGACGAAATGCTCGGCGAATTCGCGAGCATGGTGCGTCCGCTCGGTCATCGCGGCAAGACACTCATCCTCTACGCGGAAGACCCCATGATCGCGGCCGAGGCCGCATACTTCTCCCAGATCATTACGGATCGCATCAACAGTCATTTTGGCGAAGAAGTCTTTGACAAAGTGCGGTTCGAGCTGTTAAACGGCAGAGTTCCTTTGGGCAAGCCCTCCGCCACCGCTCGGCGGGAGGAACCCTTGAGATATAAAAAGCCAAAGGTTCTCGGGACCTTGAACGACCAGATAGATCCGGAAAGCCCTGTCGGAAGGTGCTACCGGGCCTACCAGAAAATTTTTGACGACGAGTGATAAAGCCCGGCTTTCAGGGCAGGAGGACACCATGAGCGACGCAATCGAAATTTCCTTTGAGGACCTGGGACTGACCAAGTCCCTCGACAAGATGACCGCGAAAGAGCTCCGTGAGCTTTGCATCAAGAAGCTGCCCATGGTTCAGGGCGCATCTTCCAAGAGCAAGGAAGAGCTTATCGCTACTATCCGCGAAATCTTCGGCTTCACCGAAGAAGGCGGCGTTTCCCCGTACAAGGATCAGATTCTGACCATCAAGCGCGAGATCCGCGATCTTCGCGCCGAGAAGGACAAAGTGGAAGACCGCGCCAAGCGCGACTACCTGCGCAAGAAAATCAACAAGCTGAAGAAGCGCACCCGTCGTCTGGCGAACGCGGTCTAAAAAAATTCAACAAAGAGGTTGACATCCCGGCAGGGAGTCTATAAATCCTCTCTTCGTTGTTGGGCTGTCGTTCAATTGGCAGGACAGCGGATTCTGGTTCCGTCAATCAAGGTTCGAGTCCTTGCAGCCCAGCCATAAAACGTCCCCATCGTCTAGCCCGGTCCAGGACGTCGGCCTTTCACGCCGATAACAGGGGTTCAAATCCCCTTGGGGACGCCAAGAAATCAAAGCCTTTCGCGAAAGCGAAAGGCTTTTTTCGTGTTCTGGTATCTCGTCGTTTACTGCTGATTCACGCGGCTGTGCACACGTGCCACCGGAAAGCCTGCCGCTATGAGAATCATGCTGTCAATGACGGCGAAGCATTGCTCACAGACCAATCTATCCTCCTTGCCCTAGACGTGAATCGCCATCAGTGTCCTGAAAAACAGCAGATCCACCCGTCAACTTAGGGGCTTGTCTTGCTGATGCGCGTGATGTCATACAGCTGGCGGTCTATAATCAGCCAATGGGTGTTATTTTGGATTGAGGATATATGAATTAACTATCGCAAATCTGCTCCTTCAATGAGATGACAGTTCGAACGCTGATTTGATGGCAATCTGATTATGATATTCCCGCATGTTACGTCATCCGCCGGGATGAATCCGTTGATAATAATTCCCGGGTGTTGACAGTCGCCTTTAAAATCGTGCAACTATTATAGTCGTAAAACTTTGTCATCAAGCGAAGGAGTAAAATACATGCACGCCGCAGCCACGCAAGGCAGGATTCGATTCAGAAACGAGGCTCTCAAGGTTGCCGAATTCGGATATACCCTACGGGACGCCCTGCTTGAAGCCAAGGGAGTTGTTCAGGTTCAGGTCAACAAGCGGATCGGGAGCATCCTTATTCTGTTTGATAAGACAAAGATCTCCACCGAGAAAATCCTGAAGACCATTGCCGATGCGCTTGGCATTGATCTGGCCAAAGTAAAGAGCGGGATGAATGATGTGCAAAAGGCACTTGCGGGCAGGAAAGGTCGGCGCCTTGTCAAACGAGGCATGCTGGCCTCAATAGCCGCCGCTCTCGGAATCGTCTACTTCTCTGAAAAATGGCATGTTGTGGCCGGGGTGGCTTTTGTCCACTTTTTGGCTCTTCATCTGTACCAGAATAAAAAGACGCTGATGAAATAGCCCAGCACCGCCGAGGCGGAAAACGATGTGCCGGTCTACACCGGACATTCAGCGAACGCAGTCACACGGTTGGAGTTTGGGGGCAAGGGTATATATTGCGCTTACCCCATTACTCTGTCGAGATGGTGTATTCTGGTACTGGGCTCAGGCCCCTTCGTCCGCAGTTGTCCCTTCCAGAACCGCTTCAGCGTTTTCTCCAATCTTGCGGGGCTGTCCCTCTCCACGGCCTCTGCGGCCATGCCTTTTGCCTTCCTGCTCTCCGTTCAATGCTTCCATCACAAGCTCGGAAAACAGGTTTTGCTGCCCTTTTCCACCGCCGCCGCTCATCCCCAGCACAGACATGGCCGCGATACCTGCACCGCCCCCTCCGCCGCCACCGGCAAAGGTGCTTAACGCCGCGACGCCCCCGAACAAGAGAGACTGTTTGACGACCTTGCTCACGGCCTCCTGTTGCGAAACCTCACCTTCCTTGTACTGATTCCACATCTTGTAACCGGCGATACCGGCTCCGACGAGTGCCCCGAGGCCAGCGGCAGCCCATGGTTTCTTGGGAAGCATTTTCTTCATCTGATCACCTTACTCTTTGTTTTGGTTACCTATATTTCAGACGATTACGGTGTGGTTTGCAAAAGCAATCGGCACATTCTTGATAGAATGTGCCGATTGAAAAAAACCATTATACATCCGCTTCTATTGCTTCGGTAGCATGGGGCGCATGCTGTAGGCGCAAGTCAACACTGTACCGGAGTTGTGCAGCAGTGCCAGCAAAGCCGGGCTTATCAGGCCGAACACACCCAGCCCGATAAACAAGGTATTGCTGACAACAATGAACTTGTAGTTGCGCCTGACACGTCGCATGGTCAGTTTTGATATGGACATGGAGTCCATAAGCGAATCGAGACGTTCGCTGGTCAGCATGACATCGCACGCTTCCTGAGCGATATCCGCACCATGCTTCATGGAAACGCCAACGTGCGCATGACTGAGGGCCGCTGAATCATTTATGCCGTCCCCGACCATGGCAACGGTATACCCCTGCTCACGCAAGGTATCCACCAGCTCGGTTTTGTCGCCGGGCAGGACCTGAGCGTAAAATTCCTTGATATCAAGTTCTTCAGCGACCGCTCTGGCCGTTGTCTCCCCATCGCCTGTCAGCATGATGATGCGTCGCATTCCCATGTTCTCCAGACGCCTGATGAAACGATACGCGGAGTCCCTGAGAGGATCTTCCAGAGCAATGACCCCCGCCAATTCATTGTCAACGGCCATGTACAGCGCGGCCAACCCGTTCTCGGTGCATCGCCGGATCTGCTCTCTGGCAGACTCCAGATCCACGCCTTCGTCTTCATGAATGAAATGACGGCTACCCAGAATCATGCGCTTGCCGTTAAGCGTGGTGGAAATGCCATGAGCAAGAATGTATTCCACCTCGGCGTGTCGTTCCTCGTGCTCCAGCCCTTCCTCATCAGCCTTTCGGACGACCGCATCCGCCACAGGGTGCGGAAAATGTTCTTCCATACAGGCCGCGTTTCGCAGGACAAATTCGCGAGAATATCCGTTGGTCGGGCAAACGTCGATGACTTCAGGGGTAGCGCGGGTCAGGGTCCCGGTCTTATCCAGAACGACCGCGTTTACCTTGGAAAGCTGCTCAATATACTTGCCCCCTTTGACAAGCGCACCGCAATGAGCGGACTCAAGCAGGGCGGAACGAACCGCCAACGGGGTGGAAAGCTTGATGGCGCAAGAATAATCCGCCATCAGCACTGCCGCGGCCTGCCTCCAGTTGCGCGTTATGGCAAAGATGACTCCGAACAGGATGAAGGAGAACGGAACTATCCTGTCAGCAAGCTGGATTGCCTGACCATGAATCTCCGCTTTCATGTTTTCGGAGTCGGCAATGACGTGGGCTATCTTGGCAAAACGCGTCTCATCACCCACTTCTTCGGAAAGGATGACGATTTTGCCCTCCTCGACAACAGTACCGGCAAAGACCTCCTTGCCGACCCCGCGCTTCACGGAAAGCGGTTCTCCGGTCATGGAAGATTGATTGACCATGGCCGTGCCATCCGCCACCACGCCGTCCACTGGAATGCGGGCACCGGACCGGACCACGACCAGGTCTCCGGCAACAAGCTCATCCAGAGGTATCTGCACTTCTTCTCCCCTGCGCAACACCCACGCCGGCTTGCCATCGCCGGCAAACAACGAGGCGAGGTCATTTCTGGATTTCTCTCGCGTCCAGTCCTCAAGAGTCTCACTGATATCCAGCAGGAGATGGATGGTGCCTGCGGTATTGAAATCGCGCATACTCAAAGCCGCGCCTATGGCAGCGGCATCAAGGACTGCCACATTGACCTTGCGGTGAAACAGATTGCGAAGCCCCTCATAGAGCAGCGGAGCCACGCTGAAAGCCGTCCAGTACGGGCGCAACCACATGGGCATGAAGAGCCGGGTCGTATAAAAATTGATGACCTTCTTCGCAACGGTCCAGAACGGATTCTGCAACTCGGCCGGTTCATAAACTCCGTACGCCGGCGCTGGCAACGTACAGGCCATTTCATCACCAAGATCGGCACCACGGCAATCCGGCAGTTCAGAAAGCGACGGTTTGGTCACGGTATCGACCATCACTTCTTCCATTTGCTCCGTCAGCTTCGGGTCGGGGGGAAAGCGCAGGAGAGCTCTTCCGGAGCGCTCGCTGTAGCTGAATTCGATATCGCCGACGTCATCACCCAAGGCGGCGTCGATCCGTTCCTGCACGTACAGAACGGCCTGCTCGGACTCAGCTTCGAATCGAATTCTACCCGGTATGCTTCGAACAATTCTCATGAACCCAACCTGACTTTATGCTCGTGAAACGCTGCCTCTTCAACCCGTCGTCCGCCAGAGTACTTACTCGGAAGAAGTGGACTTCTTTTTTGTGCCGGTCGTTGCTGCAGTCTTTTTTGCGGACGGCTTGGTTGCCGACTTTTTGGTGGCCGTACTCTTCTTGGTAGCCGCGGTTTTTTTGGTGGCTGCGGCTTTCTTTGCAGGAGCCTCTTTCTCAGTGGCTTCCTCGGCCGCTTTTTTTTGAGAAGTCTTCTTTTTTGTCGCAGTTTTCTTCGTCGTAGCCTTTTTTGCCGCCTGCTTCTTATCGGGTTCACTGTTTTCCGCAGCCGGTTCCTTTTCTTCCTTTGCAGCACCGGTTGCGGCAGCGGCAGCCGCAGCCGCTTTTTCTTCATGCATATACTTGGCTTCCGCCAAATAATCTTCCACGTCTTCCTTAACGGTCTCCACAGTACAGAGCAGCTTTTCGGTCAATCCATGCCCACCCTGAACAAGATTCTGCAAGAGGTTATCTCCCTTGCCTTCCTTGATCAGAGCAGTACCTGCCGCGCCAAGCACTGCGCCTGCTATGAGATATGCAAACCTGTTCACAGCCATACATCCTGCTCCTATGCATCTTCCGGCTGGCTCATCTGTTCAGCCATTTCATTGACTGTCCTGTCGAAAAACTTCTGCCCCAACTCTGCTGCATCCCCCATGAGTTCCTTCAACTCATCAGGGTGCTTGATTGCCATATACCCCACCGCTCCAACGGCAGCGCCCGCGGCAACCAGCAACAACTTCTCCGTAAACTCATTCATTCCACACTCTCCTTATTGTAGCAGGGAATAGCACGATACTGGATAGCAAACCTCAAAACTCATAAGAATTATTATACTCCCCCACGAACACGCTCAGGAGCGGCACGTCTCATGGGCGCTCCAAGAGAGGCTACCAAAAGGCCATGACAAACGGCTCTGCCCAAACCCAACCCAAGATAATTGCAGGCCAGGACACCCGCCAGGGACAACAGAACGCCACCGGTCTGGAGAGTGGCCCTGTTACGGCCTGCGTCAAAGGACGACCGATGTTGGCTGGAACGCAATCCGTTCGATTTGGCACCATTCTTCATGGAAGAACCCCCGAGAACAATTTTCACCTTGCATTTCAATAAGGCCAGGCTGCTGGAGCACCGTTGACAACCAGCGGCGCGGCATGTCGGGCCTCAATTTATTGAAAACGATTCTCAGCGTCAACTCAAAAGAATACTTTCGCCCTCCTACGTCCGGCTATCTACGAAGCACCTCAAAGGGTGGTGCTTACCCGAAAAGGATCTCGTGCAACTCTTTGACTATGGCCGCCGCCCGGTCATCATCGTCAGTGGTGATGAGCTCTTCGAGCAAATGAGGTGGAACCTGCTCGGCATCATATTCGATAAGCAGAGTTCGCGAGAAGAGGTTCAAGTTGGTCTCCGTCACAGCATCGGGCATTTCCGGTGGCGACTGTGCCAAGGCAAGTGCCTCCTTGTCCTTCATGATGCCGAGTGAGAACTTGATCCGGATACGTCCCGGCAGGCTGTGCTTGATGGATAGATATTTGCGCAACTTTGCTATGGTGGAAAAATCCATTGTATCTCCTTTTGCATGGAACTCCCTCAGGCCCTGAGTGCATGCATTTTTCCGGCTGCAAGGGCAAGTCCCTGAATGCCCCATGAGACCTGAACATGCCAAAGATGAACTGTGTTACCCGGCTGACATCCCATTCCAACGAATAGCCGTCTCCGCATCTCGATGGATTCATCTTCGGGAAATCCATCTGCCTCCTTACGATGTACTTCTTTATCAGCCCTATCCACCCCATGATTTCCGGGCGACGGCCGACGGCCTGCGACACCTGCTGATAAAGAAGATGATTCCTCTTCTGTCACTGCGGCCCTGAGAGCACGCTCTTCACCTCGTTCCTGAAGGGCTGCGATCCACTTCGTATTTTGGCGAATGGCATTCGCATCGACCTGCCCGCCGGTTTGACCTTGTCCGCCACTGATGTCATCAAGTATCATGTTGGTAATAAAGAATACATAAAACCATGCCGGAGGGACGATGCTTCGAGGAACCCAAAAAAGCTTATGCTTCATCCTGACCACGGTAACCCTGCTGACCGCCTTCAACATGTCGGCCCTTGCCTGCACGGGCCTGCAACTCATTGGAGACGATGGCACCGTGGTACGGGGACGCACCATGGAATGGGGGGAATTCGACATGCATTCCGAACTGGCCGTGGTTCCGAGCGGGACACGGTTCGTTTCCAAAACTCCGGATGGGAAAAAGGGGTTCAGCTGGGAGGGAGACTACGGATTCGCCGGAGTCGAGGTTTTGGGCAGGGCCGTGTGCGACGGCATGAACGAAAAGGGGCTTTCCGCCGGCATGTTCTACCACTCGGGCTTTGCCGACTATGGAAAGTACGATCCCAAAGATGCCGGAAAATCGCTCTCGCCTGACGATGTCATTCACTACATCCTGTCTGAATGCGCCACCCTGGACGATGTCCGCAAGGCTTTTGACGAAGTGAAGGTCGAACCTGTCGAGGACAAGGACTTCGGCAAACCCGTCCCCATGCACCTCATGGTCAGCGACCCGGACGGCAAAAACATCGTGATCGAATTTCTGGGCGGAAGTCCCGTCTTCTACGACAACCCGGTCGGGGTGATCACCAACAACCCCACCTTCGACTGGCACCTCACCAATCTGCGAAATTACGGCTTTCTTTCCAAGCAGCCTTTTCCCACGAAGCAATGGGGCGATCTCAAGATAACGCCTCTGGCTGCCGGATCGGGATTCCTCGGCCTTCCCGGGGATTTTACCGCCCCCTCACGCTTTGTGCGCGCCGTGGTCTTCTCCAAGACTTCGCGAAAAACCAGCGGCGGCCTTGATACCGCGCAGGAGCTCTTCAGGATTCTGGACAATTTCAACCTCGGTTCGGAGCAGGCTGAAGGCTCTGTTCCCGATGGCGAGGTCGCCATGCCCGGCGCCACCCAGTGGACGGTGGCAACAGACAGTAAAAACATGGTCTTGTACTACCATACCATGTACAACCGCCGCTTGCGGAAGCTGGACATGAAGACCATCGATTTCGACAAGGGCGCTCCCCGCTCTGTCCCGCTGGACGCCAAACGCAAACAGGACATCAATGACGTCTCTGACAAGTTGCAGTAACTCCAACGCGTTCATATCATGGTGTCCCTGCATTCAGGCCGCCGAGAGTGCGGCCAACAGCAGCGGATGCAGAAAACAGCTTGAACAAAGAAGGCCCCGCTTTTCGGCGAGGCCTTTTCTTTTCTCAAAAAGCGCTATTCGATCTCCAGCGTCCGGGTCTCCCGGACCAACGGCACAGCCTCCGCGCCTCCGCAGCTGGACTTGCTCACGCGGCTCAGGATGAAGCGCATCACATACGTCCCCGGCTGGTGAAATGTCAGGGTGGATTCCGGGTATCCCGGCAGTACCGTGGGCTTCTTCCCTTCCGGTCCGGACTTCATGCGGATGTTGATCGAAGTATAGGTCCCGCGCGGAATCTCATAGCTGCCAAGGTCAAAGACCGCCATGACTGGCATCCCGGTTTTCATGACGCCCTCAATGCTCAGAGCCCCGCTGAAGGGCGTCCCTTCTTGTTGTGCCATGGCCGGAGCGGACCAAAGCGAGAGAACGAGCAGCAGCACCGCCGCGAGGCCGTAGCCGGAATGGATATTTCTTTTCTGCATGACTTGATAATAAGCCTTCCGGCGAATAAGACAATAGCATTGGGTAGCCGATGGGTAGCGCATCTTAAACGAGGTTCTCATGCATACGACGCACACGATACGCGGTCACCTGCCCCTTCTCCAAAAACTTCAGGACCACGAGGAGCTGTACTTCCAGCGCTGGTCCGAGCGTATGCGCAGCGCCGGATATCTGGAACATACCACTGCCAAGCGCGTGGACTGCCAGCAGGCACTGTACGACTTCATGACGCCTTTGCTCGCCCATGCCGAAGCGGGAATGGACGATCCCGGTTTTTCGTGGCTCACCAGCCATGAAGGCCAGTGGGCGCAGCCAATGGTGGAGTCGGCCAGACGCCACCGCATGCGCGGCATCACTGCGGATATGTTTCTCGGTTGCTTCAAGACCTTTATCCACGCCCTCCTTGATGTCATCGAGGCCATGCCGGATTTCGACAAAACGGAAAAGGCGCTGGCGCGAAGACGAATCCGCCTCTACGGGGACGCGCTCGAAGTGCTCTTCGTCAAGGACTGGACGCAGACCCTGCCGGACCTCACCAGACAGCGCCTCGACGAGACCAACCGCCTGCTGACGCTTGAAAAATGTCGCTTTGAGAACATCCTCAATTCCAGCTCGGACCTCATCCTCGTGATGGATTCCGACGGTGTCGTCACCGAGACCAACGCCGCGGTCAAAGAGGCGGTGCCAATGGACGGCCTGCTCGGATCGCCCGTCTGGAAAGTGCTCGACCTTGAAGCCCAGTCCATGGACGAGCTGCTCAAGTACTACCCTCCCGGCATGTCCTGCGAGATGAGTCCGTTCCACGACGAGCAGATCTACCGAATGCAGGTCACCCCACTGAGCAGCGTAAGCCTTGCCAGCGACCAGTACATGATCATGCTGACCAACATCACGGCGCAGGCCAGCCAGCGCGAGATGCTGGAAAAGGTCGTAGCCGAGAAGACCGACGCCCTTCGTCAGGAAAAGGAACAACTCGAAGGCATGAACGTAACCCTGCGCAACGTCCTGCAGAATATTGAAAAGGACCGCAACGAACTGTTCGACGACGTCTCGGTGAAGATCAACAGCCTCGTGGTGCCCGCGCTGGAGCGCATCGAGACCGAGGACGACCCCTCCATACGCAAGGGCTACGTCACGGTCGTACGGGACCAGCTGCGCCGCCTCGCGCCGGGCAGCGGCACCGCGGACCCGCAACTGCTCAAGCTGACCCACATGGAAACCAAGGTAGCCCAGTTCATCCAGTCGGGCTACGCCTCCAAGGACATCGCCACCAGCCTGAACCTCTCGGTTGAGACCGTCCAGACGCACCGCAAGAACATCCGCGGCAAGCTCGGCCTGCATGGAAAACGCGTCAGTCTCTACAGCCACCTCAAGACCGTGGGCCTCACCGGCTGATTGGGTAATTCGAACTACCCAATCTGACCCCTCTTTCCCGTCTGTCACATTTAACGAGGGTTATAATATCGGTAATACATGAACAATGTATCACTGGTAGACATGAACCTCTGTCACATACCCGATCATCTCGGCGGCCTTCAGTCGCTCAGGGATTTCTTCGCGGCCACCAACGCCGGGGAGTTGCTCATCGCTTCAGAAGGCATCGCCCGGCACTTCGGCGTCGCCCTTCGCGACGACATCGACTGGGTCGAGGTGGAGTACGACTTCAACCGCCTTTTTGTCGGTCCTGCCGCGCTGCCATCCCCGCCTTATGCGTCCGCGTACGGCACCGAGCCGACCCTCATGGGCGCTCCCGCGTTGGAGGCGCGCGACCTGTATCGCCGAATGGGACTGGCCGTGCCGGATCAGGGAAGCGTGCCGGACGATCACCTCGCTTTCGAGCTGGATGCGGCCCTCGGGCTGGCCGTTCTGGAAGCTTCGGAATCCGAACGCGCGACGGATGCCGCCACCATGCGGCAATGGCTCGTGGACCGGCACATGTCCGGCTGGGTACCCAAGTTCATCCGCGCCGTGAGGGATCAACAGGACGCGAGCGCGCCCGTGCTGACGGCCGTGGCCATGCTTGAACAGTGGCTGGACGAGTCGCGCACGCAGGATCATGCGAATCAACACATGGAACCATCATCAGGAGAGGAGGATGTCCATGACGAAACAAGGTAACAGTCTGAGCAGACGGCGTTTTCTGCAGGGGACGGCCGCCGCGGGTGCCGCGGCCATGCTTCCGTGCAGCCTGCTCGTCCCGGACGAGGCCATGGCGGAAGCGTTCAAGGCCGGCGAATTCGCCACGTTCCGCAACGCGTGTCCACGCAACTGCTACGACACGTGCAGCATCAAGACATACGTCAAGGACGGCGTGGTCCAGTTCATCGAGGGCGCGCAGGAGTCCACCTTCACCCACGGCGGGCTTTGCGTGAAGGGCTACTCGTATCCCAGAAAGCTCTACAGCCCCAACCGGGTCAAATACCCCATGGTGCAGGACGGCCGTCGCTCCGGCAAATGGCGCCGCATCTCGTGGGACGAGGCCATGGACCGCATCGCTGGCAAGATTCTCGAAATCAAGGAGAAGGACGACAGCCTGCTGGGCCTCGGCCTCACCAAATATTCAGGCCACTTCGGCATCACCAATTATGTGGTCGAGGGCATGATGTCCTCGCTGGGCTACACCACCCGCTTCGTGGGAACCCCGTGTTGGCCCGCAGGCATCGACGCCCAGAACTACGACCTTGGCAACATGTGGTGCAACGATCCCGAAGACATGGTCAAGGCCAAGTACATCATCGTCTGGGGCGCCAACCCGGCGTGGTGTTCCGTGCACACCATGAAATACATCATGGAAGCCCAACGGCGCGGCGCCAAGGTCGTGGTCATCGACCCGGTCTTCACCCAGACCGCAGCCAAGGGCGACGTGTTCTGGCAGCCGGAGACCTCCAGCGACGGCGCGCTCGCACTGGGCATGGCCCGCCACATCCTCGACAAGGACATGGTGGACCGCGACTTTGTGAACAGCCATTCCATCGGCTTCGATGATTTCGCCGAGTACCTGCGCAACAACGTCACGGTTGAATGGGCCGCCGAAAAGAGCGGCATTCCCGCAGATCAGATTCGCGAAGTGGCCGAAGAGTTCGCCTCCGCGGACCCCGCCACCGTGTGGATCGGCTACGGCCTGCAGCGTCACGTCAACGGCGGCGCCACGGTGCGCTCCATCGACGCCCTCGTGGCCATGACCGGCAACGTCGGCAAGGAAGGCGGCGGCGCGCGCTACGGCCATCTCCAGACGTGGGGATTCAACTACCACGCCATGATCCAGAGCCCGCCCGAAGGGTCCAAGGGGTTCATCGGCGGAGCAGCCAAGGGCGAGTTCGACTTCACGGAAGGCGACGCCGCCAGCTACAGCAATCGTACCGTCAACATCAACAAGACGGCGCAGGAGATTCTCGACACCAACGACCCGCCCGTAAGGATGCTCTGGGTATCCTGCAAGAACCCGTTTGCGCAGGACTTCGACCGGCCCAAGCTGGAAAAAGCCTTCGACAAACTGGAGATGGTGGTCTCGGTGGAGCAGTTCTTCACGGAGACGGTGGCCAACTCCGACATCGTCCTGCCGGTCACCACCATGTTCGAGGAATGGACCGTGAACGTGTCTTACTGGCACTACTGGCTCGGCATCAACGAGCAGGCCGTCAAGCCGCTGTACGAAAGCAAGTCCAACATTGAGATAGCCGCGCTTCTGTCCAGGAAGATGAACGAGCTGTCCCCCGGCTCCTGCACCTTCCCGCAGGAAGTGGACACGCGCGAGTGGATGGCCAAGGAATTCAACAAGGGCATCTACGACTACTTCGGCATCAACGACTGGACCGACCTGAAGAACGGCCCGGTCAAGGCCAAGCTGACTTCCACCGCCGCATGGAGCGACTACAAATTCGGCACACCCTCGGGCAAGTACGAATTCCGCTCCGAGCAGTGCGCCGCCAACGGGCACAAGGCGCTTCCGGAATACAAGGAAAGTCGCAAGAGCTACGACGAATTCCGGCTGCTCACGCCGCACACCAAGTTCGGCATCCACTCCCAGTTCGTCAACCTTGACTGGATGCAGGAGTACTACCCCGAGCCGTTCGTCTATATGCACCCCGACGCGGCCCGGGAAAAGGGCATCGCCGATCTGGACATGGTCCGCGTGTTCAACAAGGTGGGCGAGCAGAAGGTGCGGGTCAAGCTGTCCACCAACGTGGCGAAGAACTGCCTCATGATGTACGAGGCCTGGTTCGGCAAGGGCACCGACTTCAACGTCCAGAACCTCGTGGATGACGAATCGGCCGACATGGGCGCCTTCAAGGCCGGAGCCCCCGGCGTGGCCATCCATGACCAGTTCGCCAACGTGGAAAAGGCCTAAGGAGTCATGATCATGAAAAAACAATATGCATTCCGCGTGGACGCCGAACGCTGCATCGGCTGCTTCACCTGCGCCATGGCCTGCAAGAGCTACTACCAGCAGGTGGACGGCGTCATATGGCGTCAGGTCTACCCTCTCGACGAAGAGATATATCCGCACCGTGAGCGGGCCTTCCTTTCGCTGGCCTGCAACCATTGCGAAGACCCTGCCTGCCTCAACGTCTGTCCCGTGGTGGCCTACACCAAGCGCGACGAGGACGGCGTGGTGGTTCACCATCAGGAAAAATGCATCGGCTGCGGCAACTGCATCCGGTCCTGTCCTTACGGCGTTCCCAAGTACAATCCCGTTGAAAAGCGGGCCGAGAAGTGCAGCTTCTGCCACGAACGGCTCGACGCGGGGCTGGAGCCGGCCTGCATCATGGCCTGCCCCACCGAGGCGCTGCAGATCGTGGACCTCGCCAAGCTGGAAGTGACCAATGAAGTGCAGTATCCGGCAGGATACCCGAAGATGGAGAAGCTCAATCCCTCCACGCGTTTCATCCTGCCCAAAGCCCCCAAGATGGTGAGGAGGTAACCATGCAGCAGTCAATGGAACTTCCGCTCGTATTGTTCACGGTACTCTCGCAGGCGGCCATCGGCATCGCCTTCATGCGCGCCGTCAGGCAACCCGCAGGGGCAGAGGGCGGCGACGCACGTAACGAATGGCGCATGGTCGCCGGGCTGATGCTCGTGGGCCTGATCGCGTCCCTCTTCCACCTCGGGCATCCCACAGGCGCGCCCACCGCGCTGAAACATCTGGAGAACGCGTGGCTCAGCCGCGAAGCCCTGTCCGCAGGACTCTTCGTGGGACTGGCCATACTGGCCGCGCTGGCCTCCGGCAAGGAAGGCAAGCCCGTGTTCGCATGGGGCGGCGCAGTCCTCGGCGCGGTGGTCATTCTGTCCACGGGCATGACGTACGCCCCCCCGGCGTTCCCAGCCCTGAACAACGCGCTGCCGACCATCTTCTTCCTCGTCTCGGCAGTCATGCTCGGATCGGGCTTCGCCAGCTGGTTCGCGACAAAGAGCCATCAGCCGCTGCTGGCCCGGATATTCACCTCGACCCTCGTGGTGGGACTGGTGATCCATCTGGCGGCCCCGTGCATCTGGCTCTCGGGCAGCGAGGTCATGCGCCTCACCGCGCAGGAATGGCTTGGCTCCGGCTTCTACTGGAGCCACATCGGCATCATGGCCGCCTCTGCGCTGGTGATCTGGAAGACCCGGACCATCCCGGTCTGGCTGCCGGTTCTCGTACTGCTAGGCGAGCTGCTCGGACGCGCAGGCTTCTTTGCGGACACTGTCCACACTGCCGCCAACATGGGCGGGCTCTACTAACAGCCATCCCTTCCCCTATTCGGGTCTGACACACATCACAACGAAAGGCCCCGGAAGCAATGCTCCCGGGGCCTTTTTCATTATTTCAGCATGGCTTTGGCGGGACTTCGTGCCCTCGCGTCAAGCTACCGCCGGTCTATTCCGCGTCGGCGGAAATGGTGAAGCCCTTGGTGGACCCGCCGGTGGATGCCGAAGTCCCGGCCACCTTGGAGAGGTAGGTGTCACCGAGGTTCTTGATGTGGCCGCCCACGTTGTCGAAGTGGTCCGAGTGCTCCTGCTCTTCCTCGATGAGGGTCTCGAAGAGCTTGGCACTGATGCTGTCGCCCATTTCGCGGCAGGTGTTCAGGAACTGGTTGTAGGCATCCACGGTATCGTCCTCGACCTCGGCGTCGAAGTCGAAGATTTCGCCCACTTTCTGTCCCTTGCGGACTTCATCGGCCAGCTCGGTGGTGGGCTCGCCGTCGAGGTCCTTGATGCGCTCGGCCAGTTGTTCGGCATGGCGCATTTCATCAATGGCGATGAGCTTCATGTTCTTGGCAAGCTCACCGTAATCCATGGCGTCCAACGCGTAATGTTGAATCATGTACTGCGAGATGGCGTACAGCTCCATGGAACGTGCCTTGTTCAGCACCTCGATTACCTTCTTTCGCCTTTCCTTTTTGTCCATCGGTCCATTACTCCTTTATTCTTCGTATCGCGTCGAATCAGTTCAGTTTTTCAAGCCATTTTTACCATGCGATACGGTTATTTACCCAGTTCCTTGGCGATGCGGTCGCCGGTTTCCTTGTCGATGTTGCGCCAGTATTCGAGGGCGCGTTCAAGCACGGGTTCGGTAACGCCCTTGCTGAGATGTCCGGCCACGTTGGAGACCAGACGGTCACGCTGGGCATCGTCCATGATCTCGCGCACCAGAGTCCCGGCCTGACCGAAATCATCGTCGTCCTTGCGCAGGGTGTAGGCCGCGCGGATGAAGTCACCGCTGGCGTTCCATGTCGCCACTTCGGGGTACCGCTGCGGATCAGCCTGGGGACCGCCCTTTGAGTTGGGCGCGTACACCGGGTCCGAGACATTCTCGACCCGCATGGCGCCGTCCTTGCTGTAGCTATGTACCGGGCTCTTGGGCCGGTTGACCGGAATCTGCTTGTAGTTGACCCCGAGCCTTGCCCGGTGTGCGTCGGCATAAGAGAACAGGCGGCCGAGCAGCATTTTGTCCGGGCTGGGGCCGGTGCCGGGAACAAAGCTGTTGGGTTCGAACGCGGCCTGTTCGATCTCGGTATGGAAATCCGTGGGATTGCGGGTCAGGGTCAGTCTGCCGACTTCATGCACCGGGTAGTCCCCATGCGGCCAGACCTTGGTAAGGTCGAACGGATTGAAGCGGTAGGTCTCGGCGTCCTTGAAGGGCATGATCTGCACCTTCAGGGTCCAGCTGGGATAGTTGCCTTCCGCAATATTGTTGAACAGGTCGCGGCGGTGGTAGTCGGCATCCTCGCCCGCAATGCGGTCCGCCTCTTCCTGCGTGAGGCACTCGATCCCCTGATCGGTCTTGAAGTGATACTTGACCCAAAACCGCTCGCCATCCGCGTTCACCCACATGTAGGTATGGCTGGAGTAGCCGTTCATATGGCGCCACGTCTTGGGAATGCCGCGGTCACCCATAAGCCATGTCACCTGATGCGCGGACTCGGGCGAAAGGGTCCAGAAATCCCACTGCATGTCGTGGTCGCGTAGGCCACTGTCTGCCCGACGCTTCTGGGAGCGAATGAAGTGCTGGAATTTCATGGGATCACGCAGGAAGAAGACCGGCGTGTTGTTGCCCACAAGGTCGAAGTTGCCTTCGGTGGTGTAAAACTTCAGGGCAAATCCGCGAGGGTCGCGCCACGTGTCCGGGCTGCCCCGCTCGCCCGCAACGGTGGAGAAGCGGATGAGCGTATCGGTCTTCACGCCGGGCTGGAAGAGCGCGGCCTTGGTATAGGCGCTCACGTCCTGTGTCACCTCGAAGTGACCGAACGCGCCGGATCCCTTGGCGTGCGGCTGCCTCTCGGGAATCCGTTCGCGGTTGAAGTTGGCCATCTGCTCAATGAGATAATGGTCCTGAAGCAGAATGGGTCCGTCCGGACCGACAGTCAGTGAATGTTCGTCGCTGGAAACGGGAATGCCCGCATCATTTGTCGTGTATTTGGTTTCGTCGTTCGCCATCGAATGTACCTCCTTGGAAAGCGGCTGAAGCCTGCAATCCACTGTTGATGGATTCTGATTACTATTTTCTGCGTATCATTATCAGAATATTTTGGTCAAACGAATCGAAAGACATTTCTTCGTGGTATTTCCAACCGGCCCTGCGACCAATTGTAATATCCTGTAATAAATCATTAAAGCAAAGATTCGGTGGAGTATTATTATTTCTGAGGACCTTTTCTTTCGTCTCATGCGTCCATTCTGCAGGAGGCCTTCAGGTACTGAGAAGCCTCTCATTATAACGTCATTTTTTCTGACACCGAGACGTGCTACCAAAGCATATAGAATATTATATTCAGCCTTCAGGAGAACACATGCATCTGGAAGAGTTGATCCGCATCACGGACAAGCCACTGATCGTTGTCGATTCCGCGGGAGTCGTCACGCATATCAACGACCGGTTCACCGCAGCATTCGGCTGGCGGGCAGAGGATTTGACAGGGGGTGGCCTCAACCGCATCATCCCCGAGAAAATGCGTCAGGCACACCAAATCGCCTTTTCCACATACGTCGAGACCGGCAATACGAACATTCTGGACACCCCGCTGAACCTGGCAATCCTTCACGCCGACGGTACCATCGGCGATGCCGAGCATGTGATCTTTGCCGGCATGATTGACGGGGAGCCACATCTGGCCGCAACCGTAGATCCCCTGTAGCAAACCGTGAAAGGCACCAATCCCCCTATTCTCCGAACAGAATCCTTTCGCGGGTCTGCACCCGCCTAGACATTTTCCATCCTCTCGGGAAAACGCTCTCTCCGTGCCTGTTTCATGAAAGCTTCAGGCAGGTCACGCCACGGTTACCTGCAAGCAATATCATTTACTTGCCGCACCGATTGTGGTTTGGTTGATTCACATGGCGCTGCAACCGGTTTGACACATCGACCATAACGGGAGGGACTGCATGCATTTCAAGGACTGGAGCCTGAAGCTGAAGATTCTGGTTCCGACATTCACCATCATCATTTTAGTACTTGCAACCAGTACGTGGTTCATGACTTCAAGGGCCCAGAACATCGTGGTGGAACAGGCTCAGGAGCTGGCACAGGACAAGGCCCGCGGCTACGGGCTGGAGATGGGCCGAACTCTGAATCTCGCCATGAGCGTCACGCGCACCCTTGCTGGAATGTTCGAACAGGGAGCCGAATACCGGCCCATTCCGGACCGCGAGTTTCTGGACTCCGTCCTTATCGACGTGCTTGAGCGAAACGAGGAGCTGTCCGGTGCCTGGTGCACCTTCCCGCCCAACACATACGACGACCGCGAGGACGAGTACCGCGACACCTACAAAGGGGCGTACCGCAACTGGTATCACCGGGACGGTTCAGAGATCATTTCGGACTTTGCGGGAGATGAAAAGCTTGAGGGGCAGGCATGGTTTGAGGAACCCATTCGGCAGGGTCACGAGATTCTCGGCCAGCCCTACCCTTGGGAAGCGAACGGCAAGAAGTACTGGCTCGCCTCAACCGGCGCCCCGGTGAAGAAGGACGGAAAATTCATCGGCGTGGTCGGCGTTGACTTCTACCTCGACGACCTGCGCGAAGCGGTACTCGGCATCAAACCTTTCGAAACCGGCTTCGCCTATCTGGTCACCGAGACCGGATTCATCGTGGCCCACCCTGACGAAAACCTGAACGGCAAGCAGCTGGAAGGCGTCATCGACGGCGAGAACCGCGATCAGGTCATGCGGGCCGTGAAAAACGGGGACTCCCTCTCCGTCACGATGGCTTCGGACGAGGACGGCTCCGGACAATTCGTGGCCTTTGCTCCCATCAGGATTGGCAAGAGCGGCAAATCGTGGACGCTCGCGGTGAGCATTCCGCTCTCACGGGTCAATGCCAAGGCCAACTCCATAGCCATGATCGGCATCTGGATAGGCATAGCCGCCGTCGTGATTCTCTTCATCGTCCTCTACGTGATTGCGGGCGTCATCACCAAGCCCGTGAGCAAGGGCATCCAGCTGGCCGAAGGGCTGGCAGAGGGCGACCTGACACGCGACATCGACGTTGACCAGAAGGACGAGGTGGGCCAGCTTGCCCAAGCTCTGCGCTCCATGACCACACGACTCAAGAACGTCATCGGCGACGTGCAGTCCGCGGCGGAGACCGTGGCCACCGGCAGCGAGGAGCTCTCCTCTTCGGCCATCAGCATGTCGCAGGGCGCCACAGAACAGGCCGCCAGCGTGGAAGAGGTATCCTCCTCCATGGAACAGATGACATCCAACATTCAGACCAACGCGGAAAACGCGGTGGAGACCGAGCGCATGGCCCGCTCCGCCGCCAAGAGCGCGGAAGAAACGGGCGGCGCGGTGACGCAGGCCGTCACCGCCATGAAGGATATTGCCGAAAAGATCACCGTCATCGAGGAGATCGCCCGGCAGACGAACCTGCTGGCCCTCAATGCGGCCATCGAGGCGGCCCGCGCCGGGGAACACGGCAAGGGCTTCGCGGTCGTGGCGGCGGAAGTCCGCAAGCTGGCGGAACGCAGTGGCGGTGCCGCAGGCGAGATCAGCGAGCTTTCATCCTCCACCGTCCACGTGGCGGAGAAGGCAGGCGAGCAGCTCGGCCAGCTCGTGCCGGACATCCAGCGCACGGCGGAGATGATTCAGGAAATATCCACGGCCACCAATGAACAGAACGCCGCGGTGACCGAGATCAACAGCGCCATCCAGCAGCTCGACACGGTCATTCAGCAGAACGCCGCTTCGTCCGAGGAAGTGTCCTCCACCTCGGAGAACCTCTCCGCAGAGGCCGTCCAGCTTCAGGAAGTGCTGCGCTTCTTCAACACCGGTGCGGGCCAGTCCCGCCAACAGGCGCGCGTGACCTCGTCGCGCCCCCGTCCCGACCAGAAGCGCAAAGCCAAGGCCGCGTCTTCGGGCAACCAGCTTCCGCCCGCCAAAAAGGGGAAAAAGGACAAGCCTGCGGACAAGGACGAGGCAAGCAAAGGCAACAGCTCCGGCGGCCTCGACCTCAAGTTGGATGACGACGAGTTCGAACGCTTCTAGGTCATGCAACACGCGACGGCCTTGAAAGTTGTCGCAGGATAAAACCAAAACGGGCCGCCTCCCCAGGGAAGCGGCCCGTTTTCGCGTTGTAAAGATATTGAGAAATCAGCTGAATTTCGGCGGTCCGATGAGAATCATCTCGGCAATGGTGTGGTCCACCTTGGGCATCTGCTGCAACTTCTTACCCACGAACTGCATCTCCAACTGGGCAAGCTCCTTGAGCATGGGCGTACGGTTCAAGGTCGGCAGCTGCTCGGGCTGATCCCCGGCCAGTTCCTGCGTGCGCCAGCATCCCGGAAACGACGACACGCGGCCGTCGGGCCTCACGAGGACGTTGGGAACGCCGTGCATCCGGCAGGTCATCAGGCGATACTCGTACAGTCCGCACAGGCCGTCCTCGCGGATGAGCGGACACATGGCCGCCGGACGCTCGCCCTTCTCCAAAGCGATGCGAGCCTCATCAAGATAGGTCTCGGCGCGCTGACGGATCGCCTCGCGCTCGGCCCCCGGCAGGGAATTCAGTCCCTCCCAGAGGTAGGCCCATTCCACATAGGTATGATGCTGGAAGTAACTGCGGCAACAATTGTCGTTGCAGCCTTCGCAGCTCAGTCCCACGGCACCGGCCACGTCCGAGTATTCATCGGCCATGCGCTTATACAGGGCCGCCAACTTGCGGTACGCAGCCTTGGGGGTCAGCTTTTTCATTCGATGTCCACCTTTTCCAGAATCTCGCTGACGCACTCCTCGGGCGTACAGCGGTCGGTGCGCACCGTGACGTCTGCGGCGGCACGGTAGAGCGGCTGACGCTCGTCAAAGAGGTCGCGCAGGGTCTTGCCCGGCGCGATGGCCAGTCCTCGGCCCTCGGCGTCGCCCACGCGCTTCTCGAAGGTCTCGGCGTCGATTTCGAGAAAAACCACGGAGCCGAGTTCCCTGAGACGATCCACGGCGCGCTTGCCGTACACGACGCTGCCGCCGGTGGATATGACCGTGCGGTTCAGGAACACTTCGCTCACCAGCTGTTCCTCGATGCGCAGGAACTCTTCAAGGCCGTAGCCATCGAAGATATCCTGCAGCGGACGCCCGTAGAAGGCTTCCAGAAGGCGGTCCGTGTCCATGTGCTTCCAGCCCAGCGCCTCTGCCAGCATGGGGGCCAGCGTGGACTTGCCCGCTCCCGCCATGCCCACCAGCGTTATGCAGGGCTTCGGCTCGCTGTCGCGTTCGACTTTGGTAAATGTCATGCGTCGTCTTTTCCGGTCGTCAGGCAGACGCGGTCTTCGCCGTCGCGCTCGTTCACGAGCACATTGACGTGTTCTGCGTCGCCGGTATCCACACGCTTGCCCACGTAGTCGGCCTGTATGGGCAGCTCCCTGTGCCCCCGGTCGATGAGCACCAGCAGCTCCACGCGGCGCGGCCGACCGTAGTCCAGCACGGCTTCCAGCGCGGCACGGGTGGTGCGTCCGGAGAACAGCACGTCGTCCACGAGCACGATGCTCTTGCCTTCGACGTCAAACGGGATTTCCGTACAGTTGATGGAAGGCTGGATGTTCAGCGTGGTCCAGTCATCCCGGTACAGGTTGATATCCAGCTTGCCCAGCGGCACCCGGCGCTCCAGTTTGTCGGACAGGATGGCCTGCAGCCGCTCGGCCAGATCCGCGCCACGGCGCTGCACGCCGACAAGCGCCAGCGATTCGTTGTCGCCCCGGCGTTCGATGATCTCGGAAGCCAGTCGTTCCAGCGTCCGGGCCATTTCCTTGTTATTGAGAATGGTTCCGCATTCTTTCATGATAATGTCCTCCGTTTCGGGGATGCCTTGGAATAATCCATGCTGTACCTGCGGTCAACCGAACTTGGCCCGAAGCACCACAATGTATTTGACAAACCTATGGGTCATGCTTACGTGTTTGGTCCCCAGCCAATGACAAGGAGGACGTAGATGATCAATGTTAGCGAAGCCGCTCAGAAGCAGCTGGAAAGCTACTTTGCGGATAAAGAGAAAGCTCCGGTGCGTGTTTACCTCGCATCCGGCGGCTGAGCGGGTCCGAGACTGACTCTGGCTCTGGATGAGCCTAAGGACACCGACAATGTGACTGAAGTGGGTGACTTCACCTTCCTCATCGACAAAGAACTCGCATCTGAAACCGGCGAAGTGAAAATCGACATGACCTACTACGGGTTCACCGTCGATTCCGCCAACCCCGTAGGCGGGGGCGGCGGGTGCTCCCCCGGAGCATGCTCCAGCGGCTCCTGCGGCTGCTAGACCATACGGCCGACTCAAAGACGCCCCTTAACCGGGGCGTCTTTTTTTTGCGCCTTCCTTACCCTGCAAAAAAACGGGGCCGCCCACCATGGACGACCCCGAACCTTGTTGCAACCCTTGCGGCAAACCTATGCCTTTCCTGCTTGCGGCTTACTCGGGACTCTTGGGATTGGCGATCTCCACAGGCTCCGGCCCCACCTCTATTCTGGTGCCGTAGATGATGGCCTGAATCCTGCGCTCGCTTCTGGTCTTGGCCGAAACGCGCACGTAGGAATGGTTGATCTCCACGTCGTACCAGACTTTGCGGTGGCAGAAGCGGAATGACAACGTCTTCCAATGCCTCGGCAGATCCGGCTCAAGGGCGATGACCTTGCCCGAGAGGTCCAGTCCTGCAAAGTCCTGCTTGACCACTTCCAGCGTCCCGGCCATCACGCCGGTATGGATGCCCTCGGGCGTGGTACCGCCCTGCGTATCGTAAATGTCGCTCTTCATGGCCTCCATGAACCAGTTCCAGGCCACCTCGCTGGGATAGATGTATCCCGCCAGCACGGAGTGGACAATCTTGGAAAGGGTCGAGCCGTGGCTGGTGCGCTTTTCGTAGTAGTCGTAATTCTTCCTGAGCATCTCCAGCTTATCGCCGGGATCGTAGCCAAGCTGCTTGAGGATGCGTGCCACCTCGTCAATCTCCAGCACGTACCAGAGCATGAGCGTATCGGCCTGCTTGGCGACCTTGTAGTTGTCAGGCGTGTCGCCCTCGGCCTTGAGGATGCGGTCCATGCGATGAATGGAGTAGAACCGCTTGCGGTAGGCATCCCAATCCAGTTCCTTGAGGTCCATGTAACCGTCGAACTGGGAGATGATGCCGTCCTCGGTGAGGATGACATTCATCTTGGTGGTCATTTCTCGCCACTTCTGAATGTCCTTATCCTTGAGGCCGATGCGGCGCTTGATGGCGGACACGGTCTTGGAGTCGAGCTTGTCGAGCAGCTTGAGCGCGCGCTCCATGAGCCAGACCACCATGATGTTGGTGTAGGCGTTGTCCTTGAGGCCGTGCTCGTCAGAGTCCGGAAGGGATTCGTGGAATTCGTCCGGCCCCATGACGCCTTCGATGTGATATTTGTCCGTTTCCTTGTCGTACTCGGCAATGGAGCCCCAGAACTGGGCGATGTCGAGCATCATTTCCGCGCCCATGCTCTTGAGGAAGGCTGTATCGCCGGTCCAGCGGGCATATCGCCACGCATTGCAGAACACGGCTATGGATACGTGCCGCTGGCGGCGCGAAAGGTCCGGGTCCCATTCCTTGGATTCGGGATTGTAATGGACCTCCTGCGTCTCCTCGGAGCCGTCGTCCGCGGTCTGCCACGGATACATGGCACCCTTGTAGCCGTTTTCCTTCGCATACTCACGCGCCGCATCGAGCCGGTTATAGCGGTATTCGAGCAGCGCCTTGGAGATGTCCGGGAAATGGCTGTCGTAGAATGGCTGGATGTAGAGCTCATCCCAGAAGATGTGCCCGCGATAGGCCTCGCCGTGCAGACCGCGCGCGGGCATTCCCACGTCGCGTCCCACGGTGTTGGGGCTGGCCGTCACCAGCAGGTGGAAGATGTGCAGCCGGATGACCCGCTGGACAAACCGGTCGCCGTCCACGCGAATGTCGGCCTTTTCCCACAGCTTGTTCCACTCGCGGTAATGCGGCGTGAACAGGGAATGGAAGGTCTTGACGCGCCCGAGGCGCTCCATGGCCTGTGCCACCAGATCGGGCTCGGCGTCCCTGTCCAGCGAGGTTCGCACGCTGACGAACTTTTCGAGGCTGTAATTGACGTTCTCCTGAGCCATGAAGGACATTTCCTCCACGACCTTGGCCTTTTCCTGAGAGACCACCTTCTTGAGCTCGATCTCACGGCCGCTCTCCAGCACGCGGGTCTTGGCGGCCATGACGATGTGGTAGCGCGAGTGGGTCGTCTCCACGTGCAGGAAGGAGCCGTCGCCGAGAGCACCGCCCGCCACACGACAGAGGTGATTCGAGGTCAGCGAGCTGTAGCGCGCCACGTTGCCGTTGGTGACGTTGCCGTCCAGCGCGGAGCGGAAGGTTATCTTCCCGGAGTAGTTCAGCGGCGTCATTTCGAATTTCAACGCGCAGACGTGCGCGTCGTGCATACTGGCGAACCGCTTGCTTGAGACGCGCGTTATGCGGCCGACCTTGTCCTTGACCACGATGTGCCGTTCGACCACGGCCTCTTTCATGTTCAGCACATGGGCGTAGCTGAGTATCTCCATGGACAGCGGGGAGACGAAATCGCCCGACCCCACCTTGAACTCCACCGGGAGCCAATTGGGGCAGTTCACCAGATCGTTGTTGTAGATATCGCGCCCCTGAACCTTGCTCGGCACCTTGTTGTAGATGCCGGAGATGTAGGTTCCCGGATAGAAATAGTACGACGCACACTCGCACTCATATGCACCGCGAACGCCCATATAGCCGTTACCCACGGCGGTGAGGGTTTCGCGAAGCTTTTCGTCGCCCGGCTCGAAGCCGTGATATGAGAGACGCCAGTCGTCTGAGGCAAGTCCGGATGAGAACCACTCCCCGATGTCCTCAATGGTGATCTCGCCGAGATCGGAAACCACGAGGTCTGCGCCGAAACGCTTGAGCATCTCGCCATTGATGTTGCGCGCTATGCCGAGCACCAGACCGAAGTTGCCCGCGCTGCCCGCCTGCACGCCGGAGATAGCATCTTCCGCCACCACGCACTGACTGGGATGCAGGCCCATTTCTTCTGCTGCGGTGACGAAGATATCCGGTTCGGGCTTGCCCTTGAGCTGCATCCGCTCCGAAACCACGCCGTCCACGACCACTTCGAACATGTCGTCCAGCCCGGCCAGCTGCAATACCAACCGACCGTTGCGGCTCGATGTTGCCACGGCCACCCGGATGTTGCGCTTTTTGAGCGCCTCCACCAGCTCTACCGACGTCTCGAACACCTCCGGGCCTTCGCGGCGCAGGATGTCTTGAAAGAGCTCGTTCTTGAGGTTGCCGAGCGCGCAGATGGTGTCCATCCCCGGTTCGTCGTCCGGCGTTCCCGGCGGCAGGGTCAGGTTGCGCGATTTCAGAAAGGACAACACCCCTTCNAACCGGGGTTTGCCATCCACGTAATTATGGTAGTCGTGGGTGCGGTCGAAGGGTTGGAACGCGACATTGTCCCGCTCCGCAACCATTTTCAGAAAATCGTTAAAAGCGCTTTCCCACGCCTGTGCGTGAACCCTGGCGGTTCTCGTGATGACACCGTCGAGGTCGAAGACCACTCCCCTGAATTCCATTATCTGCCTCGCAATGTTGGACTGTTTCGTTCTACTCTTCCAGCCTGCCGAGCATGGTCACGAGCATGTCCGGCTGCGGCACGATCACCGCCTCCGGAGCCAGCCCGCGCACTCTGGCGGCAAGCTCTTCCTTCTCCGTCACGAAGACGGTCCGCGTATTGCCGTTCATGCTCAGGGACGCCTCAAGCATGGGCACGTCGCTCGACGTATCGCCGCAAATGAGGTTGCGTCCCTCGAACATGCGGAACTCGAATTCCTCGTTGAGAAACCGTACGCCGTCACCCTTGTCGAAATCCTTGAGACCGCTATCGCCCGAGATGGTAAGAATGATCTCCACGTCGAGACCGGTGTCTTCAATGCGGAAATTCTCGCGCTTCGGGTCTATGGATACGACCATCTCTTCCAGGGTACGCAAAAAGGCTTCCGACTCCCTGGCCGGGACCGAGCCGCTGATATCCTGCCGGGCCACCGTAGTCTGCCCGAACTTGAATTGGAGCCCGGAGCCGATGAGGGAGAACTTCTCGTACTCATCGAGATGCAGCATGGCGGTGAGCTTCTCGTTGAGCGTCCGCAGTATCTGCTGCTTGTCCGGGTCAATGGGGAACTGGCGCACGCGCCCTTCAAGATCGAGACATTCGCGCCCCTTGGATCCCGCATAATACATGGCGTATTCGGGATTGACGCTTATCTCCACCAGCCCCACGTCCATGAGCGGCGCCGAGGTGAGCACCACGGGATTATCCGCCATCCGCTGTGCGAAACGGGTCAGAAAGACCGCATTGTATGCTGACTGGATGGAAGAACGGTAACGGCCGCAGTAGTTGTTCACCGTGCCGTCGCGGTCGGTGACAAAACTGTGGTATCTGCCGCCCGAAAGCGCCTTGACGCCCTCCTGTACCTGCTTCTCGAAATCCGGATGCAGCTCGGCGAGATATCCGAGCAGGGCCTTTTCGCCCTTTTCAAAATACAGAACATCCTTGGCGCATTCGTTCACTTCGTAGTCGATATCCAGAAGGATGTCCTTGTCGCCGTCAAGCGAGAGGACGCGCTTGCCCTCACGTTGCGGAACGGCTTCAAGCGAAGCCTGCGCATTCCTGAGGGATTCAGCCAGAGCCTCCGGCACTTCCTTGCCGCCGAAGATCAATTCCACAGCCCGGTGGCGGACCGTGCGGGTCCTGTCCATGAGCGCGTAGAAGTCCTTCAGCGTCTCAAGCGTCGTTTTCGGTATCGAAAGTTCGCTCATGTTCTCCTGCCTATTTCAGTTCCACCTGCACCTTGTAGGTGAGTGTCAGGTTGTCCTTCTTCGGAACGTCCAGATCAAACACCAGCGTTCCGGCATCCTCGCGCCGGCCTTCCGCACTGGCCGAGAGCAGCTTCCACTGTCCGGGGATGCGCTCGCGTATGCGGACCGCAGCCGTCTTTTCACGGGCGTTCCTCAGCGTCAGCTCATATGCCACAATGAGACGGTGCTTCCCGGAGCGGGAAAAATCGGTCTGTCTGCGCTCCATGGTTACGTCAAAAGCACGTCCGAGCCGCAGGACGGCCCTGCCGCCCTCGGGCACGCCGGGAACAGCGTCCTCGCCTGCAAACAGGGGTGTTCCTTCCGGTCCGGGTTCAAAGACGCGCACGGTTCCGGCGGGCATCGGCTGATCCGAGTCTTTGTTATCGATTTCGAGCCGAACCTCCAACGGCCGACGATCCGTTCCCGAACGGGGGGATACGCCGACATTGGATTCCGCCAGAAGGCGTCTCTGCACGGGCATGTCCGGCACTTCAAAGAGCAGCACCTGCGTTACGGCCCCCTGCGGCAGCGAAAACCCTTCGCCCACATCATACAGATGCCACTGGCCGAACTCGCTGCGCGAAGCGCCACCCGGGGCCGCATCCATGACCATAACCTCGGCCTTGAGCATATTGCGGGGCATGGGCTTTGGGGCACCGGAACTCACCTCGCCCGCCACCAGCCGCAGCCGGGCGTTTTTAAAATCTCTTCCACTCTCGTTTCGCATGGTGGCCCATACCTTCAGGCCCCATTGATCGTGACCACGACGGGTCAGCACCATATCCGCGTTCCAATCCATGCCGTCGGCCAGATAGGACAGTGCCACATCCTGCCGCTTCGGTCCGGTATTGCGGAACCGCCACGCCATCACCGGAGAGAGTACGGCGTCTGCGGGCGCCTGCTCCAACATCACGGCCTCGTAAGGGCCTATCCACATACGCCCGTCCTCAAGCTCAAGCAGGGCACGGGCGCCTTCCACCCCAAGCAACCGGGCCTCGGCCACACGACGCGAGTCGGTGTCTCTCGTATCCGGCAGGACCACCTGCACCATCTTTCCTATATGTCTTTGCAGAATCTGCGTCGAGGAGAGACCGCCGGACCTGAACTGCGACGAGAGCACCCGAAACAGTTTCGGCGCGGTAACGGATTCGGCCGAGAGCGTCCCCGGCCGCAGGGAGCGGGGCAGTCCCATGACAGCTATTTCTCCGGTCCCCTTGTGCAGCTCAAAGCCGCGAACTTCCCGAACCAGTACGGTTCCGTTCTGGTAAACGGTCAGATCCACGGGCGAAGCAGCCAATGCCGGCACAGCCATCAGAAGAAGCAATGCTGTCAGAGCCAGTCGTTTCACCATAACAAATTCATTCTCCACGGGTAATTGCATTGCATTATCGAAACTCCTCCCCCTAAGGGGAAAAACGATCTTACCGGAGAGACTACCCGTTTGAATGACTTTTTGCAAAATAATGTAAAAATTATCATGGCTCCCGGTGCGGATCACGATAAAACGGCCCCGCCACCATTCCGGTAGCGGAGCCGTTTTATCGAGGCGGCGCAAGGGGGGCGGGAGCGTCAGCGATGATCGCCCGTGAGCGTGAAGGCAGCCCAGTATCCCGGATGCGGATACCGCTGCCGCACGTGCAGCATTGCCCGGCGCATGGCCCCGGATTTAGTCATGGTTTCAAGATTCCGGTAGAAGCTCTTCATAAGCATGGCCGAGGCCACGTCGCTCACGCGCCACAGGCTAGCAGCCAGCACATGGGTTCCGGCAAAGATGAAGGCCCGGTTCAGTCCGGTCACGTCATCCCCGGCCGACACCGCGGACAGCCCCGTCTGGCAGGCGGAGAGCACCACCAGATCGGCGGGCGTGCTTACGCCAAAGACCTCTGACGCGCTCAGGTCGCCATCGCCACCCTGCCCGGATGCGAGCCTGACCGTGGACAGCAACGGATTCTCGCGGTCGAACTCGCCGTGGGCAGCAATGTGCACAATGCGGCTGCGTCCCATATCGCGAAGCACTTCGGGCTTTGCCGCCTTGCTTCCGGTGAGCAGGATGGCATCCGGGAAATTGAAAGCCACCGAACGCCCCTCCCTGCGCGCAAAGGGCAGCTCCAACGCAGAGTCGCCCAAATCGGGGTCGGCAGCGATGAGCACTTCGCCCGCATTCCTGCCGCGCCGCTTGAACGTGTACGCCATGACGGACGCGCTCGGCACACGGAACAGAGGGTGACGATCCACGAAATACTCGTCCCCGTCATCCAGACCGGCATAGGAAAGGTGATGCAGCACGCCGTGCGGAACGATGCCCACCGTCCCCTCGGGAATATCCAATCTGCCGAGCAGTCGGTCATACAGACTCCGGGAAAGCCGGTCCTCCGGTTCCAGATTCTGCAACGCGCGACGGTAGTCCAGAACATCCTTTCCCAGCTGTATACGATCGGCGGGCGTGCGGTGCAGAGTAAACCCATCGGGCCGTACCACCCAGCACAGGATTTCATCATCCAGCAGATAATACACCAGCAGCGACACGCCCTCGTCGAGCAACCTGGAGACTTCGGCCAGATGCAGGGCGTCTGCCTCCACGATGTTCGCAAGTTCCGGGTTCTCGTTTCTGGCCCGCAGCAGCAGGTCGGAATAGCGGTCTTCCAGCAGCGCCAGATTCCGCGCATAGACTTCCTGCTCGGCTTCCAGCTCGCTGCGCCGCAGCAGGGCGCGCTGCTCGCGGATGCGGTCACGGAACGCGGTCAGGGAGTTGTACAGCTGCGTGCCAAGCTCATCGCGCATACGACGCGGGCCGTTTCCAAGCATCTCCACGAGACTGCGCGCACGGGAGCGTTCGGCCACGTGGAACGCCTCCCTCGGCCTGTCGAGATCGGCCAGCACGCGCACCAAATCTTCATATGGTTCCGTCCGGCCCACCGAAAAGCCGTCCCGCAATTCCTGCATGGACACGGCGGCCCGCAGTCCTTCGATGATTTCCACGGCTTCGCCAAACAGGTCACGAGCGCGCTCAAGCTCTCCATTGGCCCTAGCCACGGAACCCAATCCGTGCAGCGCACGCCAGCGCACCTCGGGCAATCCTACTTCCTGCGCCACGGCTCGCGCCGCCTCGAAATGTTCCGCAGCCTCTCCGGCACTGCCCTGCTCCAAACGCACCGAGCCCATCACCGCGAGCACCTTGGCCTCGTTGATGCGGTTGCCGATGCGTCGCGTCAGCGCGAGCGCCTCTTCCAGAAGCGGCCACGCCGCCTCGGGGTCGCCCTTTTCCAGCATGGTGCGGGCCATGTTGCGCAGGGCATAGGCCTGCCCCCAACGGGAGCCTGCGCGACGGTCCATGGCAAGGGCCTTTTCCAGCCGCGACATGGACTCGTCCAATCTTCCGGCCTCGCGCAGCACCAGTCCCTGATTGTTCAGGATGGACGCGGTGATGTCCGTGCGGTTCTTCAGTTTAAGAGAGAGCCTGTAGGCCTCATTCAGCTCGCGAAGTGACCGCTCCACGTCGCCGAGCGTCCAATGCAGCAGCCCGGAGGTGTTGACGGCAAGGGTTTCCAGCATCTGGTCGCCGGATTCCCGCGCCTGTCCCAGCACCTCGGCCAGAATCTCGAACGCATCCTGATACTTCGCCGCGAACCACGCGTTATTGGCGCGCTCCAGATCGATGCGCGCACGCAGGCCCGGATCGTCGGTCAGCTCCTGCGCCTGAGCGTACCGCTCCTGCGCCGCCTGAAGACTGCCCATGAGCCTGTCGCAGCGACCGATATCGAGCATATCCTGCGCGGCCGCGCGGTCGTCGCCCATGAGCTGATGAATCTCTAAGGCCTTTTCATACTGCCGCTTGGCGCGAACATACTCATCAAGGCGCAGGTCCAGAATGCGCCCCATGTTGGAATGCTGGCGCGCAAGAAGCATGTCGCGTCCGGCCTCGTCCGCGAGCTCTGCGGCGGTTTCGAACTTGCCCAGCGCCGCCGGAAAGTTCACGGACTGCTCAAGCACGTTGCCGAACTGGGCAAGAGCTTCGGCGTGCTCCTCAAGGGTTCCGGTTTCAGACAGAATCGCGGTGCCCCGCTCCAGCGCAGGGACGGCCTCGCCGTAGCGTCCGGATGCCGCCAGAAGCACGCCGTACTTGATCAGGGCGTCGCCGTGGCGCGGGCTGTCCGGTGCGGATTCCGCGAGGATGTCCACCAGCCTGCCCCCGAAGCGGGCGGCCTCGTCATAACGCCGGGCCCGGTAGGCGGCCTCTCGCGCAAAGGACAAGGCGGCGGGGAGATTGGATCGATACTGAGGTGTCTCGTCGATAATGGCCACAGCATCGGCAAATGACGCCAGCGCGGCCTCGTTGTTGCCGGAACGGAAATTCTCCTGCCCCTGCGTCACCAGAGTCCGCAGGCGATCACGCGCCAATGCGGCGTCCTGCTCCGGCGTCAGGCCGGGATGGCCGAAAAGCGTTCCGTTGGCCGAAGCTCCCTCAGGGGACGTTTCCGGCAGCGCGGCCAGATAATCATCCACCGGCCCGGAATACATGGACGGCAGACCGTAAAGCGCGAAGAGATGCGCCATGGCATACGCATCGCCGTCGGCAAGCGGGGCAAAGGCCGTCGAGGAAAGGGAGGCACCATCACGCGCATAAGCCACCAGCGGAAGCCGCACGCCCTCGTTCATGGTCACCGGCTCCGGCATCGCCCGCAGTCCCGGACGCGCCGGGGCGGAATCGCGGACACCGCTCGGAGCCGTGACCGCCAACGTATGCGCAGCAGCCGTACGGTTGCCCTCGACGCTTTCGAAAAACTCGGGAATCACGGGTCGCGGTCCCACCGTCATCAAACGCCTGCGAAACGGCTTGAGGCCATCGGCGGCGCGAAGGAAATGCGTAAGACTCAGGGCGACCGCCCGGCCTTCGGGCAACGCTCCCACCGCCGGAGCCACCGCCACATCTTCGCCCCCCCATTCAGGCGCGGATGCCAAAGACTGCACCGAGACATCGTCGGCGGTCACGAGGAAGGAGAGAAACCCGCCGCTCCCATCGGGAAAGATCATGCGGATATCAAGCGGCTGCACCGGGGAGAACTGCACATCCGCGACCTCCGCCGCGCGCGGCAGGAACAGTTCCAGCGCCCCGGCGTTTTCGTCGAACAGGGTTTCCTCAAGGGCCATGTCCACCGCGCTGCGATAGCTGTCCCGCGCGGCAGCGACCTTTGCCGCGGCCTCGCCTCCCGGATCACGCACGGCCGCATCGGCTGCACGGTTCAGGGCCTCGTCGAGTCCCGTGAGCACCGTCAGCCAACTGCGTTCGGTACGGCTGCGCGCCAACAGAGCCACTCCCGGCAGCCGATCGGCGTCCTCGCCCAGCACCTTCCGCAAGATTTCCCGTTCCTGCTCCAACAGTTCACGGGTGCGCGCTTCGGCCTGCTCCCCATCCTCCTGCGCCAGCAGCGAGCGTATCCGCAAGAGACGCGGCGCGGTACGCACAAGGATATCCGCCTCGGCATCGGGAACGCGGGCATGGAACATCGGTCCCATGCGGTTCACGCGCTCCAGCTCAAGAAGCTCTTCAGCGAGATTCAGGGCATCCTCGGTGCGCCCCGCATTCACCATATCACCCACCATGGGAGCGAACGTGGAGACGATTTCTCCCGCTCCGCAACCGAGCCCGGACATAGGCACACCACGAAGCGTTTCCAGCGCAGCATCAAACTGTCCGAGCCCGGCAAGAGCGCGCCACTCGAAACGCGGCAGCAGTCCCTTGCGGGACGCCTCCAGCGCCAATGTGAAAAACGGTTTCGGATCGGCTCCGGCCATACGGGCCAGCCGCGCACGGTTCAATTCCGCCGCCGCCCTCAGCGAGAGCGCGTCGCGGTCGGGACGCTGCATGCCGCCTAGCCGGTCCGTCGCCCGCAGCAGGTGCTTTCCCGCGTCGGCGAGCATGGTCGTGCGCAGAACCGCCTCCTGCATGGATTCGCCACGCGGTGCGAGTCCCATAAGCAAAGCGGCCAGCGTGTTGCGGCATTCGGCCTCTTCCGTGGCAAAGGCTCGCTCCAGCAGCCGCGCGGCCCGGCGCGTGAGCCGGTGCAGGCGGTGCACCCCGTCGATGCGCGATTCGCCACGCATTGCGGACAGGCTGTGCGCCATGTTCATGAAGTTGACCATAGCCCCGGGACGGCTTCCGGCGCGGATCGCCAGTTCGGCCGAACGGGCGAAACGTTCGAAAGCGCGTTGCGGCCGGTCCGAAGCATTGTCCAGCAGGGCGGCGCGATGCTCCAACACCGAGACCTCGTACGTATCCCCCTGCTCCACCGCACCTGACGACGCGGCAAGCTGCGGAGCATAGAAGTCGGCGGCCTGCCCCAATCTGCCCCGCTCAAGGGCGATGCGCGCCAGAAACGTTTCACAGATACGGATTTCCTGCGCCGCCGAGAATCCTTGCGAGGCACGGGTGGCCATTGCCTCGTCGGGCGAGGTGCTAATATCAATAGATATGAGCGCACCGCCGCCACCTTCGCGCTTTGGCACGCCATGCTGTTGCACCAAATCGCGCGCCGTACGGAAAAGCTCTGCCGAATCGTCAAGCAATCGTTCGCGTTCGCGGCCGGTATAATCCCCGGCATTCCGGAAAGCGTTGTACGCCGCGGCACGGGTGAGCATACCGTAATTACGCACGGCACCGATGCGCCGGTTGACTTCCAGCGTGGCCTCGAAAGCCTCGCGGGCCTCGGCGAACCTGCCCGCATCCTGCAGGGCGAGGGCCAGCCGGTTGGCGAGTTCGGCCTCGGCTTCGGCCATCCGCAGCGGCTCTTCAAGAGCTGCCGCCGCCTGCGCGTGCAGATGCTCGAACACGGCGCCCACCGAAGCATCCGGGGCAAACGCGGCTGCGGACCGCATCACTTCGGCCTCCCGCTCCAGCAGGTCGGCAACTGCGTCGCGATACGCATACCACTGCGGCGACGGCGGCGGTCCGGCCACATCCTGCCCGACTTCGACCAGTTCCCGGTCAATCTCCGCCTGACGGCGTGCCAGAGGCAGAGCCTTTTCCTTCAGCGACTCATCTTCCATGGCAGGCCGCAGGGCGCGGGCGCGTATGGCCTCGGAGAGTTTGCCGAACGCCTTGGACGGTGCAAGCGGCGCAGTCCGCTGCCGGACCATGGCAAGCGCTTTGCGAAACACCTCGACAGTCATCCGGGGGTCATCCACACGGAAAGCGGCCATTCCCAGATGCCGGTAAAAAAGCAGTTCCGTGTCCGACGAGACAAACGGTTCGCCCGACTCCATGCGCTGCACGTAAAAACGGTATGCGGCGAGGCTGCGACCCAGCGCAAGGTTCACGTTACCGAGGTTCAGGGCCGCATCGGCCCGGTCCGCGCTGCCCTGCGGGGAGAGGAACCACGCCTTTTCGTACGCCGAGAGAGCGCGCTCGTACCCGCCCTGCTCGCCGTAGGCTTTTTCAAGTGCCTCTTCCACATAGCCGAGAGTCAGAAAATTGTAGCGGGTGTTGCCGCCCATCCGGATGCTTTGCCGCAGGAGCTTTCGCGCTTCGCGCAGCGCGGGTGCGGTCTCGCGATATGATATGGCAAGCCCGAGATTGTAGGCCGAGACCGGGTCGGCAGGGTTCGTCCTTACGGCTTCGCGGTAGCGCGATACGGCCTGATCCAGCTCACCGGAAGCCGATGCGGCGCGAATCCAGCCCCGATGCCCGGGCAGATAGGTATCGTCAAAACGGATAAGATCTGCGAAGAGGCTGCTGGCCGCCCGGACCTCGCCCCGCCGCAGAAGATCCTTGCCCGCGGCCGAGGTTTTTTCCAGATATGCCTGCCGCGCAAGACGGTATACATCATCCTCCACGGCTTCCGGCCCGAGCGCGCCCTCGTAAAGGTCCACGGCATCCGCATAGCGGGCCTCGCGGTAAAGCAGCTCCGCAAGGGCCAATCGCGCGGCGGCCGCTGGTCGCCCGGAATCGGAAAACTCGGTCAGCACCTGTCGGTAGACGCTTCTGGCTCCGGGCGTTTCGTCGCGTTTCAGCAACAGGTCGCCCACGCGGTTGAGCGCGGCGGCGGCCAGATAGGGCACCCGCCCCTCGCGGCGCTGGGCAAACAGCGTGAGACGTTCGGTGGCCGACTCCGGCGGCCCCTCGTTCTCCACCACATCCAGAACTCGGCGAGCGGCAGTCGCGGCCTGCACGGAGTCGGGGAACCGCCTGACAACGTCAACATAGGAATCCACCGCAGCGGACGGCGTAAACCGACGCACAAGTCCGGCTTCCAGCAAGGCAGCCTCGGCACGGATGTCGGGACGAGCATCTTCCGAGCTCACAGCCCGCCCGGCGAGACGAAGCCCCTCGCGCAGCTGCGCCGCACCGCTGCCATAGCGTTGCAGCAGGGAAGCCACCAACAGATCGGCCACCGGCGAAGGCTTTCCGGACGCTTTCCGGACAGCGTCGATAGCATCGGCAAGTGCCGTCTGCCGTTGCACCGAGGCGGAAACATCCTGCACTGCTTCCATATACGCAATGCGCACTCTGGCTTCGTCAAAAAGCGATCCCTCGCGCTCGGAAACCTGCGCGTAGGCGCTGGCAGCTTCCCGGTCGAAGCCTTCGGCTTCAAGCAATCCACCCAGCCGGATCATGGCAAGGTCGCCCTCTCTGCTGTCAGGGAACCGATCCTTGACTCGACGAAGGGCGAGGCTGGCCATGGCAAAATCTTCCGGCACCGCATCCAGCGCCCGGCGGGCAATGGTCATCTGTCCTTCGGCGTCATCACCGAGCCGGATTTCTCCGGCCTCAGGCAGTCGAAAGACATTGCTGCCGCTACCGGAGTCGGCCAGAAACACCATACCGTCACAGGCCGCGCCCGAGCAGCTCGACGGATTTCCCCCGCCGCGTCCCGCAACGGTCAACCGCGTCACGGCGCCTGAGTCCAGCGCCAGCGACGAAAGCTGTGCTCCGCGCACGCCCTCACGGACAAAAAGAACCTGCTCGTTCCCCTTCCATGTCGGGTCGGCTGCGCGCACGCCCTTCGGAGTCAGGCGACGAACCGCTTCGGTCCGGGTATCATAATGATAGAGGGCTTCATCGCCTGCAGAGAGGAAAACCACATGCCGCCCATCCGGCGAAACCGAGGCGGAGCGCATGTCGTTTCGTGAAAGGATCGGCTCGATTTCACCGTCGGGTCTCAGGCGATTCAGCACGGTTTCGGCGCTGCCGGGGGTTCTGGACAGAAACCAGATGGCTCCGTCCGGGCCGAAGGAAGGTGAGAAATCCTCGGTTTCCGCTCCGGTCAGGCGACGCGGCTGTGGGTTCTGATCATCCGGCTTGAGCAGAAATATGTCGCCCTTGGCGTCGAGGATGTCGGCGCGGTAGGCAATGGCGCTCCCGTCACGGGAAAAGGCGGGATCGGAGTAGCCAGCCGGTTCCGGGGTGAGTACGCGCGGCAGCGCCCCGGAAGGATCGACGGACGCGAGCATCAGCCGGGCAAAGCCCGCATCGCGTACCGCCATGACCAGTCGCGTGCCGTCCGGTGAAAGGGCATAATCCGTCACGGCGGACGTGCTGAAGGTCAACTGGTCGCGCTGCACATCCGGCGGCGGAAGCGGCCGTCGGGCCTGTGCGGGCACTGCGGCAAACAGGATCAGGAGCAGCGGCAATAATCTTCGCAGCATCATTTCACCGTCCATTGCCCGTCCGGGCCCTGAATGCGCTCGCCCGGCAGCGCGCGTCTGGCATTGAGCCGGGCAAACACGGTGCGAATCTCGGGAAAGTCCGCTTCGGTGAACCGGTCATCAGTGCGGATGACGCGGCGCATGAGCACAAGACGCGAGGCGTTGATCTCCGAGACAACCGCCTCGAACTCGTTCTGCCCGTAGCCGTCGGCAAATCCGGCAAGATCGTCGGGCGCGCCTTCACGATCCATGGGGAACCGGGCCAGCAGGCCGTCGTTCCCTTCGCCCACCCAGCCGAGGCGGCGGAAGGCGTCCAGATCATCCGCATGAAACGCCAATGTCTGCACCGCATCGAGAGCTTCCTGACCGTCGGCGCTCAGCTCAGGCGGACGCTCCACGTTGCCGAGCGGGTCCACGCCGCGCACCGAGGACGAGAGCATGGCCCGCTGCGTCAGGGCGTTGTAGGAGCCGAGCACCTGTTTTTCCAGAGAGGTGCGCTCCCCGGCCACCTCCACGTTGACCTCGGCCAGCGTGCAGCCACCCAGAAGGACGAGCAGAAGAATCATCGGTATGCGTTTCATGGTCTACCTCGCGGACGATACCGGACGCCGCTTTGAAAAGCGGATTCCGTCATCTTCAAGAATTATGGCTGCGGCGCGCCAGAGCCGCGCCATGCGTCCCACCGAGCCGAGGGCTTCGGCGAGCGGTTCCATCATATCACGCACCGGCAGGTCCGCAAGCGAAACCCGGCGCACGGGCGGCAGTTTCAGGCGCACGCCAAAGGCCTCCACTTCGCCCTCAAGGGAAAGGCGGCCGTTGCGCACCGTAATCACGAGATTTCTCGGACCGCCCATGGCCACCATGCGCCGCTGGGCCGCGATGGCGGAATCCGCTCCGTGCGGATCCATGGCCGCTAGCATGGCGTCGAGCGTCGAAGGCCCGATGCTCGGGATTCGGGCTTCAAGACCCACTTCCTCCAGAATACGCCTGACGTCGGACTGTACGGGAACGGTCATGCGCACCCGGCCATTGACACTGGCGTCCCCGGCGGCCACCGGATCGGCGAGGGCCGCATCCAGCAGGCGCGAGAAATCCACGGACGTGAACACCGCTTCGAGCCGCGTTTCCGGGTCCGGCCCCGAATCGAGCACCGCACTGCCGCGCACGGAACCGCCAAGCAGGTCGAAACCGAAACGCCTGAGCCCCGGTGCGGCGCCGAACTCGGGTACGAGTTCCCCGCGACTCAGCGACAGGGGAACCGGAAGGCCACCCACCTCAAGCGCATCGAAGTACAGCCGCCCTTCGCCCCACGCGGGTTCGGATGCCTCATCCCGCTGCGCCTCGCCGCGCTCCAGCACCCTGTGACTCAGCCCCGCTTCGTCAGGCTGCTGATTCTGCTCATTAACGAGCAGAGGAAACGCCCGACGCAGGCGCATTTCCCCTTGCAGGCCATCCAAGCGGATGTCGCCGAGACGGGCAGCAAGTTCATGCAGGGAAACCGTCAGCCCGCCCTCCAGACGTTCGTCCGGGAGAAGGTCGGCCTCTGCAATCAACTCCGCCTTGCCGGAAAGCTCACGTCCATCGAAGCCCGAGGCGCCATCCAGAGCCACGCGATGCCTTGTACGGGCCGAAACCGTGGACAGCAGCGCAGAGAGCGGATCGCCGCCCCTGCGAAGCAAGCGCGTAATGCCGCTGGCCGTGCCGCCTGAATCGAGCTGAAGCGACTGTTCGGGCAGTTTGGTACGCACGTTCCACTCCGCCTGATCCAGATCCGTTATGGTTGCGGAACCAATAACTCGGGGCGAAACCGGAAGCGCGGCACCGGAAATGTCCACGGGCAGCTCCACCCGTATCCTTTGCAGCCCGTTTTGCAGCCCGACTTCCAGCGGCTCCGTGGAGCTGACGAGGATACCGCCGGCAACGCGAGGCAGCCTCACCGCGTCCAGGCGCAGATTCAGCATGAGGCGGTCCAGAAAATCAGTCAGCCCCAGCAAAGCAGATGCAGTCAAACTCCCATCCGGCAGCTGCAGCTTCTCCGGTTCCGGCATGATCCCTTCCGTGTCGAATGCGAGCTTCACGGTACCGGAGTCTGCGGGCAGGGAAAGGTATTCACCGAGCGCGGCAAGGTTGACGCTGCCATCTCCGGAAAGCGAAAAGCGACGCGCCACGGCTCCGGACAGGTCAAAACGCACGGCTCCGCCATCCAACGCCGCCTGTAGCGCGAGGTCGCGAACCGCTGGCATGGCGCTCAATCCACTGGCGGCTACATGAACAGTGCCCGAAAGAGGACGATCCAGCGCGGGAAGACCGACTTCACGTCCATGGATGCGCAAACCGAGCACATCCGCCACAGGAACCTCGCCCAGTCTCACCGTGGCGGAATCAAGCCAGCCGTCCAGAGTCGCAACGCGCACATCGCCGGGCACCCGCATGTCGCCAAACGCAAACTCCAGCCCTTCCACCGAGGCGGCAGCCGGGCCACCGCCGTCACCTTCGGCAGCCAGCGCCCGAAGCTCCACGGAGCCGGAACCGAGCCTGACGTCTTCCGGAACCAGCGGTGCCGCAAGAGCCATCAGTTTCGGGATATCCAGTCGCAGCCCGGATGCGGCTGCGAACCACTTGCCGGAAGGAGCATAACGTGCGCTGAACGTCGTGTTGAGCCCCGGCAGTTGCAACCTTCCCTCTCGCACGGACAATTCGCCCACTGGCTCGAAAACGACTTTGCACGAGGTCTCCACCAGCTTCAGTTCGACCGGAAAAGGAAGCGAAGGGCCGGATGCCCTCAGATTCTCAAGCCCGGCCTGTATCTGTAATGAAATGGTTTGGTCCGGGACCGGTCCTGACGCGGCCAGCCGGAACCGGCCTGCAACCGACGGCAGTTCGGGGGGAAGAAATGGCGAGGCGAACTCGGTCAGACGTGCGATATCCGATTCAACGGAGACCACGAGGTTTTCATCCCCGATTTCGGCGGTCAGCTCAAGCCCGGGCAGGGTGGCCTCGGCGGAAACGACCTCTGGCAAGACCGACGCCGCAATGGCAACGGCCCCTTTTGAGCTGTTGCCAGTCAAACCGACATTCGCCCTGCCGGAGCCGCCATCCACATCGGCGAAAAGGCGTGTTTCGGAGAGATTTAAACGCTTTTCACCCGTCTCAAGTTTCACGGCGACATCTTCAATTCGCGCTTTCAGCATCAGCCAGTGCGGAACCTGCAATTGGTGCAGCAGCCCCGGAATATCCGGCAGCCCGCCGGATTCGGGCTCTGGCTCTTCCATTTCTGCCGATTCGGGCAATGACGCGTTCAACCGCACACCGCGCCCTTGGATATCAAGCGCCACCCGGCCTGAAAGCAATTCATTCCAACCCGGCCGGACGATCAATTCCTCAAGAGCAAACGTCTCCATCGGGGCAGGGCCTTCAACGCGGAGCCCGCGAAGCGTGACACCGTCTGAATAGGAAAACCGCAGCTCGTCCAAATCCACCGGAGCACCGACGGCATTTCGGGCGGCATCGAGCACCGTATCCCGGACGAATTGCGTGTTCAGGGAAAAGGGCACAGCCGCCAGCAGGAGCAGGAGCCCGGCTGTCAGGAGAAGCCCCCATTTGAGCCATGGCCGGATGCGGGAAGAAGTCACGTTATACCTTGAACCCGTTATTTTATTTTCCAAACCTCTCGCTCATTTGTCGATTCGATGGTAACATCCAAAAGATGCAGATACTTATCATCGACGACTCCGAGACTTCCCAGTTGCTTCTCACTACCATACTCGGCAATGCCGGGTATTCCAATATCGTTTCCGCATATTCTTACGATGAAGCCCATAGCATCCTTGAAAGCTGCCGCTCGAAGGAAGACTGCACCGACCTTGTCCTGATGGACATCAACATGCCCGGCGTGGACGGTATTCAGGCCACGCGCCTGCTCAAGGCCGACCCCGCCACCGAGGACATCCCCATCATCGTCGTCACCGGCGTGGAAGACGAAATGCGACTTCAGGCCGCGTTTTCCGCGGGAGCAAACGACTATATCCAGAAACCCGTCAGTCGCGTGGAGCTTCAGGCCAGAGTCCGCTCCGCCTTGAAGCTGCGTGAGGAAATGCAGATGCGGCATGCGAGGGAAAAGGAACTCGAAGAACTCAACGCCAAGCTGCGCAAGATTTCGAGCATTGACGGACTCACCGGCGTCGGCAACCGCCGCTGGTTTGACGAACGCTTCGAACAGGAATGGAAGCGCGCCCGCAGGGACAGGATGCCGCTTTCGCTGTTGCTCATCGACATCGACAACTTCAAGCAGTTCAACGACTCGCAGGGACACATCCAGGGTGACCAATGCCTGCGGCGCGTAGCAGCGATTCTGCAGGAATCGACACGCCGTGCCGCTGACATGGTGGCACGCTACGGCGGCGAGGAATTCGTCGTGGTTTTGCCGAACACGGATTCCACCGGAGCAAAGGACGTGGCCGAGATGATCATGAAGCAGCTTGAGGGAGAATGCATCGAACATCCGGACTCGCCCGCGGCCAAGTACGTCACTGTCAGCATTGGGCTCGCAACGGCGACTCCTGACGGTTCAACGGGCGGCGAGAGTCTCATAGAAGCCGCAGACAACGCGCTGTATCAGGCCAAGGACAAAGGTAAAAACCGCATCGAAAGCGCGGCCTGAGCACCTACTCCACAGCCACCAGCTCCACCTCGCCCCAGGCGGCGACCTGCCCGTCCACCTGCGCGAACACGCCTTCGAGCCCGTAGGCCGACAGGCGTTCTGCCTCAGCCAAAAGCATGTTGATGGAAGACCGGTTGCGAAGCATGTTGCACAGCGCCGTAGCGGCAGCATCCGCAAGCGCGCCGCTTTTCGCCGCCACGGTCACCAGCTCCCCGGCTCCGAGACTCAGTGAATGACCGATGGTGGCGCTGGATGAACAGACGGAAAGCGGAAAACGGTCGCAGGTGAGCCGAATGCCGATGCTCGCTCCGGATTCCGGATCCGGCAACAGCGCCACGACTCTTTCCCGCGTGGAGTGCATGAAGATGTCACCACCGTTTTCCACGATGATGTCCGGCGAGCGCGTTGCGAATTCGCGGGCCACAAACTCGGCCACTGTTCCGGCCACCGCCGCCATGGGACCGACTCCGCACGGAGCCGATCCGGTCGCCATGGCCCGGACAATTTCAGGAGCCGAATCGGTCACCTCGACCGGCACGAGCGATTCCGCGAATTCCGGATGGAAAAGGATATGGTTCTTGATGGATCCGCGCAGCCCGGAGACCACCCCCGCCACTTCGCGGGAGAGGTCTTCACGGGCCACGACCAACAGGTCGGTCTGCTCAACCGCCACCTGAAAACGGACCTCGTTCCCCGATGGCGCGACAGAGTCCCGGTACCTGCGGTTCGGATCGGAATGAATCCGCTTCACGGTCTAGAATCCGAGGTCTTCGTTTACGAGGATGACGTGGATGCGTCCTTTGGGGAAACACTTTTCCTGAATCGTCCACGTGTTGCAGATGCGCTCGGGGCTGTCGCAGTCGTGACAGACGCCGGTCTTGCGACAGGGAGTCTTCATATCGAGGCGCATGGCGTTGACCGGAGCCGAGTAATCCTTGATGCGCTGCATGGCCTCTTCAAGCCCCGGGACCAGCTTGTTCCGGCCGCAGACCACCACCACGTTGCGAGGACCGAAGGTCATGGCTGCCACGCGGTTGCCGATCATGTCGAGATTCACCAGCCAGCCGTTCTCCGTCAGGGCGTTGGTGCCGGTGAAATAGACGTCGCTGTCGAGCGCTTCGCGCCGGCGCTGGATCTTCGCTTCACCTTCGAGGCTCTTGTCGTAGGTGTCGATGATCTCGTAGTCGCCCGCATCACGGATGGCGTGGTAGAGTCCCGTGGCGGTAAAGGAAAGCGAACCGCCCCACGAAACGGTCTTGGGCGCGAGAGAAGGCAACAGCTCATCCTTGATCAGGGTTGCGGCCTCTTCCTTGGACTCCACTATCTTGGCTTCGTAGCCGTTCTTTTCAAGCGCTCCGGCGGCGGCGACGAGCTTGAGATTCCAGTAAATCTGGGTGGGATTTTCCATGATTCCTCCTGCCGGGGGCTGACCCCGGATATCTTTTTTACGCATGTTCACAAATGCGGGCTTGACTCTTTTCAGTATGTACAGCAAAAGCCGAACGGACGAAAGGCTTGGCGCGCACCGGGGAGCACGGGCAAGAACCCCTTGACGAACGGGCTTCTTCTCGCTATATGCAACCGTTCGACGCCATAGGAACAGACACCATCATTTTAGGAGATATACAACCATGAAACGCACTTATCAGCCCAGTAAGATCCGTCGCAAGCGTACCCACGGTTTCCTCGTGCGCTCCCGCACCAAAAACGGCCGCGCCACCATCCGTCGCCGCCGCGCGAAAGGACGCAAGAGATTAGGCATCTAACATGGCCGAGGCAGCGTCGGCTGCTGAAACGCCCCGAATATGTGAAGTGTTTTGATCAGGGTAGCAAACATTTCACTCGAAATTTTATACTTTTCGGGCTGCTGCAGCCGGACAGGCCCTCCTTCAAGGTGGGCCTGACGGTCAGCAGGAAAACGGGGCACGCAGTGACGCGCAACCGCGTTAAACGAGTGTTGCGCGAGTTTTTCAGGCTGCATCAGGACAAGGTGGACCTCCCGCTCGACATCGTCGTGGTCCCCAAGCGAAATCTCGATCCGAAAAGCCTGAACCTTGCCCTCGCCACGGACGAACTCCTGCCCGCGCTGAAACACCTGCAGCGCAAGGCGGCAGAGAGTTCCGCAGAGAGGACGTGATGCGCTACATCTTTCTGGCGCTCATCCGTTTTTACCAGATCTGCATCTCCCCCCTTCTTCCCGGCTCCTGCCGGTTTCTTCCATCGTGCTCCGAGTACGCCCGGGAAGCATTCATCGTGCACGGCGCCTTCAAGGGGCTGCTGCTGACGTCGTGGCGTCTGCTGCGCTGTCAGCCCCTGTGCAAGGGGGGCTATGACCCCGTCCCCGCCCAATGGCCCGTTCTGAACCACAAAGCGAGACAGTAAACAAATGGACAACAAAAGATTCATACTTGCTCTGGCACTTTCTTTCGCCGTATTCGTCGGCTGGCAAATGCTTTTCCCCCAGCCCGCGCCCAAGAGCAACGCTCCCGTGCAGGAACAGGCCGTACAACAGGCCCAAGGCGAAGCCCCGGCACCCATCAACCCGCTGGCCGGAGAAAACGGTGAGCAGGGAACGCCCTCCCCGCAGGATTTCGTGCCCACCGCAGGCAAGGACATCCACGTCGAGACCCCGCTGTTTCGGGCCACCTTCAATACCTCCGGCGGTGTGCTGGAACGCTTTGTCCTTCGCAACTACCATGAGGGTATCGAAGCCGGCTCCAAGCAGGTGGACCTGATCGGCGCGAAGTCCGTGTCCAAGGGCCCGCTTGGCGTCATCATCCGCAGGCGCGGTTCCGAGAATCATACCTGGCTCAACGGCAAATGGGCGTATGAAGGTGCCGAACAGATTTCCATTGGCGAGGGCGAAAAACACGTTCTGGTCTTCAAGGGTCGCGCAGCCGGTTTTGAACTGGAACGCCGCCTGACCATCCACTCCGACAGCTACCTCATCACCGAGGCACTGACCATGGTGAACCTTGAGGAGCGCGGTACCGAGGCCGGCGTGGCATTCACCGCCGCAGCCAAGTCCATGACCGCCGAGGACAACCAGTACAACCCCACACGCATCGCGTGGCTCGTCAATGACGGCCGCAGCGAAGAGGACGACCGAGAGACGCTTCAGGAAGAAGGCGTCTCCGCAGCCGGCGGCCTGAAGTGGGGCGCCATCGAGTCCAACTACTTCATCATGTCCATCGTCCCGAACAATCCGGATGCATCCCTGTTCGCCAGCGTGCAGAACGGCATCTTCCGCATGGCGGTGGACCAGTCCGACACCTTCCAGCCGGGCATGAGCAAAACGCTTGAAACGTCCTATTATCTGGGACCGGCAGACCGCGGCCTGCTGGCCAGCATGCCGAACGATCTGGACCAGGCCGTCAACTTCGGCTGGTTCGACCCGCTCGCCAAGCCCATGCTTATGGCGCTGGTCTTCTTCAACCAGTATGTCAACAACTACGGCATGGCCATCATCATCCTGACCATCATCATCAAGGTGATCTTCTGGCCCCTTTCCCAGAAGAGCTACAAGAGCATGGACAAGATGAAGCAGTTGCAGCCGATGATCCAGAAGCTGCGCGAAAAATACGGCGACGACAAACAGCGCCTCAATCAGGAGACCATGGCCCTGTACAAAACGTACAAGGTCAATCCTGCCAGCGGGTGTCTGCCCATGCTGGTTCAGATTCCCGTCTTCTTCGGTCTCTACAAGGCGCTGCTTGGAGCAATCGAGCTGAGACACGCTCCGTTCATCGAGTACCTGCCCGGAACCGACATTGTGTGGCTTGCAGACCTGTCCGCCAAGGACCCGCTCTACATCACCCCCATCATCATGGGTGCCACCATGTTCCTCCAGCAGAAGATGACCCCTTCGACGGGCGATCCGACCCAGCAGAAGATCATGATGTTCATGCCGCTGGTGTTCACGTTCCTCTTCCTGCAGTTCCCCGCCGGACTGGTCGTCTACTGGCTGATGAACAACGTGCTCTCCATCGGGCAGCAGTGGCTCATCACGTCGAAAAGCAGCAAGAAGAAAGCGGCCTAGTTTACACGAAGCAACACGAGGCAAGGCCCCCTCCCGAACGAAGGAACCAGTATGAGCGAATTCAAGGAATTCCAGGGCAAAAACCTGGACGAAGCGATCAAGACGGCATGCAGTCACTTTGACCTGGACCGCGAGAAACTCGAAATCGAGATCATCAAGGGCGGCTCCACCGGCGTCTTCGGTATCGTCGGCGTGCGCAAGGCCACCATCAAGGCCCGTCCGCGCAAGGCGTTCAAGGCCGATTCCCTGATGGATGAATCGCAGAAGAAGAGCGAACCCAAGTCCGGTCAGAAGAAACCCAAGCGCGAGCCCAAGCCGAAAAAGGCTGACAAGGCTCCGAAAGATGACAAGGCCCCCAAGGAGACCAAGGGCAAGGACAAGCCTGCCAAGGAATCCAAAAAGGACGCCCCTGCTCCGAAGAAGGAGCGCAGGGCCGCCCCCAAGCCGCAGCCGAACCCCGAACTCAAGGCCGCATCGGAAGCGGGCGAAGCCGAGTCCGCCCCCGAGCAGGAAATCCCGGACCGCCCCGAACCCGGCAACGAAGCTGTTGTCGAACCGAAGGCACCCGTCGATGACGTCGCCGAGTTCCAGCAGGAGGGCGACGCTCCCGAGCCCGGCAACGAAACCGTCAGCTCCCTGGAGAATCTGGACAAGGCTGAAGTCGAAAAGGCCGTGCGCGAAATACTGGGTCGCATGCTCGAACCCATCGTTGGCGAAGCCAAGCTGGACGTCACGTTCGATCCCGACCGCGTCAAGGTCTTCATCGACGACGAGGAAAACAGCGGGCTGATCATCGGTCGCGAGGGTCAGACGCTCTCCTCGCTCCAGTACCTGACGAACCGCCTCGTCTCCCGCCGCATGGAAGCCTCGGTGCGCATTCAGATCGACACCGGGGACTATCGCGAACGACAGGATGACAAACTCCGCCAGTTGGCATTCCACCTGGCTGAAAAGGCCGGCAACCACGGCCGCACCCAGAGCACCAAGCCTCTGAGTTCCTACCACAGGCGCGTGGTGCACCTCGCCCTGCAGGAAGACGACACTGTCTTCACTCGTTCCAAGGGAGACGGCCCGCTCAAGCGGGTGCTGATCATCCCCAAACGCCGCGGAGGCGGCCGCAGGAACAACGGCAGACGATAACGTATTCCACGGCCGGGGCTCCACAGGGGACCCCGGCCGTTTTCTTTCCATCAGGAGCCTTCCATGCTCGACCCCGGTCGCAGAAAAGACACCATTGCCGCAGTAGCCACTCCTTCCGGCACCGGCGGCGTAGGCATCGTGCGCATCAGCGGCAGCAAGAGCCGCGAAACCGCCATGTCCATGTTCCGCCCCGCAGCGGAGTCCTTCGACAGACCCAAACCCTACCGCCTGCACTACGGACATTTCCTCGATGCCGACGGCAACGTCATTGATGAAGGTCTGCTGGCCTACATGCCCGGTCCCAAATCCTTTACAGGCGAGGATGTGGTGGAGTTGAACTGCCACGGCGGACGCGCCGTGACCGCCTCGGTGCTTGAGTCCGCCCTTTCCCGCGGTGCCCGACTGGCCGAGCGTGGCGAGTTCACCTACCGGGCTTTCCTGAACGGACGCATGGACCTGACGCAGGCCGAAGCCGTGGCTGAATTGATTCACGCACCGTCCAAGGCGGCGCTTCATCTGGCCCGCACCCGGCTTTCAGGGGCGCTCGGCAGCCGCATCGACACCCTCAGGAACCGGCTGGAGCACCTCAGAAAAGAGCTGTGCGTGGCCGTGGATTTTCCCGAGGAAGATGTCGAGTGCCTGCCCCCCGAACGCATTTCTGCAGTGTCCCGAGAAGTTCGCGAGGACGTTGAGGCGTTGATCGCCTCCTTTGAACGCACCAAAGCGTGGCGCGAAGGCGCGCTCGTCGTGCTCGCGGGACTGGTCAATGCTGGCAAGTCGAGCCTCATGAACGCACTGCTTGGCCACGACCGGGCCATTGTCACCGACACCCCCGGCACCACACGCGACTATCTCGAGGAATCCGTGACGCTGGGCGGCATGACCGTGCGTCTGGCCGACACCGCAGGCATCCGGGATTCCGAGGACAACGTGGAGCGCGCTGGCATCGAGCGCAGCCGCGAACTGATGGAGCAGGCCGACCTTATTCTCTATGTGGTGGACGCGTCCGAGACCATCACCGACGAGGACGTGGACGCCGCCGTCGCCCTTGACCCGTCTAAGACCATCGCGGTCTTCAACAAATACGACCTGCCCGAGGCCCAGCCACCGGCATGGAAGGTTTTCAAACGGTTCATGATCGACATCGTCAAGGTGTCGGTGAAGAGTGGGCGAAATATGGACACGCTGGCTGACAAGATAGTCGAGCGCCTCGGCTCCGGCGAATCCCAGCCCGATCCGGACGAAACCGTCCCCAACGCGCGCCAGGCGGAAACATTGCGCCGGGCCGCGCAGGAACTCGCCGCACTGGAGACCGACGCAACGGCGGGCCTTCCGCACGACCTGCTCGGCGTCCGACTCGAAGCCGCCTGCGACGCCATGGCCTCCATTACGGGACGCATTGCCCCGGACGAAGTGCTCAACGCCGTTTTCGACTCATTCTGCATCGGAAAATAGCCATGGAAAACATCCCCGAATTCGACCTGCAAGGTGTCACCTGCGGACTGGTCCCGGCCATGCTGGACTGCCTGAACAAGGCGGACGCCGATGAAGTGCGCATCAAGGTGCGCCAAGGCATCCGAACCGAACTCTGGAACAGCTTCGGTTCCGGCGGAGACTGGGAAATCTCCATAGAAGATGAGCTGTTCTGCGACGTGGTACGCTTTCGACGCGCCGAAAGAAAGACGCTCGACCCGCTGGGGTTGATGGACTTCTAACTGCCGGTGATGGTCCTTGCCCGTTCCATGAACGGCGTGCCCTTCCACGCGGCCGAATCCGCACTCTTGATGAATTCGCGCAGGTCGTTGAGGGTATCCACATCCATGTGCCGGGGCTTGAGTGAGACGGACAGACCGCCTCGCTGAATGGTTTCGTAGGTCGAGCCAAACACGTTGTGTCCGCCCCACTTCATGCCGCTGAAGGCCTGCGGCACGAAGCCGTCCCGGTGAAAACCTATCATGTAGTATCCGCCATCTCCTGCCGGCCCCAACACCGCCCGCTTGGGCGACAGAGCTTCAAGAGCGCTCAGACAGTCCTCGCTGGTGATACCGGGAATATCGCTGCCCACGAGTACCGCCTTGCGATAGCCCATGAAAAATATCTCGCGAAAAGCGTTCTCCATGCGCCGACCCAGGTCCGGACCTTTCTGCGAGATGTAGGCGCGCCCGGGACCGAGCCAGTCCACCACCTGCGGACGGGCGTCCTCGGGTGTATAGCAGACTGCCGTTTCCACGCCGTCTTCCTCCAGACGCTGAAGCACCGATGACGCCATCAGGCGATACAGGTCGCAGGCCGTGCGATCCGAAGTATCGGCGGCGAGCCGCGTCTTGACCTTGCCGGGCACGGGGTTTCTGACGAAGAAAAGCACGCAACCGTTCATTTTCGCTCCAAATGACATTGCGGCCGGTAGCTCCCGGCCAGTGAACGCGGGTCGGCACCGAACCGATGCCTGAGTCGAAGCCCTATATTGCGGAATGGGCGGACAAAAGGCCCTTCGGCTTCGTACCGACGCGCAGAGGTGGTTACCCGCTCACGCAACAACACGGGCCGGACGCCCGAAGCAGCGAGCTTCTGGAACATCTCCACGTCTTCCATGATGGGGATTTCGGGATACCCGCCGAGGGAATGAAAGGTCTCGGCGCGGAAAAAATGCGTCTGGTCGCCGTAAGGAATGCGCTCCATGCGGGCCCGCAGGTTGCTCATCTCGCCGAGAAACCGAACCCAGCGCGAGCGGGTGTCGTAGCACACCCTAAACGCCCCGGCTTCATGCTCATGCATTGCCTTGCGAACATGCCGCAGTCCGTTTCCCGGCAACCGCGTGTCCGCGTGCAGAAAGAGCAGGACATCACCCGACGCAGCCGCGGCGCCCGCGTTCATCTGTGCCCCCCTTCCGGGACTGGAAACAATGCCGACCACCTCGGGGTCGGCAATTGCTGCGAGGGTCGAGCCGTCGGGATCGCCGTCGGCAACTATGATCTCCACCGGCAGCCCCCCCGCCGCTTCGCGCACGTTGGTCACTACCGCATTGATGGCGGAGGCCTCGCAAAGTGCGGGAATGATGACCGAGGTCAACCCGGCGGTTGTGTTCCGGAGCATGAGACAGTAATAGACCCTTTGCCCGAAATGATAAAGGGGTTGATGCCATGAAGCAGGATACTACGACCGACAAACGCGCCGTTTACGACGTGCTCGACAGGGCAGACGTACTCTGGCTTGCCATATGCGACGACCAGGGCCCATACAGCGTACCCGTGAACTTTGCGCGTGAGGAAGACTTGCTGGTGCTGCATTCCAGTCTGCGGGGACGCAAGGCCGACGCCCTGCGCTCCGGAACCGTGGTGGGCTTCAGCGCCGCTGTGGACATCGAGGCGCGCATGGAAGGCGAACTGGCCTGCAAGCTGGGCTACAGCTTCCGAAGCGTGTCCGGAACCGCCGCTCCCGGCGAGCTGTCCGGCGATGCTCACCGTAACGCGCTGCGGGCCATTACCATCAAATACTCCGGACGGGACCTCCCGCTCGACGACCGTGCAGTGCGGGCCACCGCTGTGTTCGGTCTGAGAATTCGGTCCGCATCCGCACGCACCAAGGAATAACCGTGATCTTTCTGTTTTTCGGAGACTCCCTCACCCTCGGCTACGGCGACGGCGGGGGACTCGGTCTTGCGGGGCGTCTGGCTCTACACGGTCCGGCAAAACGGACCGAGGACACATGGTACAATATGGGCGTTCGCGCCAACACCTCGCGCCATCTGCTCTACCGCTGGCGCGGTGAAGCCGGACGAAGGGTCTCGGACGAGGCGCCGGTCCGGATAGCCCTTTGCGCCGGAACTGCCGACGCGGCACAAGGCATCCCGCCCAACGAAAGCACTGGACACCTGGATACCCTACTTACGGATATGGCTTCCATGGCTGAGGTGCTGCTCATCGGCCCGCCGCCCGTTCTGCGCAATGACCTGCGAGAGCATCTCGACGCACTCGAACGCCAGTTCCCGCCCGTAGCCGCCAGACATGGGGCAACCTTTGTATCAAGCACCGCCCTGCTCAACTCGGACGACGCCTTTCGCCAGTCGTTGCAACGCGGCGACGGCGTTCACCCCGACGCCGAAGGCTATGCCCGCTGGGCGGAGCATCTGGCGACCCAGCCCGAAACCCGACGCTTTCTGAAACTCGCAGGAGACGACCAGCAATGAAATCCTTTGCCAGCGACAACAACTCCGGGGCGCACCCTGCCGTACTGCATGCCCTGACCGCCGCCGACGCAGGCTCTGCCAAGGCCTACGGCGAAGACGAAACCACCCGCAGGGCCGAGCAACTCTTCCGCGAGCACTTCGGCCCGCAGGCCCGGACCTTTTTTGTGACCACCGGTACGGCGGCCAACGTCACCGGCCTTCGCTCGGTCTGCGAAACGTGGCAGTCCGTCATTTGCTCCGAGCACGCGCATATCACGACGGATGAATGCGGTGCACCGGAAGCCGTGGGCGGCTTCAAGTCCGTGACTTTGCCGAGCAATGACGGGCGGATCAGCCCGGATCAGGCCGTGCCGCAGCTGGCGGCGCATGGCTTCGTGCATCGCAACCAGCCCCGGGTGATATCCCTTACCCAGTGCACCGAGCTGGGCACGCTCTACAGGGCCGATGAAATTCGCGCATGGTGCGATTTCGCGCACAAAAACGACATGCTCGTGCACATCGACGGTGCCCGCATCGCCAACGCCTGCGCCGCGCTCGGCTGCTCATTCCGCGAGATGACCACCGACCTCGGTGTGGACCTGCTCTCCTTTGGGGGCACCAAGAACGGTCTGGTCATGGGCGAGGCCGTGGTACTGCTGAACCCGGACATCGGCCCCGGCATGCCGTTTTTCCGCAAGCAGTTCATGCAGCTCGTCAGCAAGATGCGTTTCGTGTCGGCGCAGTTCCTCCCGTACCTCGAAGACGGCATCTGGCTGGAGAACGCCCGGCACGCCAACGCCATGGCGAAGCGTCTGGCAAAAAAGGCCGCAGCTGTTGAGGGCGTGGAGATTCTCGGCGAAGTGGAGACCAACGCGGTCTTTGCAAAGGTACCCGAGCACGCGATCAACCAGTTGCTCGACGAATATTATTTCTACATCTGGGACGAGACCGAGCGCAGCCTGCGCTGGATGCTCTCTTGGAACACCACCGAGGCCGAGGTGGACCAGTTCGCCGCCTCGATCAAAGCCGCGGTGCAAAGCAAAGGATAACTTTGGTCATGAAAAGAATATGCGTTTTTCTCGGCTCCAACCCCGGCCATGATTCACGATACACCGAAGCCGCAGTCGAGCTCGGCACCGAGCTGGCGAAACGAGAAATCGGCGTGGTTTACGGCGGCTCCGGAGTCGGGCTTATGGGCACCCTTGCCGACGCCGCGCTGGCGGCGGGCGGCAGTGTCATCGGTGTCATCCCCGAGCTGCTGGTGAAGAAGGAAGTGGCGCACCACGGCCTCACCGAACAATACGTGGTGCCCTCCATGCACGCCCGCAAGGCCAAGATGGCTGAGCTTTCCGACGGCTTCATCGCCATGCCCGGCGGCATCGGCACGCTTGAGGAATTCTTCGAGGTGCTGACCTGGAACCAACTCGGCTACCACAGCAAACCCTGCGGCCTGTTGGACGTCAAAGGATACTACTCCGAACTGGCGGGCTTTCTGGACAAAGTGGTGGAAGAAGGATTCCTCGTCTCCGAACACCGCGGCATGGTGCTCACCGACGCCTCACCCGGCGGCCTGCTCGACAAGTTCGATGGCTACGTGCCGCCTCAGGTGGACAAGTGGATCGAGAAGAAGAAGGGGCTGTAGGCTGACGAAAAGCCTACCTTTTTACTTACGCAAAATCAGCGTACCCACCACAAATGCAAGACAAAAAGAGGCCCGCATCACCGCGGGCCCTTTTCATTACATATATAAATGAATCAGGCCGCTACCGGCACGACCTCGGTGACTCTCTCGTGATGACGAAGAAAACTCTCTGCCCCTTTCGCGCCCATGAAGCGGGACAGAATTTTGGGGTCGGTGTGCACGAGGTCCACGAGAATCAGGCCGTCGAGGCAGTCGCCGAAGTCCGGGTCCACGTTGAAGCCGAGGATTTTGCCGCCGAGCTTCAAGTACTGTTTGAGCAACACCGGGATGCCGCGTCCCTCGACCTCCGTCACCAGTGAGCCAAGGTCTTCCGGGTCGCTGAGGGCGGCCTCGGAGAGCGCCACGTCCAGACGTTTCAGCGCCTTGTCCTTGAGCGGGGTGGACGGCGTGACCATCCGGGCAAGCTCCTTGTCGAAACAGTGGCGCTTGAGGAAACCAGCCATGAGTTCGCGTGAAAGCGGCGAGTAGTCGCCGGAAATGCTCACACAGCCGAAAAGTCTGGAGTACCGGGGATTCTTCACGATGAATGCGGCAAGACCCTTCCAGAGCATCAGCAGCGGCTGATAGCTGCGCTGATACTTGGCGCGCACAAAGGAGCGCCCCAGCTCAAGCGCTGGCTGCAATTCCTCTAGGAATCCCGGCGAGAAACGGAACAGCGAGGCCGAATAGATGCCCTTGGCTCCCTGTGCGGCAAGGATTTCGTCGCTCAGGGCGAAGCGGTAGGCCCCGCAGACTTCACGCTCCTTGTCGTTCCAGAGCACCAGATGGCGATACGTGTCGTCGTATTCGTCGATATCCGTGGGATTGCCGGTGCCCTCGCCCACGGCGCGGAATGTTTTTTCGCGAAGCACGCCTATCTCCCGCAGGACGCGCGGAATGCGCCATGCCTCGGCCTGAAAGACCTTCAGGTCGCCGCTTTGCACTAGCAGGTTTTCGTCCGGCAGGGCCGCCACTTCACTTGCCAGGATGTGCTTTGCCATGCTGCCCGCCAGCGGCGCCATGCTGCGCGGCGCCTTTTCCTTTCCGGAACTGAAAGGGAGTGGCTTCTGACGGCGAAGCAGGTAGGTCCGAAAGCGAAGGTAATCCGTGAGTTCCGTATCGTTCTCAAAGGACTCCAGCCGCTCGAAGGCGATGGGACCGCCGACGCTGACCTGAACGGTGCGGCTGGCCTTTTTGAGATTCTCGTGGGGCAGCAGCACCGTGCGAAGGCGCGGATGAATCATGCCCGCTGCCTGAAATACGGCACTGTTACGGCCATTGAAGAACATCGGGACCACAGGACTGCGCGTCTTCCTGACCATGCGGGCCACGGTCTCGCTCCACTGCGGGTCGGCCACCATGCGTCTGCCAACCTTGAGGCTGGAGACTTCGCCAGCAGGAAACACGGCCAGCAGGTGACCGTCCCTGAGCCAGCGCAGACTCTCCTTGAGTCCGGAGATATTGGCTTTTGCCGACCTTTCGGTGCCAAAAGGGTCCACCGGAATCAGGTGCTCCCGCATTTCGGGAATCTTGCCGAGCATATAGTTGGCCATGACCTTCACGTCGGGCCGTATCTGCTTCAGCAGCTTGACGAGAATGACCCCCTCGATGGCGCCGAAAGGATGGTTGGCAACAACGACCAGAGGCCCCTTTGCCGGGACCTTGGACAGCGGTCTGCCGCCCATTTCGATACGTATGCCGAACATCTCCAGCACGCGGTCCACGAACTCGCCGCCGACTTCCTCCTGCCGGTAGCGGTCATACAGGCTGTTAAGCGTGTCAAAACGCAACAGTTTCGTCAGCGGCCTTGATGCAATGTTGAACAGCGCGCGTTTGAACGGGCCGTCGGACGGATTCTCCAACCTGAATAGCTGCTGCTCGACTGTCTGCTGCTGCATGGCGTGCTCCTTCCCTTCGGGTTTGCGGGATTCTACTGCGCGGACGCGCCGAAACGGTTTCCCTGCGGTTACGCCATGTCAAAATGTGGTCACGGAGCCGTTACCGGCAACCACTGGACAGAAGCGCTCCGGGCCATTACAAGAGCCAGTCAGCCTGTTCACGGAGGAATGTGATGACGCTCGACAGCATGAGCTCTCCCAAAGGGGAACTCACCGGCATCAAGCACCTTGACGACTTGCACCAGAAGTTTTCGGACCTGCTCGAATCGTTGACGGAAATGATCCGCGACATGAACGCCCCTTTGGAGGATCAGGCCGAACGCCGCAGCCTGCTCACCGCAATCGAGCGCCTGCGCGACAGTGCCCTGATGCACTTCCGCCACGAGGAGGAGCTGCTTAGCGAACAGCAGTGCCCCGCACTCGAAGCGCACCGGCTCGACCATGACAGGTTCATGGCCCAGACCCTCGAACTCATGGGCAGGCTCGAAGGCGGTGCAGCCATGACAGCCGCCTGCGTGCGCGACCACCTTTATGATTGGTTCCATGCGCACAAGCGCGTGTTGGAGCGCGCCACCGGCCTCGACACCGGCAAGTAAGCCTTTTCGACCCTTTCTCCCGTTTCCGACACAAAAAAATCACGCCCCCCGCTTGACAGCATGGCGAGTGTGCTTATTTATCCCCGAGTCTTCCGCTGCTCAGCGCGGAGCCCGGCTCCCTCAGGCCGGGGCAAACGCATAAAAAACCCAATGATACCCGGAGGTATAGACGAATGAAGCTGAAACCGCTGAACGACCGCGTGCTGGTGAAGCGCCTGGAAATGGAAGAGAAGACCGCAGGTGGCATCATCATCCCCGATTCCGCCAAGGAAAAGCCCATGAAGGGCGAGGTCGTCGCCGCCGGTCCCGGCAAACTGGACGACGCCGGCAAGCGTGTTGAACTGACCGTCAAGACCGGCGACACCGTGCTGTTCGCCAAGTACGCCGGAACCGAAGTCAAGATCGACGGCAACGAACATCTCGTGATGCGTGAGGACGACATCCTCGCTGTCGTCGAGTAGTCGTATTCCGGCATATAGACAATTAAGGCTCATTTTTTAGACGAAATAGTTCAATATTGAAGGAGATACCCAATGGCCAAAGAAATTCTCTTCGACGCCAAAGCCCGTGAAAAACTGAAAGCAGGCGTGGACAAGCTCGCCAACGCAGTCAAGGTGACCCTCGGCCCCAAGGGCCGCAACGTCGTGATCGAAAAGAGCTTCGGCGCTCCGGTCATCACCAAGGACGGCGTGACCGTCGCCAAGGAAATCGAACTCGAAGACAAGTTCGAGAACATGGGCGCACAGATGGTCAAGGAAGTCGCTTCCAAGACCTCCGACGTGGCCGGTGACGGTACCACCACCGCTACCATCCTGGCCCAGTCCGTCTTCACCGAAGGCGTCAAGCTCGTGGCCGCCGGCCGCAGCCCCATGGCCATCAAGCGCGGCATCGACAAGGCCGTTGCAGCCGTTGTCGAAGAACTCGGCAACGTCACCAAGCCGACCCGCGACCAGAAAGAAATCGCACAGGTCGGAACCATCTCCGCCAACAACGACGCCACCATCGGCAACATCATCGCCGAGGCCATGAACAAGGTCGGCAAGGAAGGCGTCATCACCGTTGAGGAAGCCAAGGGTCTCGAAACCACCCTGGACGTCGTCGAAGGCATGCAGTTCGACCGCGGCTACCTCTCCCCCTACTTCGTCACCAATCCCGAGCGCATGACCTGCGAAATGGAAGAGCCGCTCATCCTGCTCAACGAAAAGAAGATCTCCAACATGAAGGAACTTCTGCCCGTTCTGGAGCAGGTTGCCAAGATGTCCCGTCCGCTGCTCATCATCGGTGAAGACATCGAAGGCGAAGCTCTGGCCACCCTCGTGGTCAACAAGCTGCGCGGCACCCTGAACGTGTCCGCCGTCAAGGCTCCGGGCTTCGGCGAGCGCCGCAAGGCCATGCTCAAGGACATCGCTGTCCTGACCGGCGGCCAGGTCGTCTCCGAAGACCTCGGCATCAAGCTCGAAAACCTCACCGTCAACGACCTCGGTTCCGCCAAGCGCGTGGTCATCGACAAGGACAACACCACCGTTGTCGACGGTGCTGGCGACGCTGAAGAAATCAAGGCCCGTATCAAGCAGATCCGCGCCGAAATCAACGAGTCCTCTTCCGACTACGATCGCGAAAAGCTCCAGGAGCGCCTCGCCAAGATCGTGGGCGGTGTCGCCGTCATTCACGTCGGTGCAGCCACCGAGATCGAAATGAAGGAAAAGAAGGACCGCGTGGAAGACGCCCTGAACGCCACCCGCGCTGCCGTGGAAGAAGGCATCGTGCCCGGCGGCGGTGTGGCTCTCGCCCGCGCCACCAAGGCACTCAAGGATCTCAAGCCGGTCGATGACGACGAAGCCGCTGGCATCGCCATCATCACCCGCGCCATCGAAGAGCCGCTGCGCCAGATCGCCGGCAACGCCGGATTTGAAGGCTCCATCGTTGTGGAGAAGATCAAGGAAGGCAAGGACGGCTTCGGTTTCAACGCCGCCACCTCCGAGTACGAAGACCTCATCAAGGTCGGCGTCATCGATCCCAAGAAGGTCACCCGCACCGCGCTCCAGAACGCCGCTTCCGTGGCCGGTCTGCTGCTGACCACCGAATGCGCCATCGCCGAAAAGCCTGAAAAGGACAGCGGCGCTCCGGCCATGCCCGGCGGCATGGGCGGCATGGGCGGCATGGGTGGAATGGGCGGCATGTACTAGCCCGACCCAGCTGAACCAGCCAGATAACAAGGCCCCCCGCACTGGATGCGGGGGGCCTTTTCATTTGCTTGCCCACAACGGTCGGCAATCGGCGTCAGACGATACTCACAAACAGCCATTCACCGCGGGATTCGGTTCGGCGTAGCGTTCCATCACCTTGAGAAAGCATTGCAGCGCAGTTGATGAATTGTCATTGCGCCACGCCAGCCTGAGCACGCTCTTGCGGTCCTGCGCCCCCTGCCAGTCGAAAGGCAGAAGCCGAACTCCTCTGGGACAGACTCCGGCCATCCGGGCCGGAACCAGCCCCACTCCCAATCCCGTCGCCACCAGCGCCAGCTTGGTATGATGCGTGGCAGTCTCCTGCACCACTCTCGGCGTCACGCCCGCCGCGCTGAAAACCGCCATGGAACTATCGTATGACTTGCGATGCACGTCCCGTGGAAAAACAATGAGAGCCTCTCCGTCCAGATCTTCAAGGCGTGCTTCTCCAACTGCCGCCAGCGGATGGTTCCTGTGCACGGCAAGCATGTAAGGTTCGCTCAGAAATATCCTGAAACACAATTGGGGTGACTGCGAGCACCCACTGAAAACCATTCCAACGTCCAGTTCGCCGTCCAGCAGCGCCCGACGCTGCTCCACGGAATTCATTTCGCGCAATTCCAGCGTGATTCCGGGGTGCAGTTCTCGGAACTCCGCAACGGCATCAGGAAATCGCGACTGGGTGACCGAGGCCATGAAACCGACGACCACCCGCCCGATTTCTCCGCTTGCCATCATACGCACCTGCTCGACTCCATCTTCCAACACGGCGAGGCTGTCCTTCACCGCATCAAGAAAACGCCCTCCCTCCGGCGTCAGGGACACATTCCGGTTGTCACGCTTCAGCAGCATCACGCCAAGCTCATCTTCCAGCTTGCGTATCTGCTGACTGAGCGGCGGCTGCGCTACGTGCATCTTCGCGGCCGCTCGCCCGAAATGCAGCTCCTCGGCCACTGCCTTGAAATACTCCAACTGACGCAGATTCATATTAAGACATTCCCCATATCAATAGTACGCAATAAATATATTAGACATATCACTCTTTTCGGCTCTACTTGGACTTGACGGACAAATCAAGCCCACGGAGAAATGATGCATTCGGGTGATTATGAAGAAATTGCTTATCGCGAGCAGTTGCGATGCGGCTTGCACAGCGGCGTCGAGACAGCGGACGCAGCCGGTTTTATTGTGGCCCTGATTCTTGCTGCATGCGTGATTGCGGCACTGCTCATGTTTCGATGCTGCCGGTAAACATCCTGGGAAATCGGCAACCTCACAGGAAAGGCATGCAAGACGGTCACGATTCGGGACAGGACGCCGTCTCTAGGGGAAATCAGTGAACATTCGTTTTGGAAAGGACGTTGATGCACACCACCCCTGCCACTATCAAACCGATTCCGGTCAGCGCCCAAAGGTCGGGCACCTGCCGATAGATGAGCGCCCCGCACAGCACCACAAGAGCGGTGCCGAGCCCGGCCCAAATGGCGTAGCCGATGCCCACGGGCAGGGTCCGCAGCACGACACACAGGAACGTGAAGGCGGTGACATATCCGCCAACAACCAGCGCCAGCGTGCCTACCCTGAACTCATCGGACAGTGCCTTGAGTGCCATGGTCGCAGCCACCTCGGCGACAATGGCGAGGGCGAGGTATAGATAGGTCATCATGAGGCTCCTCCATTCATGTGCCTGGTATGGTCTACGGACGTTGTTTGGATTCAGGCGATTTGCGTGAATTCCGAAGCCACTTCCAGCAGACGCTCCATCACGGGGCCGTGTCCATGCTCGGGCCAGACGATGGAGACCTCCCAAGGCGGAAGCCCTTGCTCCAGCGAAACAATGCCAACCCCGCGTAAGCAGCCGTTTGCCGATGACGCAGGGACCGGCGCCACACCCATGCCTGCAGCCACGAGCGCCAGTGTGCTCTGCTCGGTGTTCGCCTCCTGCACGATATCCGGCGTAACCCCGGCCCGTTCAAATGCGGCGATGATCGCGTCATGCAGTTTCGGCTGGTAATGACGTGGGTAGAAAATCATGTCCTCGCCATGCAGGTCCGACAGCGAAACGCCGGTTCGTCCGTGAAGACGATGCCCTTCCGGTACGGCGAGCGCATATGGTTCCCGCAGAAACAGCTTCGCATTCAGGCCGTGGGTATCGTGCCCGAAAAGCCGCGAGAACCCGGCATCCAGCCGTCCCCGGTTCATCAGATCCAGCTGATGATACGTGGACATGGCCCGGATGGTCAGCCTGATATTCGGGAACCTGCGTCTGAACTCCCGGACCACTTCGGGAAAGCGGCTCAGGCTCGCAGGGCCGACAAATCCGACCTTGAGCGCCCCTTCCTCCCCGGCCGCGACGCTACGCACCGTTCGCCCCGCCTCATCAAGGACGGCCATGGCCTTGTTCACTTCCGCCATGTAATACCGACCTGCAGCGGTCAGCTCCACTCGGCGACTGTTCCGCTCGAAAAGCTCGACACCGAGCTCCTCCTCAAGCTGCCGCACCTGCCGGCTCAGCGGCGGCTGGGAAACATGAAGTCGCCGGGCGGCCCTGCCGAAGTGCAGCTCCTCGGCCACGGCCATGAAATATTTCAGATGACGCAATTCCATCCATACCTCCAAGGTATCAATCGCAACTCCAAAGCATATTGGACATATCAATGTCCCCTTTCTAGTCTGCGGTCAAGCAACACGGAGGTAACATGCGTGCATTCAAACTGGCTCTGCTGACCGTTTTCATCCTGCTTCCATCCTATGCCGAAGCCTCTTCCATGCTCATGGACCGGCATGGCAACATCTACACTGCGGGGCAGGACAGCGTCGTCTGCCACACCCCGGACGGAAACCGCATGGAACTGGCGCGCTTCGACTCCACGGTGCTTGATCTGGCCATCTCCCGCCAAGGCAGCATTTTCGCGCTGGACGCCAACGGCGTCGTCTGGATGCTCCCGCCCGAAGGCGGCAAGCAACCCGTGGGCCGCAGCCTCGGGAACGCAAAAGCAATGACCGTCGATCGCGACGGAAATCTGATTCTTGGAAATGAAAACGAAGAGTTTCGGACCCTGAGGCCCTAGATGTCGAGCTTGATGGCCTTGCCCGAGCCGGAACCGGAAGACTTGCCGGGGCTGGTCTTTCCACCCGCGCCGTAAATTTTGGGCTCGGTCTTCTTGACGATCTTCTCGGCTTCGAGATTGAGCGGATTCTTTTGGACCACCGCGGCGGCGTACTTGTTGGCTTCGCCCCATTCGCGGCGCGACAGGTGCAGCTTGGCCAGACGCATTTCAAGCGATTCGTTCACGCCGAGTCTGCGCATGGCTTCCTTGACGGTCTCGATGGCCTTGGCGGTCTCCCCGAGCCCTTCGTAGCACATGATGAGCGAGCCGTACGCCCGGTTGTCGGAAGGATTCTGCTCCAGCGCACGCTTGAGGTATTCCACGGCCTCCTGAAGCAGGCCACCCATCATCAGCCGCGTGCCGATGTCGGAGTTCAGGCCCTCGATCTCCGTGAAGGTGTCGGAAGCGGCGCGGAAGAGCTTGCGCGCCTCCAGCGGATTCTCGTTTTCCATGTGCTTCTGGGCTTCGAGCAGCATCTCGTCGAGCTTCCAGAGATGTTCGCGCTGCTTGGCGATGCGTGCCTTTTCCATGGCGTCTTTCAGCCGGGCGGCCAGACGGGTCAGCGTCTTGTAGAGCTGCGCCTCCTTGCCCCGCTGATAGTTGAGCCCCTTGGGAAAGAGCTTCTTGACCACGGCCATCCCGTTCAGGTCGCGGAACGCCTCTTCAAGAAGCGCCTGCACCTCGAACTTCTCGCGGCCGAACACCTGGCTTGCCGCCACGCCCTTCACGGCACGCGCAAGCGCGTCCAGCGAACGCAGGTAATCGTTGCGTCCGATGTAGGCTTTTGCCCGCGCGATGTCCTCGCGAATGGTTTTGGCGGTGGCGCTCATGCTGTACCTCGATCTTGGGGAAATTTACCCGACGGTAATACACCGGCCTCATTAAATCAAGCTTCGTCGGCAGTTAGAGGCTCCTGTGTCGGAATTCGCACCCCCGCACGTGCCAACCTGTTGACAAGACGCTGGTAGTGGCTGCCGCGCCAGTATATGTTTCCGCACCCACCACACATTCTGAAATGATTGAAGTATTTTTTCGTTTTCGGCTCCAGCAAGTGCAGAATATCCACTTTTTCCACAGGAATGGTGGGCCGATTGCAACGCAGGCAGCGGCGCATGAACTCCGCTGTGGGGACAAGCCCGAAATGCCGGACGATTTCCGCAAATTGGGCATCGGTGCCTTCGGTCCGCAACAGCCGCCCGTGCGTCACCGCAGCGCGCTTGAGCAGGCCCCGGTCCCGCGAGAGCACCACCCGTTTCTCCGCAGCGGCCCGTTCTGCAAGGGTAGCATCGCCGTTCAGTCCGTCGCGGGCCGCGTCCAGTCCCATGGCTCGCAACAGTGGTGCCAAGCCAGCCACGTTTTCATCCACGATAAAGGCCAGATGCGGCAACGCGGCCCGCAAAGGCTGATCTTGCATCACATCGAAAGGCTCGACCACGGAGCGGACCTCGACGCGTCCGCCCTCTTCAGGCCGGTAGCCGAACCCGACTCGCTCTCCGCCGGGGCCGACCAGTTCGCCCACTTCGGTGTGCGGTACCCCCAGCGACTCCACCATGTCCTTGATTGACTGGCCCTTTCGCGCCCGATAGCGTATTTCGCCATCATCGGCCTTTCGGGTCAGCAGCCCCAAAAGGCCTGCATCGAATACAAGCACCACCGCATTCGGAGGAGTCATGAACATATACCTCGCTCTCATTCTGGCATCACTCGTGGCCGCGTGGGCCCTCGGCATGATATCCCGCCACCTCGACGCAAAAAACCTCTCCACCCGGCCGCCGGAGGAGTTTCGGGACATCATCGACGACGAAGCCTACCGCCGCTCACAGCAATACAACCTTGCCAAGATGCGGCTTGAATCCGTGGATGACACCATTTCCACGGTCATCTCCATCATCTTCATCGTGGCGGGCGGCTTTGCATGGGCCGACGACACAGTGCGGTCCTTCGGCTTCGGCCCGCTGGTCACGGGGCTGCTCTTCTTCGGCCTGCTGGGATTGCTGAGCATGATCCCGGGCCTGCCCTTTTCGGTCTACAGAACCTTTGTGCTGGAAAACCGCTTCGGATTCAACAAGACCACGCCCGAAACCTTCGTGGCCGACCGCCTCAAGGCCGTCGTTCTGGCCGCGGTCATTGGCGGTCCGCTTTTGGCGGGCATCCTGCTGTTCTTCCGCTGGGCCGGGCCTGACGCGTGGCTCTGGTGCTGGGGATTCACCACGCTCTTCAGCCTCGCGGTCACCTATGTTGCTCCGCAATGGATTCTGCCGCTGTTCAACCGCTTCACCCCGCTGGAGCAGGGAGAGCTTCGGCAGATGCTTGAAAACTATGCGGACTCACAAGGGTTCGAACTGGAAGGGCTGTACCTCATGGACGGCTCCAAGCGCAGCACCAAGGCCAACGCCTTCTTCACCGGATTCGGGAAGAAACGCCGCATCGCCCTGTTCGACACGCTGGTGGAGCGGCACACTCCCGGCGAAATAACGGCGGTGCTGGCGCACGAAGTCGGGCACGCCAAACTGGGGCACGTGCGCAAAATGCTTGTGGCCTCCGTGCTCAAGACCGGCCTCATGTTCTGGCTGCTCTCGTTCTTCCTCGAATCGCCGAGGCTGTTCGAAGCCTTCGGCGTACAGCAGATGAGCGTCCACGCCGGGCTGGTGTTCTTCGCCCTGCTCTACACCCCGGTCTCCATGCTGCTTTCGCTGGCTGACGGCGCGCTCTCCAGAAAGCACGAATATCAGGCGGACGCCTTTGCCGCACGCACCACCGGACGTCCCGGAGAGCTGGCTTCCGCACTCAAACGGCTCTCGGCGGATTCGCTGTCGAACCTCACGCCGCACCCGTTCACGGTATGGTTGCAGTATTCGCACCCGCCCGTGGTCAAACGCGTGCGGGCTCTTGCCCGGCACGAAGCCGCATGATCGGACTCGACGGATATATAATTCAGAAGAGCCGCAAGGCATGACACCGATAAGGAATGTCGGCGATCCATTATCATCCCTGCCGCCTTGACCGCATCAAGCCGGACCGGTCTTGTGATAATGTCCACAGCCTGATATTCCGGTAGGCTAGGTAACGTAAACAACGGAGGCTTCATGTCACTTCATCCGATGGCCGGGAAACCCCCGACCCATGACATGCTGGAAAACATCCCCCGGCTCGTCACGGCTTTCTATTCCAGGAAACCGGATCCCAAGAATCCGGACGAAATAGTATCCTTCGGCACCTCCGGACACCGGGGCTGCTCGCTCACGTCCACCTTCAACGAGTCGCACGTCATGGCCGTGTGTCAGGCCGTCTGCGAGCATCGCAGAATGCGCGGCATCGACGGTCCGCTGTTTCTGGGAATGGACACCCACGCCCTTTCCGAACCGGCCTTCACCACCGCGCTTGAAGTCTTCGCGGCCAACGGCGTGGCCGTTCGCTACCAGATGGGCTTCGGCTACACGCCAACGCCCGTCATCTCTCACGCCATCCTGAGCTGGAACCGGGACCGCACCACCGGACTGGCAGACGGCGTGGTCATCACCCCTTCGCACAATCCCCCGCGAGACGGCGGCATCAAGTACAATCCGCCGGATGGCGGCCCCGCCGACTTCCGCACCACCGCCGCCATTCAGGACGGGGCCAACCAGATCCTCATCGACAAACTGGTGAGCGTGAAACGCGTCCCGTTGGCACAGGCACTGACCACCGACGGCGTGGAAGCCATCGACTACGTCATGCCCTATGTTCGCGATCTGGGCAGCATCCTGAACCTCGAAGCCGTGGCCGCCGAAGGCCTCAAGATCGGCGCTGACCCGCTCGGCGGTTCGGGACTGGCCTACTGGGAGCCCATCGCGGACGAGTACGGGCTGGACATCACCGTCACCAACGACGCGCCCGACCCGACCTTCAGTTTCATGAGCGTGGACAAGGACGGCAAGATCCGCATGGACTGCTCCTCGCCCTACGCCATGGCCGGGCTCATCGCCATGCGCGACCGCTTCGACATCGCCTTCGGCAACGACCCGGACTTCGACAGACACGGCATCGTGACCCGCGCCTCGGGCCTGCTCAATCCGAACCATTACCTTTCCGTGGCGGTGGACTATCTGTTCCGCAGCCGTGAGCACTGGTCAACGGAAGCGGCCGTCGGCAAGACCGTGGTCACCAGCTCCATGATCGACCGCGTGGCCGAAGGGCTGAACCGCGAGATTTTTGAAGTCCCTGTGGGCTTCAAGTGGTTCGTGGGACCGCTGCTCAAGGGCACCTGCGCCTTTGGCGGGGAAGAATCCGCCGGAGCCAGCTTTGTGCGCTTTGACGGCAGCCCGTGGAGCACGGACAAGGACGGCATCATCCTGAACCTGCTTGCCGCCGAGATCACCGCCGTCACCGGACGCGACCCCGGCGAACTGTACAAGGAACTGGAGCAGAAGCACGGGGCACCCATTTACCGCCGTAGCGACGCCCCGGCCACCAACGAACAGAAGGCGGCCTTCAAGCGGCTCACTCCGGAATCCGTCCGCACCGAAACACTGGCGGGTGACGCCATCACCTCGCGCATGACCCATGCGCCCGGAAACGGCGAACCCATCGGCGGTCTCAAGGTCAGCACGGACAACGGCTGGTTCGCGGCCCGACCGTCCGGAACCGAGGAAATCTACAAGATATACGCGGAGAGCTTCCGCGACGAACAGCACCTCGACGCCATCGAGGCGGAAGCCAGAACCATCGTCGAAGCGCTGTTCTCCAAATGAGACCCCGGCCCATGAACCGCGCCGCGATCTTCGTCCTTATCGTCCTGGCAGCGGCGGGCATGTTCATGTCCGCCGCTCAGGGCATGGCCGCCCCCCTGAAAAAGACGGTGCGAGCCTGTGACGACATCTCGGAGTGGCCGCCCTACGTATTCTACGAGCGTGAGGGAGAGGAGGCCGGGACGCTCGTGGGCATGTCCGTGGACGTACTCGAAGAGATTCTCGACGCTCAGGGAATGAAGCTCGAAGTCTCCCTCATGCCGTGGAACCAGTGCCTGGAGCGCACACGCAAGGGGGACGTGGACGTAGTGCTCAATGCCGCCTACAGCCCCAAGCGAGCCTCGGAATTCCTGCTTTCCGAGACCTTCTACCTAACCACCCCGATCATTCTATACTCCACGCATCGCTACCCCCTCGGGCCCTACATCAAGTCGCTTGAGGACCTGCACTCCATGAAAGGCTGCGGGGTGAGCGACTTCGGCTACCACCAATATCAGATTCCGCCCGAACGGCTGGACACGTCCTCCGGAACCATTGTCCAGGCCGTGAAGAAGCTGCTTCAGCAGCGATGCGACTATATTCCCATCGCCTATGAACCATATGCGGCCTACGTCTTGACCGGCATCGACATTCTCTCCGATCCGGCCCTCGGCCACGCTCCGATCCCCGGCATGCCCAAGACGCCCTACCACATGCTCCTGCCCCGCACCCCGCGCGGCGAGAAATTGCGCGCCATCATCGACGAAGGACTGCGACGGATGAAATCCGAGGGGCGCCTTCAGCAACTGTTGGACGAATACGGCATCCGCTAAAAAAATGACCCCGAGGCAGCTACCCCGGGGTCGTGATCACTTCGAGACGATTTCCACTCAGGCTTCGGGAATTCGGCCAGCCACCTGATCGGCTTCGGCATCCTTGCCCTGCGCCCGGAGAGCACGGACCAGCACACCCAGATAGTCGCCGCGTTCCGGACGAAGCGCCGCGCTCTGCCTTGCCAGCACTTCCGCAATCTGCGGATCCTCGCCGCCCTCCATGTAGAGCAGTGCCAGCATGTACATGGCGTGGGCATCGTTGTGGTTGGCGTTGAGCGCAAGATGAAGATATTCGCGCGCCTGCTCAAGATCGCCCCGTTTCCACGCTGTGCGGGCCAGCGGACGGTAGGCCAGCGTTTCCCCGCCCCTGAGGGTGGAAGCCTTGAGATACAGGCGTTCCGCTTCGTCGAGATTCCCCTCGCGCTCGGAAAGGTTGCCCAGCCGCACGAGGCTGAATATGTGCTCCGGCTCCTGTGCCAGACAACGATCGTATGCCACCCGCGCCTCTTCCAAGCGGCCCATGCGGTGCAGCACGCGCCCGAGGTTGTACAGGGCCATCACATCGTCCGGCTCCCGTTCCAGAACCGTTGAGAACTCTTCCCGTGCCTCTTCCAGCTTGCCAAGGTGCGCGTAGCAGATGGCCAGCGAATTGCGCGCCGTGGAGTTTCCGGACTCCAGCTCCAGCGCCATGCGATAGCGATCCAGCGCGCCGTAGACGTCGCCGTCGGCCCACATCCTGTCGCCGGTAAGGTTCAGGGTCACGGAATCGAACACGGCCACGCGGGGTGCGGGCAACAGCAGGGCATGGTCCAGCGCGTCGCGCACGTTGGCGAGTGTCTCGCCGGGCTGAAAGTCGAGGCAGGGATGCACCGCGCCCGCAGCGCAGACATCCACGGCCAGCTTGCTCTCGCAACGGGTGGCTATCTCCGCGCATGCTGTCCTGAGGGCTTCATCCGAAACATCGGGGACAAGAAAGATCAGACCGCCGAGGCCGTAGTTACCGCCCACGGCCTCCGTCCCGAGCACATCGCGGGCGACCGTCGCCGCGTGTCGGGTCATGCTCTCCATGTGCGCGCGGTAGCTGGCCACGGATTCCGGCGGTTCACTCAGAATCTTCACGATGCACAGGCCGAACGCGCCCTCGCCGCGGTATTCCTCGAAACGGCCCATGAAGGCACGAAATTCCAGCAATCCCGACTCCTCGTCACGGGTCTCGGTGCCCCCGGCGGTGTCGAAGATGCTCTGCTGTTCGGTGACGAGCACCAGCCGGTCGCCGGGCTCCACAGGCCACGCCGCGTCCGCCAGATGCAGGACCTCGGCAAAGGCGATGTCCTCCTGCGCATCCACGATAACGGCCTCGGCCTTGTACATGGACGGATAGCGGCCGGAGATGCGTTCGTCAGCCGTCAGCGCCGCGTCGGCCGGACGGCCCGAAATGGTGGACCGGATCAGGAAGCGCTGCCCGACCCGTGCGCCTACGGTGGTCCCGAGGCTCACGGCCATGCGGTCCAGTGGAAGCGTTTCCAGCACGCGACCGCCTTTTTCAAGGATGTCCCGGTACCCGAAGACGCGGTTGCGGCCCATGTCCTTGGCCACGGCGGCGGCGCGGCGTGCCTTGCGCAGTACGATACGCCCCTGCTCCGAGGCGTCGAGGCCGTACTGGCGGCCGTCCAGCGCCTGCGGATACGAGGCGTAGCCGATACTCAGGCTCACCCGCACGCGGTCGCCGGAAACCGGGTCGTCGAAATGCAGCTTCTCCACGCTTTCGCGGATCACCTCGGCCAGCTGAAAACAGGCGCGCCGATTGGCATCCGGCAGCAGCACGGCGAACTTGTCGTTGCCGTAACGGGAGGCGGCGGCAAAGCCCGGACAAACCTCGGCAAGACAGCGGCCCACCTCGGCCACTATACGGTCGCCGAAGGGGTAGCCGTAACGGTCGTTCACGGTCTGAAAACGATCCAGATCCAGAAAGAGTACGCCGAGGTTGCCCGAAAACGTGGGCATCTCCGTATCCGTGTTCTCGCAGGCGGCCAGCCCGCCGGCTCCGGGCACGAGACAGCCCTTCACACGATCCACGGCGCGCGTCAGCACGGAGAGGAAGTGTTCCCGGTTGAACAGGCCCGTGAGACGATCCGTGACGCAGTGCTTTCGGAGCGCAATGATCTCCAACGCCGCGTTGGCGATGCCCGCCAGATACTTCGGGGCCACGCTGGGTGCCTGCACGGTGACGTCGCGCACCACGAAATACGCCAGCATGCGGCCGCCCTGCACCAACGGCAGCAGCAGTTCCCGGTCCTCCCCCCGGTATTCCGGCTCCGGAGGCTCCGCATCGGGATCCGTTGACCTTGGGAAAAACAGGCTGTAGGAGGTAAAATTCAGATATTTCGACACGGCATCCTTGACGTCGTGTTCGTGATCGATGATTTCCTGACGCGTCAGGGTCGCGCCGCCGTATGAAGAACCGTCGATTTTTCTCATGATCGCGGACACTACAACGGCTCCGGACTTTGCACAAGAGCGCGTGAGCGCTCCCTGAGGAAACAGTGGACACGCGTCGGGAAATGTCATAGCAGGGCATCCCTTGGGCGCGCCCGGGCACGGCAGTCCGGGCCAAGGAGCGGCACCGGTCCCGAAGGCCGGGAATGGCATCAAACCGCCCGGGAAGATCGCAATGAAAATCATACGTCATCCCAGAGAACTGCAGCAGCTGTGCATGGACTGGGAAAGCAAAGGCCGGCGTATCGGCCTCGTCCCCACCATGGGCTATTTCCATGAAGGACACCTGAGCCTCATGGATGACTGCCGCAAGCGCTGCGACAAGCTCGTCGTTTCGCTTTTCGTCAATCCCACACAGTTCGGTCCCGGCGAGGACCTTGAGACCTACCCCCGCGACGAGGAACGCGACGCGCGTCTGGCCGAAGAGCACGGCGCGGACGTCCTGTTCGTTCCCGAGCCGGGAGGCATGTACGACCCTGACCACGGCACCTGGATTCAGGTTCCCGAAATGGCCAAGGGCTTGTGCGGCGCATCCCGCCCGGATCATTTCCGCGGCGTATGCACCGTGGTCTGCAAGCTGTTCATGCTCGCGCGGCCGAAAGTCGCGGTATTCGGCCAGAAGGACTGGCAGCAGCTGGCCATCATCCGCCGCATGGTCCGCGACCTGAACATTCCGGTGGAGATCACGGGGCACCCCATCGTGCGAGAGGCGGACGGCCTTGCACTGAGTTCCCGCAACGTCTACCTTACCGAAGAGGAGCGTCGCAACGCGCCGAATATCCACGTCGTCCTGCGCAGCGCCGCAGAAAAGGCGAAGTCCGGCACCACGAACGCCGAAACCCTCAAGCGATTCATCCGCGACGAGCTGGCGGCCAAGGTTCCAGGCGGCAGGCCCGATTATATCGAAATAGTCGATCCCGAAACTCTTGCAAACGTGAACGAAGTTCGGCAGAAAGCCCTCATCGCGGTAGCTATATTCATGAGTCGGGCTCGACTGATAGACAATTTTTCAATAGAGGTGTAAGCCTGTGTCCCAGAGAAACTTTCTCAGCGCCAAAATACACGGCGCAACAATAACCTGTGCGAAGCTGGAGTATCACGGCAGCCTGTCCATCGACACGAAGCTGCTGGAAGCCGCGGGCATCCTCCCTTTTGAGCGGGTCGACATTTACAATCTCGACAACGGAGAACGTCTCTCCACCTATGCCATCCCCGGCGGCCCCGGGGAGATATGCATGAACGGAGCGGCTGCGCACAAGGGGAGCAAGGGTCAGCGGATCATCATCGCCACCTACCAGTGGCTGGACGAATCCGAAATGATCGGCGCAAAGCCCAAGGTGATCATCGCCGGGCCCGACAACTCCATCCAAGAGACTATCGACTACGAAATAAACGTTGTACCCAATGCATCGTAAAAATAGATACTGAAGGAGGAATCGATGCTTTTTCCCAAAGGCAAGTACCTGTTCACGTCCGAGTCCGTGACAGAAGGACACCCCGACAAAGTGGCCGACCAGATTTCCGACGCCATCCTCGACGCCATCATGGCAGAGGATCCGAACTGTCGCGTGGCATGCGAAACGCTCGTAACCACCGGCATGGCCTTCATCGCGGGTGAGATTTCCACCACTGCCTACGCCGACTTCCCCGACATCGTCCGCAACACCATCAAGGACATCGGGTACAACAGCTCCGACAAGATGGGCTTCGACTGGGAGACCTGCGCAGTCATCTCTTCCATCGACAAGCAGTCTCCGGACATCGCTCAGGGCGTTGACCGCAAGAGCCCCGAGGAGCAGGGCGCAGGTGACCAGGGCATGATGTTCGGTTTCGCTACCAACGAAACCCCGAGCCTGATGCCGACCCCCATCTACTACGCGCACAAGCTCTCCCGCCGCCTGACCTACGTTCGCAAGAAAGGCGTGCTGGACTTCCTGCGCCCGGACGGCAAGACCCAGGTCTGCGTGGAATTCGAGGACGGCAAGCCCAGCCGCATCGACAACGTGGTCGTCTCCACCCAGCATGACGAAAACATCTCGTATGCCGACCTGCAGGAAGCCATCATGCGCGAAGTGGTCATGAAGACCCTGCCCGAGCATCTGGTGGACGACAAGATCAAGACCTACATTAACCCCACCGGACGTTTCGTCATCGGTGGCCCCGTGGGCGACGCAGGACTGACCGGCCGCAAGATCATCAACGACACCTACGGCGGCGCCGGCGCGCACGGCGGCGGCGCGTTCTCCGGCAAGGACCCGTCCAAGGTGGACCGCTCCGGCGCCTACATGGCCCGCTACGTTGCCAAGAACATCGTGGCAGCCGGACTCGCGGACGAATGCGAAGTCCAGATCGCCTACGCCATCGGCGTGGCCGAACCGGTCTCCGTGGTGGTCAGCTCCCGCGGCACCGGACAGGTGCCCGACGACGTGCTGACCAAGGCAGTGAACGAAGTCTTCGACCTGCGCCCCTACTACATTCAGGAGCGCCTGAAGCTTCACCGCCCCATCTTCCGCAAGACCACCAACTACGGCCACTTCGGTCGCGAGCTTCCCGAATTCCAGTGGGAACAGACCGACGCAGTGGACGACCTGCGCACCGCCTGCAAGATCTAGCGGCGGCACAAGAAAAGACAAAGGGCGGATGCTTCGGCATCCGCCCTTTTTTTCTTTATCCGTTCAGCATGGCGAGTCGCTAGTTTCCGTATCCATGGTAGTCATGGTAGCCGCGCTTCATGCCACCGCCCATCATGCCGCCGTGGTAACCGCCGCCCATCATGCCACCGTGCATCATGCCGCCGCCCATCATGCCGCCGCCCATCATGCCGGAGCAGGCACCGAAGGACAGGCCCTTCTCGCGCATGTCCATGAACATCTTCACGCGCATCTGGTAGCCCTTGGACATAAGGTCGCCCACTTCACCGGCAAGCTTCTCCACCCGACCGCGATCCACATTGTCCTTTGCGAGCTCGCCGGATATCTGGGCCCGCTTGGACCAAATCTTTTCCGAAAGCTCCGCAAAGGAGTCCTGATACTTGGCGTGAATCTCGCGGGATGCTTCAATCTGCTCCTCGGTGAGTCCGTATCCACCACCGTAACGGGAGCCGTCCATCATATGTCCGGACCCCATCTGAGCGAACGCCTGTGCGGTGATAAGGGAAAGGCCAAGTCCAAGCAGGATTGCAAGTGTCTTCTTCATGGTTTGAACCTCCTGATTCTATTTTGGAGGCCACCATACCATGCTGAATTCCATTTCGCATTATTATCAAGCAGAAGATTTGTTCGGTAATCATTTTCTGCACAAGGTTGCCACAATCGCCTCCCGTGGATAGAAAAGAGAAATCCGCATTCACGCCGCCAAGCGTGCTTCAGGACCTGCAACCTCATCGGGAGAGACCATGCGCATCCGTTTCAAGCTGCTCATCCTCTTGCTTTCCATAGCACTCATACCGCTGCTGGCCGTTCAGTTGAGCGTTCGGGAGGACATTACCGAACTTGGCGGCACACTCGCGGAACAAAGCGAGGACACGCTGGTACGCAAGGCCGGGTCCGGTCTGGAGCGCATCGCAAAGGACCACGCCCGAATCCTGCGCCGGGAACGTCAGTTGCTTGAAGCCGCATCGATTCTGCTGGCCTCCAAGATCGAAGGCGTGCTCTACGGACACTCCCACACCGCCCCAAACCCTGATTTTTCCCCGCCCGAAGATACGATCCCCTATCTTGAGGACTACGTTCTGCGACTCGGAAACGACTCCACGGTCCCGCTGAAAGTGAATTTCCGAGAGCTGGGCGTTTTCACCCCGAACGAAGCCGCCTCCGAGAGCAACGCCACCAAGGCGCTGGAATCTCTGGTGCCCCTTCTCGGTCGCATCAAGTTCGACTACCCAAATCTCGTGCTCTGGGTACGTGTGCATCTGGAGAACGGCGCCACCGTCATGTATCCCGGGCTTGAGGCCGCTCCCGACCGTGCTCCGGGCATGGGCATGGGAGGCATGATGCATGGTGGCCGCATGGGAGGCATGATGCACGGCGGCATGGCGGACGGCATGATGTCCGAGGAGATGCTTGACCGGATGCGAAGCGGATTGCACGGCATGCGCAGCAGGACGCCGCTGGGCCCGCCCGTGGGACAGGAGCTGCAAACCCGCCTTGCCTGGTCGCAGCCCGGTCCGGACGAACTCACGAAGCGAATGTCGTTTCGCATCACCGCACCCATAAGGGACACGATGGGGAAAACCATGGGTAACCTCAGCATAGTCGTCCCCATCGACTCCCTGCTCGGCCGCAGGCACAAGGCCGACATGTATTCCGGAGACTCGGAAGCTCTTCTCGTGCGGCCCGACGGAGAAGACGATCAGGCCCCGGACAAGCTCAAGATTCTCGCAAGAGAGACCTCCACCCGCGAGCAGCGCCAGGGCAACTGGATGGTGCCGGAAGGGAAAAAATCCCTCTCCAGACCGGGGAATGAATCCTTTGCCGCAGTCCTTGAGCGAATACGTAAAGGGGAAACCGGCATGACCCACATCGCCGGTGACGAGCACGACACCCTCTGGGCCTTCTCTCCGGTGGACGATACCGGCACCTCGCTGCTGCTCATCGTTCCGAGGGCGGACGTGGTCCGCGACGCCACACAGGCCCGCGAATTCGTTCTCGCACAGGTCCACGAGCATACGCAGGAAATGGGTATCATCATTCTCGTCGTGGCCGGACTGGTAATCGGCGTGGCGATGATTCTCTCCAGACTCTACACGCGCAATCTCATCGAGCTGGCTTCTGCCGTGCGCAGCGTCGCGCTGGGCAATTTCAACACCCGCGCCACGGTGCGGTCCACGGACGAGATCGGCCAGCTCAGCCACGCCTTCAACCAGATGGTTCCGGAACTGCGCGAGCGCGTCGCCATCAAAAACGCACTCGAAGTGGCGCAACAGGTTCAACAGGACCTGCTGCCTGCAGCGCCCCCGGAGAGCAACGTATACGACGTGGCTGCCGACAGCGCCTACTGCGATGAAACCGGCGGCGATTATTACGGATTCATCATCAGGGGAGCCGAAGGCGAAAGGATTCTTGCCGCGGTTGGCGACGTCACTGGCCACGGCATCCCGGCCGCGCTGATGATGGCCTCGGTCCGGGCCTATCTGCGCTCTCGCGCCGCCGCCGACCAGCCCCTGGACGAGATCATGCGCTCGGTCAACCAGCTTGTCTCCGAAGACGTGGACGGCACCGGTCGCTTCATGACCCTTTTCCTTTTGGAATTCGACCAGAATCGCCGCGTGAGTTGGGTTCGCGCAGGACACGATCCCGCCCTGCTCTTTGACCCGGCAACCGACAGCTTCGAGGAATTGGGGGGCGACGGCCTGCCGCTGGGCGTCACGCCGGATGCAACCTTCGAACTTCGCAGCCGCGAGTTGGAAGAAGGGATGGTGATTCTGGTCGGCACCGACGGTATCTGGGAAACCAAGTCTCCCGACGAGGAGATGTACGGCAAGGAGCGTCTCATGACCCTTATGCGTGAGAATGCGAGCGCTTCAGCCGTCAATGTACTGGCCGCCATCTTCGAGGACCTTCACGACTTCAGGGGTGACGCGCCGCAGGACGACGACGTCACCTGCGCCGTCTTCCGCGTGGGCTTCTCAGATCAGGCGGAGCCGCCGACTCCCGAGGAAATGAACTACTGAGCCTACTCGTCCATGGATACGCAGAACGGCTCCGCTTCGAATGCGGTCATGTCCACGCACAGAATGAGATCCACCCCGGATGGAGAGTGCCGGAATTTTCTCGCGTAGGTCATGCAGCGGTTCCCTGAAGCAAGCGAAATGTATGGACGCGTCACATGTTTGGGCAGGCCCGCACGGATGGGAATGTAGTAGTCCTTGAGCGAGTGATCCGCGCCGACTTCCGCCGGGGCATAGAGCACTCGCCTGGTCCGCATGAGCACGTCGGGGTCGCAGACGGTGGACGTGACCTGTGCGCCCCGAATATCCAGCACATACATGCATTCGAGGCCCGGCCCTTCTTCGATGCACCCGGCAAGCTCCTCGTCCATCCTGTCCAGAGGAATGGCTGCCAGCCGCATGCAGAGCGAAAGCATCACGGCGTCCATCGCCGCGCTGTGCTCGTGCCGTCCGCTGATTCGCCGCGTGCTGCGCGCCCGGTGCCCTGCCGCCACTTCTTCGGCCATGCGTATGGCTCCGCGACAGCTTGAACCCGGTTGCTCCGGGACGGCGTAGAGAAACCCCTGATGCAGGTCCACCCCGCAATCCAGTACACACAGCGCTTCCTCAGGGGTTTCCACGCCTTCGGCCACGACCAACGCGCCGATCCGTGCCGCCAGTCGCACGAGGCAGCGCACGATTTCAAGCTTGTGGAAGTGTTCATGAACCCCGGAAATGAGCGACCTGTCCAGTTTGAGGACATCCGGTTTCAGAAGCGGAATGCGATCCAGATTGGAGTGCCCCGCGCCCACGTCGTCAAGGGCTATGAGAAAGCCTCTGCGTCGGTAGTAACTCACGAAATCCATTAGCGCGGAGAGGTCCGCAGCCTTTGACTCCACCAGTTCCAGAATGACGTTGTTCGGGGAAACCCCGATGTCCTTGACCATGCGGTTCAGGGCGTGTGAGCCGCGCGAGCCGTATTCTAATACGGAGACATCGGTGTTCAGCGAGAGCATGACGCCGCCGTCGTCGTGATGGACGGGGCCGAAGGCTTCCAGTGCCTTGCGGCTGCACATGGCGTCCAGCTCTGTTCCGAGACCGCCCCCGGCCCTGCCGAACAGCAGCGCCGGGGGGATAATCTCGTGGGTGTCCGGCTCAAGGCCTCTGGAGAGGGCCTCCACCGCGAAGACCGAGCGCCGGGATATGGAAACGACGGGCTGAAAGAGCGTCTTTACCGATCCGGCTTCGAGGATTTTCCGTACATCGGGGAAACCGTCTTCCATGCCCGTCATTCCTTTTTTCATTTGGTTAGAGGATGCCGTCTTCTTCGGTGCGGATGCGCAGGGCGCGGGCCAGTTCCACCACGAAGATCACGCCGTCGCCTTCGTTGCCGGTCTGACCGGCGGACTTGATGGCGTCGATGGCAGGTTCCAGGAAGTCTTCGTTGACACCGATCTCCAGTCGAACCTTCTTCAGCAGATTCACTTCCATGGTCACGCCGCGCCAGGTTTCGGTGAACCCTTTCTGACGGCCGGAGCCGAGGACGTTGGTGACGGTCATGGAGTAGATTTCCTTGGCGTAGAGGGCCTGCTTCACGTCGTTCAGACGTTCGGGCCGGATGTATGCGATAACCAGCTTCATGGTTCTTTCTCCTTTGATTTCAGTTCTATTCCGGCTATTCGGTGGTGAAGAGCTGGAAGCCGTTGTAGGATTCGGAACCGTGCTCGGCGATATCGAGACCCTTGAGTTCCTCGTCCTTCTTGACCCTGAGGCCCATGAGACCCTTGAGGATGGAGAACATCACCCAGCCGACACCGAAGGCCCAGACAAAGAAGGCGCCAACGCCGATGAGCTGCACGCCCAGGAGCTTGAAACCGCCGCCGAAGAACAGGCCGCCGTCGATGTTGAACAGACCGCAGGCAAGGGTTCCCCATGCGCCGCACACGCCGTGCACGCTGGATGCGCCGACGGGATCGTCGATCTTGAGCACCTTGTCGATGAATTCAATGGAGAGCACCACGAGCAGACCGGCGATGAGACCGATGACGATCGAGGAACCGGGGCCGACGGTGGCGCAACCGGCGGTGATGCCGACCAGTCCTGCAAGGGCGCCGTTCATGGTCATGGAGATGTCCGGCTTGCCGAAACGGAACCAGGAGATAAACATTGCGCCGAGCACGCCGCCTGCCGCCGCCAGGGAAGTGTTCATGGCGATCATGCCGATGGTGTTGTCAGCAGTGGTGGTGGAGCCGGGGTTGAAGCCGAACCAACCGAACCACAGGATGAACACGCCCAGACCGGCAAGCGGGATGTTGTGACCGGGAATGGCCTTGGCCTTACCGTCTTCGGTGTACTTGCCCACGCGGGGTCCGAGCACCATGGCACCGGCCAGAGCCAGCCAGCCGCCCACGGAGTGGACTACGGAAGATCCTGCAAAGTCGTTGAATCCCAGACCTTCGAGCCAGCCCGCGCCAGCATCGCCGAGCCACAGGCTCCCCCAGGCCCAGTGGCCGGAGATGGGGTAGATCAAGCCGGTGACGAGGGCGCTGACCACGACGTAGGTGCCGAATTTGGTGCGCTCGGCCATGCCTCCGGAAACGATGGTGGCGGCAGTGGCGGCAAATACGCTCTGGAAGAACCAGAAGGTATAGGTCCAGGGCAGATCACCTTCGGCAACGCCGCCGAGGCTGAACCCGGAGGTGCCTATGAAGCCCCCCATGTCCGTGCCGAACATGAGCGCGAAGCCAAAGAGGAAAAAGATGACCGTCCCCGCCGAAAAGTCGAGGAAGTTTTTCATCATGATGTTACCCGCACTCTTTGCGCGAGTAAAACCTGCCTCGACACATCCGAATCCTGCCTGCATGAGCATGACCAGAATGGCGGCGACGAGAGTCCAAAGGATGTTGGCGTTCGACTGGGTCAGGAACTCCGCGTCCCCCGCATGTGCCCACGCGGGGAGGAACGTGGCACTCATGACAGCCGCGGCGACGGCCAAACGAGCGTTTTTGCCGACCGGGTTCCGCAGAATTGAAAGCATAGTGGTCCTCCTTGAAAGGTTGCGTTGATGCCCTCTCAAGGCAAGCTTGATGCCAAAACCACTAACTACCCATTTTAATTGAGCAATTTAAAACTCCTCAATCCACACCATCATCAAGTTGCACATTTTTGTACACTTTAGAACAGCTTCTATTGTTCTGTTTTACAAAATAATCACTTTTTAGAAATCTTGAATCAAACACAAAACCAATCATATCCATTTTTGTCATTTTACATGAAGTTAAATTCCTTGTTGACATCGGGACCGGCTTTCGCATAGGTCAAAAGACATGAACAAAATCTTTGCCAACTACTCCCTCTTTACCTACCTGTATTTTTGGTTTTGGTACGGACGCGTCCGCGTTTCCGGAGAGGGTGTGTTGTAGCAGGGAGAACCTGAAAACAACCTCAAAGGGGCCGCGGGCGGAAAGCCGGCGGCCCCTTTTTTCGTTCGGTGAAAAGGGCAGGGGCCGCAGGATGTTGGCGGTTCCAAAAGCAAAGGAGACTGGAAAATGCACATAGGCAAAGCCATCCGGTTGGAGCGCATCTTCAACCGAAACACCGGAAGAACCATCGTGGTCCCCATGGATCATGGCGTCACGGTCGGGCCCATAGACGGGCTGGTGGACATGAAGGACGCGGTATCCAGAGTCGTCGAGGGCGGGGCCAACGCCGTCATCGAACACAAGGGTCTCGTCCGATGCGGCCACCGAGCCGAAGGCCGCGACATCGGCCTCATTGTCCACCTCTCCGCCTCCACATCCATATCCCCCTTCCCCAACGCCAAGACCCTCGTCGCCACAGTCGAAGACGCCATCCGCCTCGGAGCCGACGCAGTCAGCATCCACTGCAACCTCGGCGACGAAACCGAAGCCAGAATGCTCAACGATTTCGGAAAAGTTTCCGCCTCCGCCGCCGAATGGGGCATCCCCCTGCTGGCCATGGTCTACGCCCGCGGCCCCAAGGTTCCCAATGAATACGACCCCGAAGTGGTGGCCCACTGCGCCCGCGTGGGTACCGAGCTGGGCGCGGACGTGGTCAAGGTCTGCTACACCGGTGATCCCGAGACCTTTACCAAGGTCTGTGACTCCTGCTGCATCCCCGTGGTCATCGCGGGCGGCCCCAAGCTCGACTCCACCCGCGACTTCCTGCAAATGGTGCACGACTCCATCCAGGCAGGCGGCGCGGGTCTTTCGGTTGGACGCAACGTGTTCCAGCACAGCGACCCCACCCGCCTCTGCGAAGCCCTGAACATGGTCGTCCATCAGGACGTGAACGTGGAAGACGCCCTCGCACACGTCGGGGAATAAGGATCATCCGGACATGAAACGCATCATCTTCAAGGCCGTTCCCTTCGACAAGACCCTGCTCACCCTCGCGCTGGAATCCGGCGTGGACGCTGTTCTGGCCGAACCGGACATGGTGGACGACATCAAGGCGCTCGGTCGCGTGGACGTCGTCACCACCAAGGAAATGTCCACCCTTGCCGTGAACGAGAAGGCCGACGAGGAAACCGCCGTGGCCCGTATGCAGGCCGGAGAAAACGTCATCCTTGAAAAGGGCTGGGAGATCATCCCGGTAGAGAACATCCTCGCGCAGGTGCCTGACGTGGCGCTCGAAGTGGAAAGCCTCGAACGGGCCCGGCTCGCCGCAGGAATTCTGGAACGCGGCGCCGAGACCATCGTGGTCCTCCCCGAAGCGGCCGCCGACCTCAAGGACATCGTCTCCGAACTCAAACTTGCGCAGGGAACCGTGGAACTCGCACCGGCCACCATCACCAGAATCGCTTCCGCGGGCCTCGGCCATCGCGTATGCGTGGACACCATCTCCATCCTCAAGAAAGGACAGGGAATGCTCGTTGGCAACTCTTCCGCCTTCACTTTCCTCGTCCACGCCGAAACCGAATCCAACCCCTACGTCGCGGCCCGCCCCTTCCGCATCAACGCGGGCGCGGTGCACGCCTACTGCAAAATGCCGGGCGACCGCACCAACTATCTTGAAGAACTTTCCTCGGGCAACGACGTCCTCATCGTGGGCGCGGACGGCCAGACCGGCCTCGCCACCGTCGGCCGCTGCAAAACCGAAGTGCGGCCCATGCTGCTCATCGAGGCAGAGACCGAATCCGGCGCCAAGGGACAGGTTTTCCTGCAGAACGCCGAAACCATCCGCGTGGTCTCCGAATCCGGCGAGCCCGTAAGCGTGGTCACGCTGAAGGAAGGCGACAGGATTCTGGCCGCCACCGACGAGGCTGGACGCCATTTCGGCATGCGTGTCAAAGAGGAAATCAAGGAAGGCTAGCCATGAGCGGCGATACCAATCTGAACAAGCTCCGCGAGGAAATCGACAAGCTGGACAAGCAGCTCATCGACGTCCTCAACGCCCGCGCCCGGGTGAGCCTCGACGTGGGCCGCTGGAAGTCCGAACGCGACGAGCCCATCTACGCTCCCTTCCGCGAGAAGGAAGTCATGGACCGCATCGCCGGCGGCAACCCCGGCCCGCTGCCGGAAAAGCACCTGCGCTCCATCTACCGCGAGATCATGTCTTCGTCCCGCAGGCTACAGCGCCCCGAGCGCACGGTCTATCTCGGCCCCGAAGGGACCTTTTCCCACGTGGCCGCCCTGACTCACATGGGCCACTCCCAGCACCTCACTCCCAAGGACAATTTCGAGGACATCTTCCGGGCCGTGGCCGACGAAGGCGCGGAACTGGGCGTGGTCCCGCTGGAAAATTCCCTTGAAGGCACCGTGGGGCAGGTGGTGGACCTTTTCATGAAGTATCCCGTTTTCATCCAGTCCGAACTGTATGTGCGCATCAGCCACAGCCTCATGAGCCGTGCGGAATCCCTCGACGAGATCAGCGAAGTCCATTCCCACACGCAGCCGCTGGAACAATGCCGCGACTGGCTCAACACGCACCTCAAGGGCGTGCCGCGCTTCACCGCAGACTCCACGGCCGCGGCCGCCAAGGTCGCCGCCCAGCGTCCGAACGCCGCCGTGGTGGGACACGAACAGCTGGCCGAACTGCACGACCTGAACGTGCTCTCCAGCCGCATCGAGGACCACCCGGACAACTGGACCCGCTTTCTGGTCATCGGCCCCTCCCCCTCCCGCGAGGAGCGGCGCGACAAGACCAGCATCCTTTTTACGTTGCCGGACCGTCCCGGCTCCCTCGCCGGAGTGCTCAACACGCTGGCGGGCAGGGGCATCAACATGACCAAACTGGAATCACGTCCGTTCCGGGGCGAAAAGTGGAAGTACGTCTTCTTCACCGACCTCGAATGCGACCTGAGCACCAGCGGGTACGAGTCCATGCTGAACATGCTGCGCGAGCAGTGCCACACCCTGCGCGTCCTGGGGACCTACCCCGCCGCGCCCAAGGGAACGGAGGTCTAACGACAATGCAGAACGACACCATCATCATACAGGCCCCGGCCTCCAAATCCCTGTCGCACCGCACGCTTATCGCCGGCGCACTGGCACCCGGCCGCTCGGTCATCTCCGGTCTGCTGGACAGCGACGACATCCACCGCACCAGAGGCTGCCTTGAAGCCTGCGGCATCACCTTCGAGGACATGGACAACGGCGCCGTGGCCGTCACCGGCACCGAGGTCGGGCCAAAGGGTGGCAATCACGACGGCAAGGACAAGGACGCGGCTCCGGCGCAGATGTATTTTCACGAATCCGGCACCACCGCCCGGCTTATGACCGCCGTTGCCGCCGCAGGACGCGGCCGCTTTCGCGCCGACGGAGCGCCCCGGATGCAGGAGCGTCCCATGAAGGAACTCTGCGACGCCCTTACCGCACTCGGCGTGGACATCACCTACGAAGTGGAACAGGGCTTCCTGCCGTTCGTCATGGACAGCGCGGGCTACGGCAAGGGGCCGGTGGATATCACCCTTGAGGAATCCAGCCAGTACCTCTCCGGCCTGTTGCTCGGTGCGCCCCTTTCCGACTCCGAAACCATCATCAACGTCGCGGGAAAGAAAGCCGTGTCCTGGCCTTATGTGGCCCTGACCCTGCGCATCATGGAAGACTTCAAGGCCGACTTCTCGGTGCAGACGCTCCAGGGCGGCCAGTGGACCGACACTCCGTGGAAGGCCATCCGCACCGTGGAACCGGGCGCGCTGCGCTTCGTGGTCCGTCCCGGCGGATACCGCTGCACCGACTACCGCGTGGAAGGCGACTGGAGCAACGCCTCCTACTTCCTCGCGGCCGGAGCCGTGGGCAAAAAGGCCGTGAACATCCGCGGCGTCACTGCCGATTCACTTCAGGGCGACCGGGCCATCATCGACATCCTCGCTCAGATGGGCGCGGGCATCAACGTCACCCCGGACAAGGGCGTGACCATCTACCCCCGCAAGTTGCGCGGCATCACCGTGGACATGGGCAAATGCCCGGACATCGTGCCCACCGTGGCCGTGGCGGCGGCCTTCGCGGTCAGCCCCACCACCATCACCAATGTGGCGCACCTGCGCATCAAGGAGTCGGACCGGCTACAGGCCTGCGCCGACCAGATCGCCAAGACCGGCTGCGGCGTGGAGCTGTTCGAGGACGGCATCCGCATCGACCCGAAACCGCTTCCGGACAGCGGCACTGTCGGTTTCGAGACCTACGGCGACCATCGCATCGCCATGAGCATGTCCATCTTCGGGCTGGCGGGTATCGACGTGGATCTGGATAACCCGGCCTGCGTCGGCAAGTCCTTCCCCGGCTTCCACGACGCATGGAATATCATCATGGAGGGGCAGGACTGATGCAGCCCGCGTTTGCCCGCATAGCCGTGGCCGGCTCGGACGGCCAGATGGGCGCGCTGCTCATGGAACGGTTCCGCGCGACCGGTGCCCACGTGCAAGGTTACGATTGTGAAACAAAGCCGGCAGAGGTCGCCGAAATCGTTGCCGGTTGCGACCTGCTGCTGCTATGTATTCCGGTAACGGCTTTTCCTTCCGTGCTGGGCACGCTAAAGGAAAACCTGCAACCCGACACCGTGCTGGCGGACGTCTGCTCGGTGAAGGTCAAACCCATGAAGGAAATGATGGACGCGCACGGCGGCCCCGTGGTGGGCACCCACCCCCTCTTCGGACCGGTAATCCCGGAAGGCTTCGAGCCGCGCGTTGCCGTGGCCGAAGGCCGTGACACGGATGCCGCGAATCGGGTGGCCGCCCTCTTCGAAGCCTGCGGGTACGACACCTTCATGACCACCGCCGAAGAACATGATCGCGCCATGGCCGCCATCCAGGGGCTGAACTACATCACCACCGCCGCCTACCTCGGCATGGCCTCGCGCCTGCCCAACGCGGACAAGTTCGTGACCCCCTCCTTCAACCGCCGCCTCGACGCCGCCCGCAAGATGCTCACGCAAGACTCCGAACTCTTTGCGGACATCTCCGAGGCCAACCCCTATCTTCAGGAAACCGCTCGCGGTTTCATGTCCTTCCTGTCCCTCGCCGCCGGCGGGGACTTCGATCTGCTGACCTCCCTCGCCCAGTGGTGGTGGCGCGAAGACAATACAGGGGAGGGGTGCATCCGAGAACCGGACTAGCACGAAGGCAACACTGAACTCAGGTTTCAAGGCCGCATCCCTCCCGGATGCGGCCTTTTTGTTTTTTGTCAAACCATAAACGGAGGAACGATGAAACCCATTCAACTCAAACAGTACGGGAAATGGCTCCCGGCGGACGTCCAGACCCCCATCAGCCTGTATCTCGGGCTGGTGGGCGACGCCCCCGGCATTCTGCTGGAATCCGCCGAGGTGGACGGAAGACTTGGACGCTACACCCTCATCGCATGGGACTTCCGCCTTTCGCTGCGTCCCGAGAACGGCAAGCTCGCCGTGGAAGCTACGGACGAACGCCTCAAGCCGCTGGAAAAGTTCTCGGGCATGAACTTCCTTGACGGTCTGCGCCGTGTGCTGCGCGCCGTTGCCGTGGAACAGGAAACCGACGACGGCCCGCTGCCCGCCCTGACGCGCGGCCTTTACGGCTACCTCGGATACGGCATCGCCGGAATGCTCGAACCCAAGCTGGCGGAGAGCGTTAAGCCCGAAGACGCAGAAGCCTGCCTGAACCTGCCCGGCCAGATGGTGCTGTTCGACCACCTGCGCCACTCCTGCTGCTACCTGTCGCTGGACAAGGGTTCCGTGCCGCGTCCGGTTGCCGCCGAATGGGGCACCGACCTCGCTGCACCGGAAGCCAGCGAGCCGCAGATGTACCCCGAGCGTGACGACTACCTGCGCGCCGTGGAAAAGACCAAGGAGCTCATCGCGGACGGCGAATGCATTCAGGCCGTGCTTTCCACGCGCTTCACTGTGCCTCTGCCGGACGATCCCTTCCGCATCTACCGCAGGCTCAGGCAGGCCAACCCCTCGCCGTTCATGTTCTACATGAAGCTCCCCGGTTGCGACGGCACCCTGCTCGGCTCCTCGCCGGAGATGATGGTCCGCTGCGAAGAGGGACGACTCGAAGTGCGTCCCATCGCCGGAACCCGTCCGCGCGGCGGCAACGAGAGCGAAGACCTCGCCCTTGCCGACGAGTTGCTGGCCGACCCCAAGGAACGCGCCGAACACGTCATGCTGGTGGATCTGGGCCGCAACGACCTTGGCCGCATCTCCAACCCCGGCACCGTGGAAGTGAAGCGGTTCATGAATGTGGAGCGTTTCTCCCACGTCATGCACCTGACCTCCTATGTAGAAGGCGAGCTTCAGGACGGACTGGACGCGGTGGACGTGCTCCGGGCCACTTTCCCCGCCGGTACGCTCTCTGGCGCTCCCAAGGTCCGGGCCATGGAGATCATCTCCGAAATGGAACCGCAGGAGCGCGGCCCCTACGGCGGCTGCATCGGCTTCCTCGGCCTCGACTCGGATTCGGTCAGCCTCGACACGGGCATTACCATCCGCAGCCTGTGGGTCCGCAATGGTCAGTGCCACTGGCAGGCCGGCGCGGGCATCGTTCACGATTCGGTGCCCGAGAAGGAATGGGAGGAATGCCGCAACAAGGCGCGCGTTCTCATGGAAGTCATCAACGGACGCGGAGGAACCGATGTTTTTGCTCATAGATAACTACGACTCGTTCACCTTCAATCTGGTGCAGGCCTTCCAGCAACTCGGAGCCGACCCGGTTGTGGTGAAGAACGACAGACCCGAACTGCTGGACATGGCCGCGGACGGGCGTCTCGACCGTGTGTGCATCTCCCCCGGCCCCAGCAATCCCGGCAACGCAGGCTACTGCCTCGAATTCCTGAACCGTCTGCCGCACGTGGTGCCGGTGCTGGGCGTCTGCCTCGGTCACCAGTGTCTCGGCCATCATGCAGGGGCCAAGGTCACGCGCGCAGGGCGCATCATGCACGGCAAGACGTCCAAGGTGTTTCACGAAAACGAAGGCCTGTTCGAAGGGCTGCCCTCCGGCATGGAAGTCTGCCGTTACCACTCCCTCATCGTGGAACCGAACGGCACCAAGGCCTTCGACGTGACCGCAACCGCTGGCCGCGGCGAGATCATGGGACTCAAGTACCGCGACAGGCCGTGGCACGGCGTGCAGTTCCACCCGGAGTCCATCCTGACTCCGGACGGCCCGAAGCTGCTCAAGAACTTCCTGAACATCAGCGGTCTGTAAGGAGGCCCGAGATGACGACACCAGCAAACATACTGGACACTCTGGCAAAGGGCGAAAGCCTCACCGACGAACAGGCCAGCGCCATGTTCGACAGGCTCATGAACGGCGACCTGCATCCCGCACAGGCCGGAGCTTTCCTCATGGGACTTCGCGCCAAGGGCGAGGACTCCACCGACATCGCCGCAGGCGTGCGCGCCGGACTGGATCGCGCCCTGAAGATTCCCGGTTACGATGGCCCCAACGGCAAGCCGGTCATCGACACCTGCGGCACCGGCGGCGACGGTTCCATGAGCTTCAACTGCTCCACCGCCACCGCCCTGTTCCTTGCGGACATGGGACACTGCGTGGCCAAACACGGCAACCGCGCCCTGTCATCCTCCTGCGGCAGCGCGGACGCTCTTGAAGACATTGGCGTACCCATTGAGAACACTCCGGAGGAAGCCGCCAAGCAGCTCGACGCGGCCAACTTCACCTTCCTCTTCGCCCCGGCCTACCACCCGGCCTTCAAGCACGTCATGCCCATCCGTCAGGCGCTGGGCATCCGCACGGTCTTCAACTTCATGGGTCCCCTGCTGAACCCGGCCCGTCCTTCGCACCAGCTCATGGGCGTGGGCGACCCTGAAAGGCTCCAGATCATGGGCGAGTCCCTGCTGCTCACCGGCGTGGACCGCGCCTTCGTCATCTCCGGCACCGGCGGATTCGACGAGGTGACCACCTTCGGTCCGGCACGCGGCTACTTCATCCATGACGGAATCATGGAAAAGACTACCATCAACCCCGACAGGATGGGGTTCAAGGCACACTCTCCCGACGACGTGCGCGTGCAGGACCGGGCACAGGCCGTTGCGGTGCTGCGGGAAATCCTTGACGGGAACGGCCCAAGAGCCATGATGGACATGGTGGCGGTGAACCTCGCGGCTTGCCTGAACCTGCTTGGCGAAGGCACCATGCGCGAGTGCGCGGACATTGCGCGAGACAAGGTCAACGAAGGGCTCTCCGGAGGCATCCCCAATGCTGGATAAGTTCCGCAAGGCGAAACAGGCCGAGATAGACATGCTGCACGCGGAGTTCGCGCAAGGCCGCATCCCCGCCGCTTTCAACGGCGAGCGGCCTTCCTTCATCGACGCCATCCGCACGCACGGTCCCGGCGCGGTGATTGCGGAGTTCAAGCCCAAATCGCCATCAAAGGGTCAGCTTCGTGAGCACGCCAACATCCTCGACACCGCCGAGCTGTACGAACGCCACGGGGCCGCCGCCATGTCTGTACTCACGGAGCCTGAATACTTCGGCGGCGCTCCGGAATACCTGTTCATGGCTCGCCAGACCTGCAGACTGCCTCTGCTGCGAAAGGACTTCATCCTCGACCCGCTGCAGATCGCCCAGACCGCCTCGACCCCGGCCTCGGCAGTGCTGCTCATTGCAAGGATGTTCGAAACTTCCGCCGAGCTTCGGGACATGGTCCGCCTTGCCAAATCCGCAGGACTGACCCCGGTCGTGGAAGTCTTTGACGAAGCCGACCTGAAACACTCCCGCGAAGCCGAAGCGGATGTGATTCAGGTGAACAACCGGGATCTCGGCACCCTGACCACCACGCTGGATATTTCACGCAGGCTGGTGCAGGACAAGGCCGAGGGTGAACTCTGGATCAGCGCCAGCGGCGTGGACACCCGAAAGCAGGTTGAGGAAGTCGCGACCATGGGCTTTGACGCGGTGCTGGTCGGCACCAGCCTGATGCTCGCCGAGGCTCCGGGCGCAAAACTGGACTACCTGACGGGAGCAGTGGAATGAAGCTGCATGGAAGCCGTCCCCGACCGCTGATCAAAGTCTGCGGCATGACGCGCATGGAAGACGTGAAGCTCTGCACCGCCCTCGGCGTGGACATGGTCGGTTTCATCTTCCACCCCCCCAGCCCTCGCTGCGCGGCCCCGGCTTTCGTGCGTTCCGTCCCCGAGGGTTTCCCGGCCAAGGTCGGCGTGTTCGTCCGTCAGGACGCGCAGGAAATCCTCGACATCATGGACGAATGCCGCCTCGATATGGCCCAGTTGCATGGCGACCATGATCCCAAAACCTGCGAAGCCGTCGGCCGCGACCGAGTCATCAAGGTACTGTGGCCGCAGCGACACGATTCAGCAACAACACTTCAGGACGAAGTGGACCGGTTCTCCCCCCACTGCAAACACCTCCTGTTTGATGCCGGAAAAAAAGGCGGCGGGCACGGGGAAAGCTTTGATTTTACTAAACTGCAAACACTCGAAATAATTAAACCATGGTTCCTTGCAGGCAACATCGGAAGCCACAACGTGCAGGGCGCTCTCGAATCAGGAGCCTGTGGACTGGATCTCAATTCGAGCGTCGAGTCCGAGCCGGGAATCAAGGACAGTAAAAAAATCCGGGACCTTTTCTCCCGGTTGAGGGAAGAGTCATGAAAAAAGGATACTTTGGCGACTTCGGCGGTCAGTTCGTACCTGAACTGCTCATGCCGCCGCTCATCGAGCTTGAACGGGCAATGGACGAGATTCTCTACACAGAGGATTTCCAGAACGATTTCAAACGGCTGCTCAAGGACAATGTAGGCCGTCCTTCGGCGCTGACGCCGTGCCCCAACCTTTCCAAGGACACGGGCGTCAACATCTGGCTCAAGCGTGAGGATCTGAACCATTCGGGTGCGCACAAGATCAACAACACCCTCGGACAGGCGCTGTTGGCCCGCAAGATGGGCAAGAAAGTATTGCTGACCGAGACCGGCGCGGGAATGAACGGTGTTGCCGTAGCCACCGCCGCCGCCATGATGGACATGAAATGCCTTGTCTACATGGGTGCCAAGGACGTGGAACGGCAAGAACCCAACGTCCGCCGCATGGAAGTGCTCGGGGCCGAGATCATCCCGGTGGAGTCCGGCACGCGCACCCTCAAGGACGCCATCAATGCCGCCCTGCGTCGCTGGATCGCCACCCAGAGCGATACTCACTACTGCTTCGGTACGGCGGCCGGTCCGCATCCGTTCCCGCTGCTCGTGCGCGAGCTTCAGGCCGTCATCAGCGAGGAAGCCAGACAGCAGTTTCTCGACCGCACCGGACGTCTGCCCGACGCGGTTTCCGCATGCGTGGGCGGCGGCTCCAACGCCATCGGCGCGTTCCACCACTTCGTCCCAGACGAATCCGTACGGCTGGTGGGCGTCGAGGCCGCAGGCTCCGGCGAAGAAGGCTGCCACAATTCCGCCCCCCTGAACCTCGGCACCGAAGGCGTGCTGCACGGCATGCGCACCCGCCTTCTCCAGACCGACGAAGGCCAGATTCTGCCCTCGCACTCCATCGCCCCCGGACTGGACTACCCCGGCGTGGGCCCGGAACACGCGGGGTTGCAACAGAGCGGTCGCGCGGAATACGTTACCATCAACGATTCACAGGCCCTGAACGCCTTCAAGCTGCTGGCCCGCCGCGAAGGCATCATCCCCGCACTCGAATCCTCCCACGCACTGGCATGGGCGCTGGAAAACGCGGACGATCTTCAGGGACAGCACATTCTCGTGAACCTTTCCGGACGCGGCGACAAAGACATGGGCATCGTCGCGGGCCTCATCTAAAGGAGACGCATCATGACTTCAATTCTGACCAAGCGCATCCGGGAGGCCAACGCACAGGGCCGCACCGCTCTGATCCCCTTTCTCCCCGCCGGATTCCCGGACCTCGACCGCTTCTGGACCGAGCTGGAAGCGCTGGACAACGCCGGAGCGTCCGTCATCGAAATAGGTATGCCCTTCTCCGATCCGGTCGCTGACGGCCCCGCCGTGGAAGCCGCCTCCCTGCACTCGCTGGAACTGGGCGTAAACCTCGACTACATCCTCGACGGTCTCATTGAACGCAAAGGCCGCTTCAATGCCGGGCTGCTGCTCATGGGTTATCTGAATCCCGTCCTCCAATACGGCCCGAAACGCTTCGCCAAACGCTGCGAACAGGCAGGGGTCAGCGGCCTGATCATCGCCGACATGCCAGCCGACGAGTCCACCGAACTGCGCGAGACCCTTGATGCACACGGCGTGTCGCTCATTCCCCTCGTAGGACTCAACACCGGCCCCGAACGCATGAAACTCTACGCCGAATGCGGCAACGGCTTCTGCTACTTCGTCTCCGTTCTCGGCACTACCGGCCAACGCGACGAACTGCCCGCAGAGGTTCTACAAAAACTGCAAGAAGCCAAAGCCGCTTTCGATATTCCCATCGCACTCGGCTTCGGCATCCACAAACCCGAACAACTCGAAGAGTTGCAGGGACTCGCCGACGCCGCCGTGTTCGGATCTGCCCTTATCAACCACATCAACGAAGGCGGAACCTGCACATCATTCATGGAGCGCTGGAAATAATGCGAAGGCAGGACCCTGGGTACCTCCGGCGGGCCCTTCAGGCGGACCAAAGGGGCGGGCCCCCTTTGGAATCCCTGGGTTGTCAGCGGAGTTGCAGCTGTTGGGCTCATGCGAACGCATTACTCGCGTCTGAGCTGCAACCCCGCTGACGGGGATTTATGATTCTGTGGAGTTTGGCTAAAGGGCTCCTGTAACAGAGGTCAGTCTGATGGGGCTTGTTCGGCGCACAGAGCTCCCTCTGGACTCCCTAATAACCTTCTTTCCCAGTCAACCAAGTGCCGCAGCAATGCCTCCGGCGGGCCCTTCAGGCGGACCAAAGGGGCGAGCCCCCTTTGGAATCCCTGGGTGTCAGCGGAGTTGCAGCTGCTGAGCTCATGCGAACGCATTACTCGCGTCTGAGCTGCAACCCCGCTGACGGGGATTTGTATTCTTTACGTCTTTGCTACGCGGTTTGGAACTACTTAGGCTTGTTACATCCCTCAGAACAAAAAACCGCCGTCAATATACAGACCAAGCCGCCTTCACGCTTGACGCTTTGCGAAAGCCCAATGCGGCTTGGCAAGCCAAATGATTTTGGGAGATTCTCAAGAACCCTTTTGCAAAAGGGTTCTTGAGCCGCCGGAGGCACAAAAAAGGCCGGACTGTTACAGTCCGGCCTTTTTTGTATTCTTCTCGCTGAGACTTATTTACCTGAGGGCAGCGCTTGGGCGTCGGAGCCTCGCACTTGCTGTTGGCGCTCATTGCCGGAGCCGCCGCCGGGCTGGCGGGTGAGTTGTGTGGACAGGCTGTAGACTTCGTGGGGGTCAAGGATGAGCACCACGGAACCGTCGCCCATGATGGTGGCGCCGGACAGGCCTTTGAGGTTGAAGTTGTTGAGATATTGGCCAAGCGGCTTGATGACGATTTCCTGCCGTTCAAGGAGGCGGTCCACGACCAGTCCGAGTCTGCGGTCGTTGTCGTGGATGACGACGACGGGCAGGATATCTCGTTCTTCTGAGCTGGGGGCGAGGTCCAGCAGCTCGGCGAGTTCGACGATGCCGAGCACTTCGCCTCGCATAGTGGCTGCTTTACGGCTGTTGACGTCCGAGAGTTTGGAGCGTTCAAGCTTGGTGGTCTCGGAGACTGCGTCGAGAGGGATGGCGAATGTGTCGCCTGCCACCTGCACCATGAGGGCGTCGATGATGGCGAGGGTCAGCGGCAGGGTCAGGGTGAGTTTGGTTCCCTTGCCCACTTCGGACTGCGTGTGCACGCTGCCCTTGAGGTTCTTGATATTGGTCTTGACCACATCCATGCCGACGCCTCGGCCGGAGATGTCGGTGATCTTGTCTGCGGACGAGAAGCCGGGGTGGAATATGAGTTCGATGGCCTCGCGGTCATCAAGGGCGTTGACTTCTTCCTGTGACATGACGCCTTTTTTCACGGCGGTGGCGCGCATGCGGTCGGGGTCGATGCCGCGGCCGTCATCTTCGACTTCGATGGCGACGGAGTTGCCCTTGTGGTAGGCGCGCAGCCAGACGTGTCCTTTGACGCTCTTGCCGTTCTGGACGCGTTCCTGTTCATCTTCGAGGCCGTGGTCCACGGCGTTTCGCACGAGATGGACGAGCGGATCGCCGATCTCTTCGACCACGCTCTTGTCGAGTTCGGTTTCTTCGCCTTCCATGATGAGCTCGACCTGCTTGCCGCTCTTGCGGCTGAGGTCGCGCACGAGACGCGGGAAGCGGGAGAAGACTGTCTGCACCGGGACCATGCGCACCTTCATGATGGTGTCCTGAAGGTCGTCGGAAATCCTCGCCATGGCGTAAGTGGTCTCGGTAAGCTGCTGGGCGACGACGTGGACTTCTTCCTCCCCTTCTTCAAGGGCGCGGGCGAGCATGGAATAGCGGTTGCGGTTGATGATCAGCTCACCGATCAGGTTCATGAGATGGTCGAGCCGGTGATGGTCAACGCGGATGGTGGTTGACGCCTTGTGCTTGGCCGGAGCAGCGGAAGCGTTGTTCCCCTGATCCGCCTGCACGGCGGCTTTGACATTGCTCATCGCACTCCTTGTGGACTGGGCGGGCGTGTTTTCCGCCTGCTTGGGCTGTGCCGCGGGCTTTACCGTTTCAGCCGCGGGTTCCGGAGCCGGTTCGGCTTTCTGTTCCGGCTCGGGTGCGGGCTGCGGGGCCGGGGCGGGCTCGGGTTTCGGTTCCGGAGCGGCTTCGGCGGAGACTTCGGGCTTGGGCTTCGGAGCAGCAACCGGTTCCGGTTCAGGCGAGGCGCCTTCGTGCTCGTTGCTTTGCGCGCTCGGATCCATGGACTGGCGCACGGTTTCGAGTGCGGCGTCCAGCATATCCTTCAAAATGTCGAATTCCTGATCCAGCAGGTCCAGCATGAGGCCAAAATCCATGTCGGACTTGCGGCCCTGATCCACAAGGCCCAGCGTGCGCTCGGCGTAAGTGCGTATATCGCCGAATCCCATGTATCCCGCAGAGTTCTGAATGGTCTGGAGGGAACGGAAAAGGCCGTTGACCACCTCGCTCTGGGAGGAGTCATCGCGCAACATCTTCAGGGCCTGGACCGCAGCCTGAATCTGCTGGCTGATGGTCTGTTCGAAAAGTTCTGCGTCCTCGGGATCGAATTCCTGCACTGGCGCTTCCTGACTGGTTTCTTCCTGCCCGCTCTGGGCGGACTGAGCTTTTGTTTCCGGGGCCTTTTCCGGCGCGGCTTGAGCCGAGGTTTCCCCGCTTTCGCCGAGGATGATGCTCGCATATGCGGGATCGCCGGTCTCCGTGACTTTCTGAAGCACCTGCACAAGCATACTGATGTCCAGAGGCGTAACGCGACCTTCTTCCACCTCGACCTTGTTCACGAGTTCCTCGATACGGTCCACAACATAGAGCATGAGGTCCACGATCTGCTGCGTGCAGGGCATTTCGCCCTTTCTTACGTAATTGAGCAGCGTCTCCGCCTCATGGGTGAGACCGTTGAGCTCCTTGAATCCGATGATGCCGCTGTTGCCCTTGAGGTTGTGGAAATAGCGGAAGGTATCGTTTACCAGCTCGCTGTTGCCGTCGGGATTGCCTTCCAGCGCAAGCAGAGAGCTGTTCAGGTTCTCGATGATCTCCTGAGCCTCTTCGAGAAAATCGGAAAGATGCCCTTCTCCAACGGTGGTGAGGGAGTAGGGAGTCGGGTCAAAATCCGGGTCCGGGACGGGGGTGAACTCGGGCATGGGCCTGCTCTCCGGTTGCTCGGTTACTGTATCCTGAGGCGCGGGCGCTGCGGCCTCGACCGCTTCCGGCGCTGTCGGCGGCTCGGCAATGGCTTCTGCTGGCTGTTGGACGGGCTGAGACTCCTGAGCCGGTGCTGCCTCGGCTTCAGGCTCCAGTTCGCCGGCGAGTGCGGCGTCCAGCCGGTTGATGATGGGGGTGGTGTCCAGATCCCCTTCGGAACCGTACGCCTCCAGATTCTCGACCATGTTCCTCAAGGCGTCCGTGGCCGAAAGGATGAGGTCCATAATGGCCGAAGAAACGGTCAGCGATCCCTGACGCAGTTCGTCCAGGATGTTCTCGGCTTTGTGCGCGAGGCCGTTGATCTTGTTCAGACCCAAAAAACCGGAAGCTCCCTTGAGCGAATGCATGGGCCGGAATATCTCGTTGAGCAGGCCCAGATTATCCGGGTTCTGCTCCAGTTCGAGTAGATTCGGCTCAATGGTTTCAAGGTGTTCCTTGGCCTCCATGAAAAAGTCGGCCAATATTTCCGGATCCAGAAAATCCTGACTCATCCTGTTCTCCCTGATTGATGCAGTACGCCGGCCCCGGTAGGAGCGGGCCCGCGACTGCTATCCCAGAAGCATCTTGACGTTGCGCACCAGCTTTTCCGGCTGCGCCGGTTTTACCATGTACAGGTTTGCGCCGAGCGTCAATCCCGCCTCGATGTCCTTGTCCTGCCCTTCGGTGGAGAGGACGATGATGGGGATGTCCTTGTAGGCGTCCTGTTCACGCAACGTCTTTATGTAGGTAAGACCGTCCATCCGTGGCATGTTCACGTCGGAAACGATCAGGTCCACCTCACCGGCCCCGTAGAGCTTCTCCAGCCCGTCAAGACCGTCCTCGGCCGTGGTCACCTTGAATCCCTCCTTCTTCATGATGAAGGCCACAAGGTTCCGTACCGTCTTTGAATCGTCCACTATCAAAATATGTTTAGCCATTGTTCCCCCGTTTGGAAGACTTTGTCCCTTTTGACTCTAACAGGTCATGCCTCTTTCTGGTAGATGATCGCGCCGGGATAATGATTCGGCTTGAAGGTCCTGCTGATGTTGTGCAGCGACTCGGAATGGCCGATCACGAGGTATCCCCCGGGCTTGAGATTGTCGTAAAACGCGTTGATCACCTGCCGTTTCATTTCGTCGTCGAAGTAGATGATGACGTTGCGGCAGAACACGATGTCCGAACGCTCCACCATCTTGAGCTGCGACTTTTCTTTGAGGTTGATCTGGCCGAAATGCACCAGCCGCTTGACCTCCGGACGAACGGTGTAGCTTTTGCCGTCCGAGTCGAAGTAGCGTTCGATGATCTCCTTCGGGGTGGTGCGCAGGCTGTAGTCGCTGTAAACGCCCTTACGAGCGGATTCCAGCACGCGCTGCGAGAGGTCGTTGGCCGTTATCCTGATGTCCCACGACCCCACGTCCTGTCCGAGCAGTTCGTGGATGATCATGGCGATGGTGTACGGCTCCTCCCCGGTGGAGCATCCGGCTGACCAAATCCTCAGCTTCTTCCGTCCCGCCTTCCTGCAACGTTCGATGACCTCGCTCAGGATGTTGTCCTGAAAGACCTTCAGCTGGGGCGGGTTGCGATAAAAACTCGTCTCGTTCGTGGTGATGACCTCGAACAGCTTTTTGAGCTCTTCGCGTTTGCCCGAGTCGTACTGCAAAAAATAGTAGTACTCCCCGAAGTCCCTGAGGCTAAGCTTCTTCAAACGGTTGCCCAGCCTGTTTTCCAGCAGGTACTTGCGGTTGTCCGCCACATAGATGCCGCACTGCTCGTAGATGAAATCGCGCAGGTTGCGAAACTCCTCGTCCGTGATCTTGAGCTCGCGGCCGAGGGTGATGGTTTTTGAAAAAAGAGACGACATCTAACTGCCCGCTTCCTCGGCTTCCCTGATGCGGGCGATGGCATCCTCCGCCGCCTGCACCAATTCATAGTCGTCGCTGTCCGAGGCGGCCAGCAGCGCTCGGAACGCCGCAGTACCGCCGATGTTGCCCAGCGCCTCAACAGACTTCATGGCAACGAATCGGTTGGGGCTTTCAAGCAATTCGACCAGTCGCGGCACCGCATCCGAGATGGCCTTGGCGCCAAGCGCGTCCACGGCGCGGATGCGAACCCAGTCGTCCTCGTCACCGAGCGCATCGATGAGATGGCCGACGAATTCATCCTCGCAATGGTTGCCCATCACCTCGATGACCGCAAGACGCACGTCCTTGTTCTCATCGCGCAGCATGGGCTTGAGGTGTGGCGCCCAGCCGCAGGAATCGGCGCAGACCTCTGCCAGCGCCTCCACGGCGACCTTGCGGATGTCCGGCACCTCGTCGCTCAGGGCTTCCACGATCTGCGTCATGTTCTCGGGCTCGCCGAGCTTGCCGAGGGCGTAGGTGGCCATGAGCCTGTCGATGGGCTCGGGGCTGGAGAACAGCTCAACGAAACGTTCGCGCACCTCGGGGCTGCCGATGGCGATGAGCGCATCGAGTGCGGCCTCCTTCACGTCGTCGTAAGGATGCTGCAGCAGCGGGAAAATTCCCTCCGTCGCGGGCGCATGACGCAGCGTCACGCCAAGGCAGTGCGCGGCGGCCTTGATGACGGTTCCGTCTTCATGGCGCTCCAGCACGTCCATAAGGAAGTCACGCTGTTCGTCCCCGGCGAGCACCGCCAGAACCCCGATGATCTGCCGTTGCACGTAGAGGTCCACGTCCCAGAAAGAATCAATGAGCGTATCCAGCACCTCGCGGCTACCGGCATCCGCTGCCTGACCGAGGGCTTCCACGGCCACGGCGGCGGCTTCGGGTGATTCACCGGTCAGCGCATAGCGCATGGCGTCGGTCAGTCCTATGGAGGCCAGCGCGTCCACCATGGCCTTGAGCCGTTCCTGATCGCTGTCGGGATCAAGTCTTTCGGCAAGGTCGAGAATACCCTTCGATGCCTTCTGGCCGCCGACGAAAGCGAGGCCCTGAATGGCGGCATCCTGAATTTCCTCGTCCTCGTCCTTCAAGGCCGCCACCAGATACTCGCGGAAATTCTCCCGCTCTTCCGCGGAAAGCAGCTTGAGCGATTTGCCGCCGAGGATGTTCACCACGGCCTTGACGATCTTGTTCCGAAGCGCCGTCGGAGAATTCTCCATGCGACGCAGCAGCATGGTCACGGCCTTGACGTTGCCCATCTCGCCGAGGGCGTCGATGATCATGGACGCCACAAGGTCCGAGGAGCGGTCAAGGGCTTTCACCAGTGCATCCACCGAACTGGAATGCTTGATCTTGGTCAGCGCCTCGATGACGGCATACTGGACCCATTCGTCGTCCTGCATGGCCTTGTTCAGGCATTCGGCCGCCTCCACGAAGCCCAGATTGCCCAGACTCACGGCAGCCTGATAGCGCACGTTCACTTCCGGGTCCCTGAGCAGGGCCTCGCACAGCGTCCGTACCGCCATCACGTTGTTGCACGAGCCCAGAATGTCCGACATGAAAATGCGGATGTCGTCGTCGGGGTCGGTCATCATCTCCATGAGCGACGGCAGGTCCTCGCCGCCTATTTCGCGCAGTATGTCCATGGACAGGTTGCGGACCGGCGGTTCCTCGGAACGCAGCAGCGGCAGCACGGCGCTCACCGTGGCCTGACCGCCGATCTTGCGAAGCGAGCTTTCCGCCGCCTCCTGCACCCCGAGATTATTCACTTTCAACAGTTCCGCCAGCTTGGGAACGGCCTCTTCGCACATGGCTTCGCCAGCGCGAAAGGCACCTTCCCGCACGACTTCCCTGTCGTCGCTGTCCAGTTGACTCAAATACTCGTTGCAGTCGGTCATCGGGCTGTGGCCTCCATGCTTGTCTTCGACCCTATTTGTAAATATTGGCCATGATCGCTTCGGCCATGTCGTCGATATCAACAATCTCGTCCGCAAGACCTGCGTCCACGACGGCCTTGGGCATACCGTAAACGACGCAGGTGGCGTCGCTTTGGGCAAGGGCCCTGCCGCCCTTCGCTTTCAGATCCCTGATGCCTTCGGCTCCGTCGCTGCCCATCCCTGTCAGAATGACCCCGAGTCCGCGCCGCCCGACCGCTGTGGCCACCGAGTTGATCAGCACGTTGGCCGACGGCTTGTACAGCGCATCGGCAGGCTCGGAGGAAACCACCAGATTGATCTGGCTGACCTTCTGATCCAGCGTGAGATGCATTCCGCCCGGCGCGACGTAGGCGTGGCCCGGCTTGAGGACGTCACCGTTCTCAGCCTCCTTGACGCTGATCTTGCTGACGCCGTCCAGCCGTTTGGCGAAGGGGCCCGTGAACGCACCCGGCATGTGTTGGGCAATGACGATACTTGCGGGAAAATCCGCCGGAAGTCGGGAAAGAACCTTTTGCACCGCCGGCGGCCCGCCCGTGGAAACGCCGATGGCGATCACGTCGCGAGCCACCTTGCCCCCGGCCGGACGCTTGGGCATCTCTTTGGGCGCAGGCTTGGCTGCGGCGGCATTCCTTGTGGGAACCGGACGGAGCTTTCGCCGGGCAACGCTTTTGACCTTGCTGATCAGGTCTTTTTCGATCTTGATGATGTCCAGTGACACCTTGGAAAGTTGTTTGGGAATGAAATCAACCGCGCCAAGCTCCATCGCCTTGAGCGTGGACTCGGCTCCTTCCGTGGTCAGGGAACTGACCATGAGCACCGGACGCGGCATTTCCATCATGATTCGCCGCAAAGCGGTGAGCCCGTCCATGACGGGCATCTCGATATCAAGCGTCACCACGTCGGGGTCAAACTGGCGAACGGCCTCCAGCCCCTCCTGACCGTTCTTGGCCGACGCGACGACCTGAATCTCGGGATCCTTGCTCAACATGGTGCTGATCGCCTTCCTCATGAAGGCGGAATCATCCACGACCACGACTTTAACCACAGACTCAACTCCTTGAGATCAGTAACAAAAACAAGATACCGATTCCGTCATTCGCCAGCAGACGGCCAGCCCGGTCCGTCATGCCGCTCGGGACGGTCATTATATCGGGAGGTAATAGTATGAATATTTCATTTTTTTGTCCAACATCTCCCATGTATAATTTTTCCTTGCCAAGCTTTTCGGATTCAGCTAAAAGCCATCTCTCGTCACGACGGGATGTGGCTCAGTTTGGTAGAGCGCTGCGTTCGGGACGCAGAGATCGAGTGTTCAAATCACTCCATCCCGACCACGAAAGATCAAGGGCTTACGGCAATTTGTCGCAAGCCCTTTTTCTTATGTCACCCAGTTGTTTCGTTTGTTCGGCACGTTGACGCATAAGAAAAATATCAGGCCCGGCGGGCATCTCCGCCGGGCCAAATTTATACCGGGACTAAAAGGTCTAACGGCTACTTGTTCACCTTGGTGCCCTTGTAGGTGAACGCGCCCTTGTTCATCTTGAAAAAGGTCCCCTTGTCGATGCCCACGGCCTCGCCGCAGGGACAGAAGACCTTGCCGTTGCGCTCCTGCATGTTCCAGACCTTGTCGATGCGGCCCTTGTGGCAGCGGAGCACCTCTCCCTGGCCTATCTTGTGGTACTTCCAGAGCTTGCCGCGACAGGCGGCGCACTTGAGCGTCAGCATGTTCCGTCCGGCAGGCTAGTTGTTCTCGAAACGCACCGTTTCCACTGAGGGGAAATCGTCGAGGTTCTTGGATATCCCGGCCTGCAGGAAAGAGTCGACCCACCAGAAGATGTTGTGGCTGCGCACCTGATCACGCATGTTCTTCATGGAATCGCGGCGCTCCTCGATATCCCAATGCATGGCCCGGTGGATGGCCTTGGCCACACCTTCGAGATCATACGGGTTCACGAGGTACGCCCATTCCTGAAGCTGCGCCGCGGCACCGGCGAATTCACTGAGAATCAGCGCCCCCGACTCGTTCACGTTGCAGGCGCAGTATTCCTTGGCCACGAGATTCATGCCGTCGCGCAGCGGAGTGATCAGCGCGATGTCCGCCGCCGCATAGTACGAGGTCAACTCGTTCTGGGGCAGGGAGCGGTAATGGTAGTGCACCGGCACCCAGCCCGGAATGGAAAACTCGCCGTTCACGCGGCCCACGAGCAGCTCGATTTCGTCACGCAGATCCTTGTATTCGTCCACATCCTCGCGAGAGGGCACGGCGATCTGAATGAAGTTGAACTTGCCCTTGAGGTCCGGATACAGCCTCAGCAGCTCCCGAATGGCGAGGATGCGCTCGGGGATGCCCTTGGTGTAGTCCAGCCGGTCCACGCCGAGGATGATCTTGCGGTGCTTGAGCGCCTCACGGATGCGAAAGGCCTCGTGCGCCACTTCTCGGTCCCGGGCCATGCCGTCGAACTGGTTGAAGTCGATGGCGATGGGGAAGGTCCCTGCCTGAAATTCGCGGCCGCGAAGCTCCACGGAGACCACGGCTCCTTCCCCGCTGACCTTGGCGTCCGGGGCCAGCATTTCGAGGCATCGCTCGAAGTTGTAGCGGTCCTGAGTGGTCTGAAAGCCCACGAGATCGAATTCGGTGAGGGCGAGGATGAGCTTCTGGCGCCACGGCAGCTTGAGAAAGATGTCCGGCGGCGGAAACGGGATGTGCAGAAAGAAGCCGGTGCTGCGCTTCACGCCCATGCTCTTGAGGAAAAAGGCCTGATGCATGAGATGATAGTCGTGCACCCAGATGAAATCCTCACTGCTGGTCATGCGCGCCACGTTCTCGGCGAACTTGAAGTTCACTTCAAGGTAGCTGCGCCAATACTCGGGGTCGAAACGGCAGCGCGTCTGCAGGTCGTGGAACAGGGGCCAGATGATCTCGTTGGAGAAGCCGAAATAGTACTTCTTCACTTCGTCTTCGGTGAGGGGGACGCCCTTGAGCTCGTAGCCGGCCTCGCCGGAGAACTCGTCCAGCAGCCGCTTGGATTCCTCCTCTGCGCCGAAAGCGCCGTTCCAGCCGATCCAGAGGCCTCCGCGGTTCTTGAGAACGGGCGCGAGAGCAGTGACGAGCCCTCCGGCGCCGCCCTTGACGGTCCACTCGCCGTCCACGAACTTCAGGGCGGCGGGGAGCCTGTTGGAAACCACGACAAGGCGCCTCATTCCGGTGTCAGTCATCATATCTCCTTTTCCGTTCGCTACGGATTTTCATCTGATACCAGCCATACCGTTTCGGATGGGCGAACGCAAGGCGACGTTCCGAAAAGGAAATTGCTCCCTTGCGGGTTGACAAGTCGCACAGGCGGCTTATGTAGCTCAGCGGTTTACGTTAACGACAATCCCCCCACGGGGACAATCCCATTAGACAAGGAGAGAATCATGGCTCTTAAACCCCTGCACGATCGCGTGATAATCAAGCGTCTCCCCGAAGAGGAAAAGACCTCCGGCGGCATCATCATCCCCGATGCAGCCAAGGAAAAGCCCATGAGCGGCGAAGTGCTCGCCGCCGGCCCCGAATGCAAGAGCGTGGAAGCCGGAAACTCCGTGCTTTTCGCCAAGTGGGCGGGAACCGAGTTCAGCGCGGAAGGCGAAGACGTCATGATCATGCGTGAGGACGACATCCTCGCCATCGTCGAACAGTAGCGGAAAGGAGCTTCGCACCAATGGCTAAATCCCTGGATTTCAAAGAAGAAGCACGTCTCAAACTCAAGGCGGGCGTGGATCACCTCGCCGATGCCGTCAAGGTCACCCTCGGTCCCAAGGGCCGCAATGTGATCATCGAAAAGACCTGGGGCGCCCCGCAGGTCACCAAGGACGGCGTCACCGTCGCCGAAAAGATCGACCTCGACGACAAGCTTGAGGACATGGGCGCCCAGATGGTCAAGAAGGTCGCTTCCCAGACCAACGAGATCGCCGGCGACGGCACCACCACCGCCACCGTTCTGGCCCAGTGCATCTTCACCGAAGGCGTCAAGCTGCTCGCGGCCGGACGCTCCCCCATGGGCATCAAGCGCGGCATGGACAAGGCCGTGGCGTCCGTGATCGAAGAACTCGGCAAGCAGGCCACCAAGATTAAGGACAACGACGAAGTCGCCCAGATCGCCACCATCTCCGCCAACAACGACACTTCCGTGGGCGACATTCTCGCCAAGGCCGTGGAGAAGATCGGGCACGAGGGCGTCATCACCATCGACGAGTCCAAGTCCACCGAGACCGAGCTGAAGATCGTCGAGGGCATGCAGTTCGACAAGGGCTGGTCCTCCCCCTATTTCGTCAACGATCAGGAAAAACAGGTCTGCGAGCTCGAAGAGCCCCTCATCCTCATTTCCGAGAAGAAGATCAGCAACCTGCAGCAGATCGTAAAGCTGCTCGAATCCGTTCTCAAGACCGAGCGCCCGCTGATGATCATTGCCGACGACTACGAGCAGGAAGCCCTGTCCGCTCTGGCCGTCAACGCCATGCGCGGCAACCTCAAGGTCTGCGCCGTGCGCGCGCCGGGCTTTGGCGACCGCCGCAAGGAAATGCTGCGCGATCTGGCCATCCTCACCGGCGGCCAAGTGGTGTCCGACGACACCGGCGTGGACTTCGAAAACTTCCCCATGAACCAGTTCGGCACCGCCAAGAAGATCACCGTGGACAAGAACAGCACCACTGTGGTCGACGGCGGCGGAAGCCAGGAACTCATCGACCTGCGCTGCCGCGAGATCGAAGGACAGATCAACGCCGCGTCCTCCGACTACGACCGTGAAAAGCTTCAGGAACGCCTCGCCAAGCTGGTGGGCGGCATCGCCATCATCCGCGTCGGCGCCAACACCGAAGTGGAAATGAAAGAGCGTCGCGACCGCGTGGAAGACGCCCTGCACGCCACCCGTGCGGCCGTTGAAGAAGGCATCCTGCCCGGCGGCGGCACCGCACTGCTCAAGGCTTCCGTCATTCTCGACGAACTCAAGGCCGCCAACGAAGACGAGCACAGCGGCATCGAGATCATCCGCACCGCATGCATGGCTCCCATCCGCCAGATCGCCGAGAACTGCGGCATCGAAGGCGCCGTGGTGGCCGAAAGGGTCAAGGGCATGAAAGGCGCAGAAGGCTACAACGCCCGCACCGGCGAATACTGCGACCTGATCGAGGCCGGCGTCATCGACCCGCGCAAGGTCGTTCGCATCGCCCTCGAAAAAGCTTCCTCCATCGCCGGAATGATGCTCACCACCGAGTGCACCATCTCCGAAGCTCCGAAGGAAGACGAAGAGTAACCATCTCTTCCAGAGCCGAATACGCAAGGCCGGACGTTCGCGTCCGGCCTTTTTTACGTCTTTTCGCCCCCGATTCCCTGTGCTACGGTTTTATCGGAGTGGTAAAACCATGACAAAGCAGCTCTACGACCTTCTACCGCAGGAGATGATCGACGACCTTCTGGATTCCTTCCACAAGGCTTTCGGCGTCACCTGCACCTATCACCCCGAGCTGACGGAAGTGACGCAAGGGGTCCGACGCACCGCGCTGTGCCCCAAACAGCGTGGAACGCCACAGTGCGCAGAAGGGTGCGCCGAGCGGCTGGAAAAAACACTCTTGGCCCTTCCGGACAACCCTTACGCCATGCACACCTGCCCCAACGGCATGACCGACATCCTTATCCCGGTGCTAGTAACCGGTCGGATAATGGGCGTGTTTTCCATCGGCCAGCTCTTTCTGGACGAGCCGAGCAAAGCGCAGATTGCCAATCTCAGAAAGGAATTCGCGCTGGAAGAAGATGCCTTTCAGGAAAAGGTACGAGAGATTCCGGTCATTCCGAGGGACCGCGCCGAAGCACTGGCCGAGACCTTCAGCAGCTCCGTTTCCATCATCGCCCGTCTGGGCCGGGAGAACCGGCTGCGCCGCGAAGCCGAAGAAAAACTCCGCGAGGCCGGGCACGACCTTGAACAACGCATCGAAGCCCGGACGCGGGAACTGTCCGCCAGCGAAGCGCGCCTGAAGGAAGCCCAGCGAATCGCACACGTGGGGAGTTTCGAACGTGACCTCACCACCGGCGCAGGCTGGTGGTCCGACGAACTCTACCGGCTGCTCGGTTACGCTCCCGGCAGTATCGAGCCCAACATCAAGGCGCTTGAAGCCCGCATTCCCGAAGATTTCATGCCCCGCTACCGTGAGATGCTGGATGAAGCGCTGTCCATGGCACAAGACGCTTACGACTTCGAGCTTCCGGCCGTGCTTCCCAACGGTGATCACCGATATCTCTACGGGCAGCTGCGAGTCGAGCGCGGCGAGAATGGAAGCCCTCTTTCCTACCGGGGAGCCCTGCGCGACATCACCGAACGCCGCCGCATGGAAAACGAACTGCGCGAAACGAACTGGTTGCAGTCGCTCATCCTCGACAACAGCATCGTAGGTATTGCGCTGATCAGGAACCGCCATTTCGAATGGGTCAACTCCCGCATGGCGGACATCACGGGTTACAGTGTCCGGGAGCTCTCCGGTGCTCCCACCCGCACGCTTTTCGAGTCGGATCAGGCCTACCGCGAACTTGGCAGACAAGCATACCGAACCATCGCCCACGGCGACCGCTTCGATGCCGTCTACCGCTTCCGCCACAAGGATGGACGCAAGCTCTGGTGCCGTTTCGTGGGCCACGCCATCAACCCGGAAGAGCCACGGCGAGACGATTCCATCTGGCTTTTCGAGGACATAACCGAACAGCGTCGCTCCGAGCGCGAGTCCCTGCGGCAGCGCGCCATGCTGCACACCGTCATCAACGCCCTGCCCGATCTCGTCTTCTTCAAGGACACCGAAGGAACATACATCGGCTGCAACAAGGCCTTTGCCGCGAGACTCGGAAAAAAACCCGACGACGTCATCGGGCGCAAGGCCGAAAGCCTCTTCGACGAGGAAGACGCAGCCGAACAGGGACGTCGGGATACGGTGGTACTGGAGAGCTTTCAGAACACCGTCCACGAGGAACCGGGGACGGACGAAGACGGCAAACGGGTCATCTACGAAACCCTCAGGGTCCCGGTTACCGAATACGGCGGCACGGTCCTCGGCATTGCAGGCGTCAGCCGCGACGTGACGCAACGCAAGCGCGCCGAGGAGACTCTGCGGCAGAGCGAGGAACGCTTCCGGGCCACGTTCAATCACGCGGGCGTCGGCATCTGCATGCTCAACCGGCACGAGGAATTCATCCGCGTCAATCCGCGTCTGTGCGATTTTCTTGGCTATTCGGAAGTGGAGCTGCTTGGCCGCGCACTGCCGAAGATCGCATCCACCGAGGATGCCAAGAGCGTCAAGGCCCTGCTCAAGAGCGTTCGCGAGGGTGAGGAATCCCTCGGCAAGGAGATGCGCTTCACGCGCAAGGACGGTTCGCTGGTATGGGCCAACATAACCGTCTCGCGCCTTGAGGATGAAGAGAGTGGCTCTCCGGCGGCCATCGCGGTGATCGAAGACATCAACCACAGCAAGGAGCTTGAACTCAGGCTGCGGAAGATGGCCACCACCGACATGCTCACCGGAGCCCACAACCGGCTCAAGTTCATGGAACGCGCCTCCGAAGAGATGGAGCGGTTCCGCCGCTACGGCACTCCCGTGGTCTATATGATGCTCGACATCGACCACTTCAAGAAGGTCAATGACACCTACGGACATCAGGCAGGTGACGAGGTGCTCAAGGCCCTGACCCGCGTCTGCCAGAATGCGATTCGCGCCAACGACACCTTCGGACGATACGGCGGCGAAGAGTTCGCCTTCTGCCTGGCGGAGACGACGAGGGAAAGAGCCACCGAAGTTGCAGAGCGCATCCGCGAAAAACTGGCTGCCACCCCGGTGGAAACACCGGACGGAATCATCGAATTCACCGTGAGCATCGGCGTGACGCAGGTCCGCGAAGGCGACTCTCTCGAATCCGCGCTGGACCGCGCCGACGAACGGCTCTACAAGGCAAAACGCGACGGTCGCAACCGCGTCTGCAGCGACTCCGACACCAAGGACTGACTCGTGGGACTGCTCGATTTTCTCAAGGACCTTACTCCGCTGGTCCGCCGCGCCGCCGGTGCATTCGACCGCGCCAGACGCGCCGAACGAAACGGCAGCTACGCGAAGGCTCAGGAAAACTATCGAAAAGCTTCCGTTCTTTACCGACAGGCGCTTGAACAAGGCAGCTCCCCGGTCCTGCGCGACAGGCTCAAGGCAGGGATTTCCTGTGTCCGTTGCGGGAAGACCGAGGAAGCGCTTGAATGGCTTGCGCCGGTCATCGAATCCGGGCGATACGAATCGGAGGCGCGCCTTCACGCCGGATACGCCCATGCCAAGCTGGATGACGCCGAGGCCGCCGCCATGCACTGGGAAGCGTACCCGGCGGATCCCATTCAGGCCATCATCGGCAACGCTCTCAAGGAACAGGCACGCAAGCTGCGTAGCGGCGGTTCCCCACAGGAAGCTTGCGAAGCGGTGGCTGCCGCATGGAACCGTCAGGACCAGCAAGACCGCCGCACCGAGGGCAGCCGGGAGGAACGGCACGATCTCGAACGCCGTCGGGGCTTTTAGGCTCCGCGCCCCCTTTCCGACTCCAGCGCGGCCCGCTGCACTTCGGCCTCGTCATCGGTCTTGAAGAAACCGAGCACGGCGCGGAGTTCTTCCGCCTGAGCCGAGAATTCCTCTGCGGTGCTGGCCATGGCGTCCGCCGATGCCGCATTCTGCTGAATCACGCTGTCAAGCTGCGACATGGCCGTTTCCACCTGCTGGGCGCCGTAGCTTTGATCTTCGCAGGCCTTGCTGATGCGGCTGACCAGCTCCGCGGTTTCACGAATCTGTGGCACGATGCTCTCGAAAAGGTCATGCACTTCCTTCGAGGTCTGCTGACTTGCCTCGGCCAGCGAGCTGACCTCCCCGGCAATGCCGCCGCTGCGTTCCGCCAGTTTGCGGACCTCGGCCGCCACCACCGCGAAGCCCTTGCCCGATTCCCCGGCACGGGCCGCTTCGATGGCCGCGTTGAGCGCCAGCAGGTTCGTCTGTCGCGCGATTTCCTCGATGGACGTGATCTTCTCGCCGATCTCCTGCATGACCTCGACGCTTCGCTGGACAGCCTCACTGCCCTTTCTGGTATCTTCCGAGGCCTTGGTCGCGATCTCATCGGTCTGTTTGGCGTTGTCGGCATTCTCCCGGATGCTTCCCGCCATCTGCATGATGGATGAGGAGACCTCCTGCACCGACGCCGCCTGTTCGGTCACGCCCTGTGAGAGGGTCTCCGAAGATGCCGCGAGCTCCTGACTTCCTGCCGCCACATTGCTGGTCGAGTCCTGCACCTGCCCCACGATGCGCTTGAGGTTCTGCGCCATGCTGCCCATGGCCCGGCGGATGCCGCGGGTTTTATTCTGTTCCTCCCCGTCCGTCGCGGTGAGGTCTCCTTCGCTGACCTGTCCGGCCAGCCCGGCGATTTCCTCCGGCTCGCCACCGATGGCGTCCGTCACCCGCTTGGCGAAAATCACGGAGGCGAACGTCGCCGCCAACAGGATGACCGCCGCCACCACGAACACGATGAGCATCATGCCCGCTATCGTATCGTCGAGTGCGGCCCGCCTGCTCGCAATGGCCTTGTCTATTTCGTCCACATACACACCCATGCCGATGACCCAGCCCCACGGGTCGAACTTGCGGGCGTAGGTCAGCTTGGGAAATTCGCCCTGCTGTCCCGGGCGCGTCCACATATAGCTGGTGAAACCGCCGCCCTCGGCATTGGCCTGCTCCACCATCTCGCGCATGAACGCCTTGCCCTGCTTATCCTTCATCCCCATGAGACTCTTGCCCACGAGTTCGGGATTCGCCGGATGCATCAGCGTGGTTCCCTTTTCGTCGAGCACGAAGAAGTAATCGCCGCTCTCCAGTCGCATCTCCGCGACCTGATCGAGCGCGGCGCGTTTCATCTCATCAGTGATGTCCTCCACCCACGCGCCGGTGCCCAGCACCAGCCCGAGGTCGGGGAGCAAACGGAAGTAGGATATCTTGAGGCTCGGCTCGCTCTCGCCGGGGCGCGGCCAGTAGTACGTGGTCATGCCCTCGCCTTCGGCAAGCGCCTTCTCCGTCATGTCGCGGATGATGTGGTTGCCGCGATCGTCCTGAAGGTCGCCGAGGTTCTTGCCGACAAGGTCGCGATTGGCGTGTGCAACCATGCGGCTGTCCAGATCGTTCAGCCAAAGGTAGTTGTCGCCGTCAAAGCGCGCGGCCATCACCAGCTCTGCCACCTCTTCGAGAAAGGCATCGCGTCCCACCCGGGGCAGGAGGTCGCGCTTGAGCGCCTGAATCTGACCGTAGACCGCGTCCACGACCCGTTCCAGGTCTTCGGACTTCTCACGCTGGAGCTGCTCCATGTCCTCGGACTGCTGGTGGAATTCATCCACCACGGATGCGGCCATGGACAGGAACTCGCGAAGCCGCAACCGCTCGCGATCCATGGCTTCGGTACGATACCGGCTCATCTCCTCGCCAGCGTACTGTTCTATGTCATAAAGAAAAACGGCGCACAGGCAGGCCACCGTCAGTCCGATCATCACGAACTGAAAAAGCGTCATTCGCGTCCGCAGGCGCATGGCATGTCCCCCTCGTCAAAAACAGATAGTTTGACTTCCCGGTCTCCCGGGACTGGACCAACAGGGCTCCAGTCAGTAAATTGCTATCATATGAGAACACGTAATCCATTATTTATCGACACGCATATAGATATCCACGGTTCTGCACCGGCCCTTGCCGTCTCGCTCCTGCTGGGGTTGATCCTCTGTCTGCCGGGCATTGCAGGGGCCGCCGTCACGGTCACCGGAACCGGTGAACCGTCCATGGACCTCAAGAACGTGCAAAAAGCCGTGGACGCGGGCGGAGAGATCGTCCTCAAGGGACGTTTCGACTTCGGGTCGGACGGCAGCATCAAGATTCGCCAGCAGACGCGCATCTCGGGTGTGCTGGGAAGTGACGGCAGACCCGACACCACCATCATGGGCGGGCGCTGGAGCCTGCATTCCCCCCTGCCCGTCCCGGGGGCGCCGCCGTCCAATCCCGGGCCCATCGTCTCCCTGAAGAATCTGCGATTCACCGGCGCACGCGGTACGCCGCTGCATTTCGAGTACGTGGGCGCGCTCACCGTCCGCAACATCGTGGTGGAGAAGGTCAGGCCGGAAACCATCCGGCTCAAGGGGTTCCAGAACGGCAGCGCCAAGTTTGCCGCCGGGATCGTGGTGGGCACGCGCCTTGCGCAGCGACGCAAGCCGATCAAGGACGCGGTGACCGGCAAGATCCGCATCACTGACAGCCGCTTCTACATGGACGTGGACCACCCCTCGCGCACCCTCGGCAGGGGCATCATGTGCGTATGGACCCATGCCGCCGCCATCCGCATCGCGGGCAACGTGGTCCGCAACGCCACCCGCAACGGCATCGAAGCCTTCGACAACTACACCGGCCCGGACGGAGTGCTGGAAATAGAGGGCAACAACATCATCACCGACCGCGAAGGCATCGAATATCCCAACCCGCTCACCCCAAACGGCATCGCGGCGGGCTGGTTTCTCGACACCGCCACCGGCGCATCTCCGAGCGCGGGCGCTCCCCCCGTTGTCTCCAGAAACCGCATCGAGGTGCGCGGAGACCGTTCCATCGGACTGGCGCTGTTCGCCAACAACGCTGTCGCGGTCTGCAACGACCTGATCCTCGCGGGCGGCGAAGACGCCATGGGCATCGCCCAGACCGGTTCCTTCGGGTTCTTCATGAACAACCGCATCCGGGGCATGGGCCGTTACGCGGTCTACACCGCGCCCTTCGAGAACTTCCGTGCGGCGGGCAACACCTTCGGCTGGACGCAGGCGTCGGGCTTCGACGCATTGCGGGGGAACTTCTATTTCGGCAGCGACGGCAATTCCGTTCTCGGAAAATCCGGCCCCGTGGTGGACAAGGGGCGTGGCAACCGCTTCCTCGACATCAAGCCCTGCTCCCTGCCGGGCATCGACCCCGGCGAGGATTGGGAGCCGGTGGAAGATCTGCCCTGAATCGCATCATACCGTGAGAGGCCGAACAAGACGGTTTCTCAAAAACGCTTCTACCGTTTTTCCACCAGAAGCACACGCGTCTGCGCGTTGCGATGGTTGAGCAGCACGCTGCGCATGACCCATGCCGTTTCCGTGGACAGACCCGCACAGTGGGCCTCCAGCGCGTCGGCCTCTTCTGCGCCGCCGGGGTGTCCGGTATAGAGTACCATGGTGATCAGCCCGCCCGGAGCGAGGACGGATATGGCCGCATCCACCGCGGCACAGGAGGTTTCCGGCCGGGTGATGACGCTGCCGTCGCTTCCGGGCAGATAGCCGAAGTTGAACATGACCGCCCGCACCTGCCCGAGGACTCCCTGCGGCAACGTCTCACACATGGATTCGTGACCGGCGAGGTGCAGCCGCACGCAGTCGGGCGCGTTTTCTCGGCGCAGTCTATCCCTGGCCGAGTCAAGTGCGGCCTGCTGGATGTCGAAGCCGTGCACCATCCCCAGCGGCCCGGCGAGACGGGCAAGAAACAGGGTGTCGATTCCGTTGCCCACGGTGCCGTCCACGGCAATGCAGCCGGGCTCCATGACCTTTTCGACCACTGACTTCANGAAGCTTACAGTATGGCAGATTCGCATGCGGCGCTTGTATCGCAGCCACAGACCGCCCGCAAGCGAACCGTTTCGCAAATCAACGTTTCGTGCTATAAGCCCGCAATGGCTCTCCCTATTCTGCTCGACATGGACAACGCCTGCTCGATTCCGGCCGCCGATGTGGATGACGCGCTGGCGTTGGCGCTCGCTCTCGCTTCCCCCGAGGTGGAGCTTGTGGCCTGCACCGCGTCTGCCGGCAACTGCCTTGCCCGGGAATCTTACGCGGTCACCCGGCACATGCTGATGCTGGCCGAGCGCCCTGACATTCCCCTCGGGCTGGGACCGGACAACCCGCTCAGGCGCGACAGGTGGCCGCACTTCGCACACCTTGACGCCAAGCGCCGCGAAAGCGGATGCGAGCTGTGGAATAACGCCCCTGCCATCGGCATTCCGGACAAATACCCGCCCGACACATCGGCCGCCGACGTGATCATCGCCGCCGTCCGCAAGCACCCCGGCGAGCTGGTGATCGTGGCCACGGGATCCCTGACAAACGTCGCGCTTGCGCTGCAACAGGCCCCCGAAATCGCGGCAGAGCTGAACGGGATTTTCCACATGGGCGGCGCATGGCCGGTCGAGCCCGGTGAAGAGCAGTGGGAGAACGCCACCCCGGACATCCCGCCCGAGATATGGCGCGATGTGCTTCGCTTCAACCCCCTCTACGACCCGGAAGCCACGGAGATTGTGCTGCACTGCGGCGCGGCGGTGACCTTCATGCCCGCCAACGTAACCATGCAAACCTGCCTGACGGAGGACGCGCTGCCCGTTCCCGGCCCCGAAGCCTCCGCCTTCAGCCGCTTCCTGCACGAGACCTGTCTGCCATGGATCCGCTGGAGCCGGACCCAACGAGGCATCCCCGGTATGCACCTGCATGACCCGCTGGCCCTTGCCGCCGCATTCCGCCCCGAGCTTTTCCACTTCCGGGAAATGAGCGTGGATATGGACATTCTGCTGCGGCCCGACGGCAACTTCCTCACCGACGCGCCCGCCATTCCAAGCTGCCGCTGTGCCGTCGCGGCTGACGAAAAGACCTTTCTGAAATTGTTCGGCGAACGAATCCTCGCGATGTTTTAAAACCTTTATTTATTCTCGCCGGAACCTTCCTTTTTTTCAGATCATTTCGTAGGGTAAGAATACTCACAACACCCTCAAACTGAACGGATTCGCCATGGCCGACATCAAGCACGAAGCACCAAGCCAGCGCATGCACTACCGCATCACCGTTCCCATCACCATCGGGATCGGCCAGAAAAAGTACAAGTCCGCGGACTGGTCCATGGGCGGCTTCCGGATTGAAGACATCGACGGCCCCTTCCAATCCGGCACGGTCATAGACTGCACGGTCTCCGTCAATTTTCAGGGCTACGCCATCACCTTCGACCAGAAGGCGCGGGTGGTCCGCTACGACTCCGAGAACAAAACGCTCGCCACCGAATTCGTGGACATGGATGAGCGCACCCGCGAGGTGCTGGCCTACTTCAGTCAGGGCCTTGTCTCCGGGGAGATGGGCACTGCGGGAGAGGCCATCCGGCGAATCGACACCCCCGTGACACCTACCGAACTCTCCGGCGAGCCCAAGGGCGAAAAGATCCCCACCAAACGGCGCATCAGCCGAGTGCTCATCGGGGCCGTGTATCTGACGCTGGGCCTTGCCATCACCATCTATATAGGCATCACCCTCTACTCCACCATCTTCCGTGTTCAGGTGGATTCCGGTGTGGTCTCCGCCCATGTTGAGCCGCTTATTTCCCCTCAGGACGGAATACTCGAAAAGGTCATTGTCCCCGACGACGGCCGCGTGGAAAAGGGGGACCCCATCATCATGCTCTACAATGCAAAGCAGATGGAGGCCGTCCGCATGGCCGAGGTTGCGGTGGAGGCCGCCAGACACCGTTTTGAGAACCTGCGGGAACGACTCTCCGCAGAAGACGTGACCATCGGCATCTACCGCAAGGTGGGTGACTCACGCCTGCGAGCTGCCCGGGACCGGGTGGAGACCTACAACGAAGAGCTTCAGCTGGCCCGCGCCGAACTGGAGAGAAAGCGGGAACTGCTGGACAAAGGCGTGCTCAGCCGCTCCGAGGTTGAGCGCGAACAGCAGCGAGTCACGATCATCCAACGTGATCTGCTTGAGGCGCGGGCAGAACTTCAGCTTGCAAAGGATGCATACAACGCGCTGAAAAAGGGGCTGTTCTTCTCCGGAAATCAGGTGGAGGGCGAGACTCTGGCCCTGCAGGCGCAGGTGGATGCCGCCCGAAAGGAAGTGGAAATCGAACAGAAGCGACTTGAGGTGGCGCGTGATCAACTCAAGAAGTACATGCTGCGCGCGCCCTTCGACGGCACCGTTGTCAAGGTGTTCAAGACGGTGGGCAACACGGTGAAGACCGGTGAGCAGATTGCCATGATCGAAGAGCATGAAGACCGCTTCGTCACCGCGTACCTCACGCAGGATGAGGTGGAAAACGTCCGGCTGGGCGACAACGCGCTTGTGTTCATCCCGGCACTGGATCTGAGGGTGGACGGACGCGTGGTGATGATCGACCGCACCACCGGGTTCGTCAACGAGATGGAAGGCCGCTTCCAGTGGCGCTCCACCCAGGACCGTTCCGCAGTGGCCATCGTGGAGTTCGACGACCCGGAACGCCCCGGACTGAACAGGAGCGTTCCCGCCGGGCTGCCCGCCGTGGTCAATTTCCGCAGGGTCGCCAGCTCGGAACTGTTCTCCGGCATTTTCACCATGCTCGGCATTGAAAACGAGCGAACCATCGAGATCAGGGACGCGGACAAGGCGCGCAAGAACATCTACAACGCCCCGGTCAATCCGAATCCGGACCGCCTGCGCGGCACCCGCCCGGAGCAATAAACCATGCCCGGACCGGCTGGCCACTTCGAACGGCGGCGCATGAGCCCCGCCCAGTATTTCAAGCTGTACGTGTTTATCGGCCTGCTGCTGATCGGCTTTCAGAATATCGCCAACAACATCTGGGACAGCGATTCAGGGCGGGTCATCATCATCCTCGGCGTGCTGGGGACGTGGCGCTACCTCTGGTGGTTCACCCACTTCGTGCGTTCGCTGATCTATGCCAAACTGCACTACCCCAAGCTGCGAAGCCGGGCGGAAGACCTTTGGGACAGCGGCTGGAGGCCAAACGGTCTCATCTACATGATGACCACCTTTCACGAAAAACGCGACATCACAGACAAAGTCGTGCGCAGCATCGTGCAGGAGACGCGGGATATCGGTGTGCCGGCCAAGCTTTTCGTGGGCACGGGCCATCACAGCGACGAGCGACTCATTACGTCCATCATGAGCCGCCACGCCCCAAACGATGACATCGAAGTCATCTTCGTTCGCCAGAACCAGCCGGGCAAGCGGGTGGCCATCGGGCTGGCGCTTCGGGCCATCTCGCGACGCGGACTCGCCGGCGATACGCCGGTGGTGTTCATGGATGGCGACTCCATCCTCGCGCCCGGATGCCTGCGGCGCTGCCTGCCCCATTTCCATCTCGACAAGGGCATGCACGCGCTGACCACGGATGAAATGGGCGTGGTGCGCGGACCCAAGTGGATGCAGCGCTGGCTTGACCTTCGCTTCGCCCAGCGCCACCTCGCCATGCAATCGCACGCGCTGGCGGGCAGGGTGCTGACGCTGACCGGACGCATGAGCATCTTTCGCGCATCGCGGGTGCTCCGGCCTGAATTTGTGGAAATGATCGAAAAGGATCAGCTCTCCCACTGGCTGTGGGGACGTTTTCGGTTTCTTTCCGGGGACGACAAAAGCACATGGTATGCGCTGCTCAAGGAGGGCTCGCGCATGCTCTACATTCCGGACGCACTGGTCTGGACCATCGACGTGGTGGAGGGGGACCCCAAGGACCGCGCCATTCAGAACCTGTTGCGCTGGTCCGGCAACATGCTCAGAAACGGCTCCCGCGCCATTGCGCTGGGCCCGAGGCGCGTGGGACTGTTCATCTGGTGGTGCATCGTGGATCAACGCATCGCCATGTGGACCAGCCTGTGCGGACCCCTTGCCATGCTCTCCGCCGGATTTGCCATCTCCCCGGTTTTCTTCTCCTCATACATTCTGTGGGTTCTCTCCACACGGCTGATCCTGAGCATGTTCCTGTTCTACTACGCCAAGCGCGTTGACCTGTCCTTCCCGTTCATCCTGTACGCCAACCAACTGGTGGCGGCCGCCGTGAAAATATACATCCTCTTCAGGCTGCCCATGCAGCGCTGGGCCAACAGGAAGGACCAGCACCTCAACTTTGAGGAAACCCTCAAATGGCGGCTGAAGCACCTGTTCGCGTCGTACCTGACGCTGGTCTATGTGCTCTGCCTCTTTTTTGCGGTGCTGGTATACATCGGCATCCTGCATCCGCCATCCTGGGACTTCATCAAACTCACCCTTGGAATTTGAATCAAAAAAACAATAATACTGATACTTACAATAACACATTTTCAATGGAGGACTCATGAGGATCGGAGTTGTCGGACTCGGTTACGTAGGAAGCACCACGGTTGGCTGCATGGCGGAACTGGGACACCAGATCGTCGGGATGGACGTGGATCGTTCACGTACCGAAGCCCTGATGGCCGGCGCGGTGCCCGTCACGGAACCGGGACTGAACGACATGGTCACCACCCATGCCGCGCAGGGACGCATCACAGCCTTCACGGACCTCGCGTCAGGAGTGCGCGAGTCTGACTGCGTCTTCGTCTGCGTCGGCACTCCATCGGGACGCGGCGGCTCCCTCGATGCCTCCACCCTGCGCTCGGTGGTGCTGGAAATAATGCGGGCAAGGCTTGATCAGGGGCGCGTGGTTCCCGTGCTGGTTCGCTCTACTGCCCTGCCGGTTTTTCACCGCGAGATCATGGAGCAGGCGCGCGATGTGCTGGGCGACAGACAACCGCTGGCCTACGCCGTGCATCCGGAGTTCCTGCGCGAAGGCACTGCCGTTGCCGATTTCTTTGCACCACCCAAAATTGTTTTCGGCACCAGCGACGATGCCGCTTGGGGCCCCTGCCCCGACCTGTACCCCGGCATCGACGCACAGGTGCTGCACTGTGGTCCGCTGGAAGCCGCCATGCTCAAGTACGCCGACAACTGCTTCCATGCGCTCAAGGTCACCTTCGCCAATGAAATCGGGCTGGCCGGAACCGAAATGGGTGTGGACTCCCGAGAGGTCATGCGCATGTTCTGTGAAGACACCAAACTCAACATTTCATCCAAATACCTCAGGCCCGGCTTTGCCTACGGCGGTAGCTGCCTCGGCAAGGACCTCGGCGCACTCACCGCCTATTGCCGCCGTGAGTACGTGGATGTACCCATGCTCGCCCACGTTGTAAAATCCAACGAACGACAGGTCGAACAGCTCGTGGAACGCATCCTTTCGCACTCGCCCAAGAGCGTCGGCCTGTTCGGTCTGGCGTTCAAGGCCAACACCGACGACCTGCGAGATTCGGCTCTCCTGAAGCTGGCGGAAAAACTGCGCGGCAAAGGGGTGAAGGTGCTTGCCTATGATCCGGCGCTGGACCCGGAGCACCTGTGCGCCCTGAACCTCTGCTACCTTCGGGAGACGGCGCCTCATTACGAGGAAATGCTCACCACCGACCCCGAGGCGATGGTACGCGAAAGCGACGCAGTGGTGCTGGGCCGCCATTTCGCTTCGCTGAATCTGCACAGCCTGCCGTGGCGTGAAGGCCAGCGGCTGTATGATCTTGAAGGAACCGGAACGAACCCGGAAACACCTGAGGTAATAGGGCTTTACTGGTAGGCTGGCTAGGAGTTCCTGATTTTCATCAGGGCGAGGAATTCACGGAACGGCACCGGCTTGGCGAAGAGGAATCCCTGAGCCGTGCCGCAGCCGTAGCGCATGAGCAGGTCCGCCTGCTGTTGCTCCTCCACCCCCTCTGCGACAACGGAAAGGTTCAGACTGCCGGCCATAAGCAGAATGGTCTGGACAATCAGGGAGTCGCTGGGATTGCTGCCCAACTCGCGGACGAATGAGCGGTCGATCTTGAGCGTGCTGATGGGCAACTTCTTGAGATAGAACAAAGAGGAATGCCCGGTGCCGAAGTCATCAATGGACACGGAGAAGCCCATGTCCACCAGCCGCTGAAGGATTTTGGCATTCTCGTCGATGTCGTGCATGAGCACGGACTCGGTGACCTCAAACTCAATCCTTCCCGGCGACACGCCTGCCGACTCGACAATGGAGCGCAGGCTGCCCAGCAGATCTTCCTGCCGGAACTGATTGGCCGAGAGATTCACCGAAACCCTGAACCCTTCCGGGAAATTGCGTTCAGCCATGTCGGTGCAGACGGTCTCCAGAACCTGCTCACCCAGTTGAACGATCATGCCGGTTTCTTCGGCTAGCGGGATGAACTCTCCCGGACTGACCATGGTCCCGTCCGGCAATGCCCAACGCACGAGCGCCTCCGCGCCCACCACGCGTCCGGAACTCAGTGCTACCTTGGGCTGATAGTGCACCACGAACTCGCGTTTTCGCAACGCGTTTCGCAGATTGCCTTCCAGTTCAAGACGGCGGGCTATCCGCTCATCCATTTCCTTGGCAAACAGGCTGTAGCTGTCTTTTCCGGAGCTTTTGGCCTGATACATGGCCATTTCCGCATTTCTGACCAGCGTTTCCGGGTCCTCGGCGTCTTCAGGGAAGAGCGACATGCCAACCGAGGTGGTGACGAATATCTCCCGTCCGTTCACGTGGAACGGCTTCTGGAAGTCCTCCAGCAGCGTCTGGGCAAGCCGCACGAGGTCGCGTTCGTTCACGTCATTGACCAACAGCACGAACTCATCGCCCCCGTAACGGGCCACCGTGTCATCGGGGTTGCCGAACAGCTTGGCACGTTGTCCGGCCTGCTGAAGCAGCACGTCGCCCACGGAATGGCCAAGGGAGTCGTTGATGTTCTTGAAGTTATCCAGGTCGATGAACAACAGGCCGACCCCCGATTCCTCACGGCGCGCATGGCGAAGGGCCATGACCAGACGGTCCAGAAGCAGCTCGCGGTTGGGCAACCCCGTCAGCGCGTCGTGATACGCCTGCATGTAAAGCTGCTCTTCCTTGCGCTTGATGTCCGTCATGTCGTGAAAAACCGACACGTAGTGGCGCACGTTTCCTTCACTGTCGTATATTGCGCTGATGCTCAGGAGCTCGGGGTATACCTCACCGCTCTTCCGGCGGTTCCAGATCTCTCCGGCCCAGTGTCCCTTCACCTGAATCTTCTGCCACATATCGGCATAGAAACCTTCATCGTGCCTGTCGGACTTGAGCACGCTGGGATTGTGGCCGAGCACCGCTTCCTCGGCGTAACCGGTGATGGTGGTAAAGGCTGGATTGACGGCGATGATCGAGCCGTCGGGATCCGTAATACAAATGCCCTCCAGCGCGTTTTCGAACACTTCTTCGAACAAATGGCGCTGGAACGCCTCGAACTTGCGATACTCCGTCTCCGCTTCGAGCTTGGAGACAGACAGGACGAGCGCCTCCATGAATCGGTTGTAGCTGCGGGCCAGGTTGCCTATCTCGTCCGAGTGCGTATCGTTGCTGCGCACCGAATAGTCCCCGTTTTCGGCATGTTGCACCGCTTCGGTCAACTCATCGAGCGGATCGGTGATGGACGCGGCCACGGCCAGACACAGGCTCAGGACCAGCACAAGCGTCACGCCGCAGATGCCGTACGTCAGTATCCGGACCTCCCTGAGAGGCGCATAGACCTCATCCACATAGCCGGTGGAAGCAACGATCCAGCCCATCTCCGGCATATGCTTGAACATGGCGAATTTTTCGCGCACCTCGCCGTTCGGGCCACCTTTCCACCAGTAACGAATAATGCCGTTTCGCTCGTTGAGAATGCTGGAGCCGATGTCTTGGCCCCGCTCATCGGTGAGTCCTGCAATATTCTGCAGGCCGTCCGGGTGCAGCAGGACATCGCCGTTACGGTCAACCACGAATGCGTATCCGCTTTCTCCGAAGTGCAGGGACTCGAAGGTGTCGCGGAAATCGTCCGCTGTAATGAGGTCTGAAAATTCATGACGGTACGCGCTTGCCGCGATGATCCAGTCCCACGGCGCGAAATATTCCGCATAAACCGCCTTCTGCATGGGCCTGAGATCGTCCGGATTGCGCCAGTCATATTCAATGTATCCGCGCCGCACCTGCATGAGATGCCGCACGAAGGAATAATCGCTGGTATCGGAGTGCTCCACCTCTTCATGCGGGTGAACTACGGTCCGTCCGCTGCTGTTGAGGCAGTAGAGATAGCCCGTCTGGCCTATATTCTGGCTTAGCAGAATCTTTCTGGCACGGGCGCGGGCTTCTTCGGGTGTGAACTCACCGTCAAGCTGACGCTGGTGAAGTCCCTTGACGACCTGACGGTTGCTTTCGGCAACGGCCCGCAGATGGTTGCGCACCGAGACATCCACCGCAGCTTCCATCATGGAAACGAGCGTCCGGTTGGTATTCCGGAGCTCCTGATCGATGTCCTTCGTGATGACACGGCTTACGAACGTGTTGACCGTAAAGGCGGTGGCGAGCAGCGCCGCGGTCAGCAGTACCGTAAAACCGAGAAGCAGCCGCGTGCGGATTCTCACCGTACGCAGCAAGCGAGTTATGAATGCCATGCCTCAACCGTTGGTTAAATCTCGGGGCCGTCACCCCCGAAAGCCCGGATCAGCCGCCGATGGCGGCCATTTTCGTGGAGCAGACCCCGCGCTCGCGCTTGGCGGCGAGCAGATCGTGCCCGATGGGCTTGCTCTTGAGCGCGGTCCGGACCACCCGAACCACGTGCTCATCTTTAAGCCTAGGATGTCTGAGGATTTTTCGCAAATGGAAAACCCTGTCGGAGAAGAGACAGGTACGCAGGTCCCCTTCGGAGGTCAAGCGCAGCCGATTGCAGGAACCGCAGAAATGATTGCTGTACGGAGAGATGACGCCCAGCCGCCCCTTGCCGGCAGCCAGTGCATACATGGTGGCGGGGCCGCGATGTCTTTCGGCCACGGGGACCAGTTTCTCCAATTCGGAGGCCTCGCGGATGATATCACTGGCCGTCCAGACCGAGCCTTCACTCCACCCGGTGTCCTGTCCGATGGGCATGAACTCGATGAACCGAACGTCCACCGGCCGGGTCCGGGCCAGTTCGAGAAACGCGGGCAGTTCATCGTCGTTGAAGCCTCGCACTCCCACCGCATTGACCTTCACGGTCATCCCGGCGTCCACGCAGGCGTCAATGTTGTCGCGAACCACCTGAAACAGGTCGCGTCCGGTCATGTGCCGGTAGCGATCACGATCAAGGGTATCCAGCGAGATGTTCACGCGTGACAGGCCCGAGGTGGCCAGCCTGTCGATATGCTTTCCGATGATGGTGGCATTGGTGGTGGCGGCAAGCGTCAGGTCCGGGAAGCGCCTTCCGGCTTCTTCCACGAAATCCATGAATCCTTTGCGGACAAAGGGCTCCCCGCCGGTGAACCGGACCTTCTCGATGCCCAGCTCTCTGGCGATGCCCATGCACCGCAGAATCTCCTCGTACCGCAGGATGCGGTCATGCGGAATGAACACGCGCTCCTTGCTGGCGCAGTAGCGGCACAGCAGGTTGCAGCGGTCCGTAACGCTGACCCGCATGTAGCTGGCCTTGCGGCCATGGGCGTCCAGAAGTTTACCGGCCATGATTCCTCGCTATTTGCCGAACGGACACTTCGGGAAAGTGCAGGTGCGGCAGTTCAGACAGTATCCGCCTTCGGCCATGCGCGCCATGTCGCGGCGGGTGATGGTCAGCCCGGCCAGAAGCCGCGGCAGCAGCAGGTCCAGGCTGGTGGTCTTGAAAAACAGAGCGCAGGCCGGAACCCCAAGCACCTGAGCGGCCCCGATGCGCCCGGTGAGCGTCATGGCTCCCGGCAGGATGGGCGCGCCATGCAGATAGTCGGTGAGTCCGGCGTCGAGCAGCGCGGGCCGCGTCACGTCGTCCGGGTCCACGGAAAGTCCGGCGGTCGTCACGATAAGGTCGCACCCTTCGCTGATCATCCGGGTCACGGAGGCGGCGATGGCCTCACGATCGTCCGGCACGATGTCCGAGGTCATGACCTCGCTCCCGAGCCGGGTGACCTTGCCGGACACGATTGGAATGAACTTGTCCTCGATGAGTCCTTTGAAGACTTCGGTACCGGTAACGAGGATGCCGACCCTCGCCCGGCGCAGGGGCTTCACTTCCAGAAGCGGCTCGTCGCCGAGCATGGAGATGGCCCGGCTGTAGTTCTCGCGAGAGATATAGAGCGGGATGGCACGGGTCCCGGCCACGCGCTTTCCGCCTTGCACAAGACTCTCGCCCTGCCGGGTGGCGCACATGACGTCCGGCACCAGATTGAAGGCCTCCAGCTGGTCGCGGTTGACCGTGAACAGCCCGTCGCAGGTGGCCGTGAAGTCGATCTTGCCTTCCGAGGGGTCTTCCTCGAACCCGATGCCGTCACCGGCCATGCGCTGCGCAAATGCCTTGACCGCCACGTTTTCGTGGATCCATTCCTCGCCGGGATCCACTTCATCCGTGAACACACGGGAACGTCCCATGCGCTGAAGGCGGCACACGTCGCCCGCGGTGATCTCCTGCCCGGCCTTGAACTCCGGTCCCTTGGTTTCGCCGGGGACGATGCGGGTCATGTCGTGCAGAGCGGATTTGCCCACCGCTTCTTCCACGTCCACGGCATCAAGGTCCGGGGAAAGAAGCGGCGCGGAGCGTTGGTCGGTGGTCACATAGGGAGCCTCGCCCTGACATCCACGGCAGATGGCGCCGTCGTTGAGGGGGTAGGCTTCGCCGCAGGCCGGGCAGAGGCCGATGGAGCGCATCTGCTTGTGGCCCAGCTTGTGTTCGGGAATGACGATCTTTTCCACGGAAGTATAGGCGGGGCCGGCTTCCTTGATCTTCGCAAAGAGCAGGTCCGTGTCCTGATCCGCCTTGGCGGTCCGTTTCAGGAACCAGTCGGCTATGTCGGGCCACTGTTCGATCTTTTCCGTGTCGATATACACGCGAACGCCCTCGCCGGTGTACTTGTCGAACATGGAAAGGGCGTACCGGCCGAGGTTGACCACGCGCATCCAGCTGTTGCCGGTACTACAGAGGGTCAAGAGTTGAACGGCGTCCGGCAGGCACTTGTGGGACTCCACGATGACCTCGAAAAGGGTCCCCTCAGGCATGTGCGATTTGGCCAGCTCGACCATGTAGCCGCCGATAAGCAACCCCGGAGCGGGGTAGCCATGAAACTCGCGGGCCTTTTCCTTGAACTCCTCGAAAGTGTAGTCGCCGATGTTCATTCGATCGTCATTCCTTGGTGTAGTGATGAGGACGAGGTGCCTACGCGAATATTTCCCGCTTGCTCACGGCCTCGGCCTTGATGCGGTCCAGCAGGTCAGACAGCGCGGATTTAACGTTTTCGCGGATGTCTCCGGCCACGATGAGAAACAGCACGTCGTCGCCCGGTTCCATGCGCCCGTCATTGGCATGGCATACCACGCGCCAGATACCTTCGCGCTGTTCGATTTCCTTGCGGATTTCTTCCATCTTGTCCCGGTCCGGGGTGATTTCGATGGCCGCCACGTCCTGCCTGTCGTTGCGGGACCAGCCGCGCACCACGCCGTTGTGAACCAGCACCATGCCGACGTTTTCCTTGAATCCCGGCTCCGCCTTGAGGTCCTTGAGCGCCTTGGTAATATCCATGAATGCCTCCGGATGTTTTTACAATTCGAAGGCACACAATAGTACCGGGCGGCAAGGGCCGCAACCTTTGTTTCATATCCGCTAGGTTCTGCACCTGAAAAAAGCGAAAAAACGATGTCCGAATATAATATGATGCGGCTATTCAATCCGCTTATGGTGAGCATCAAGGGAGTCCGTGTGGACTTCCTGACATCAGGATTCCTCCCTCATGCCGCTCCGGGCAGAAAAGCCAGCCCGTCCGAATCGAGGCGTCCATCCGGCCAGGACGCCTGGGACCGAGGAAGGAAGAACCACCGGGAACCGCCGCCCAGCCCTCCAACAACCCGCGGCGGGAAACGGCCTTGCAAAGTCCCGACCCATTCCCGGAGCGGTCAAAAACAGCCGGACGACTCGGAAGCCCGTCCCGAGTCGTCCGGCATCTTTTATTCTTTTGGCGGAAAAATAAATTAGATACTTTCGAGACGCCTGATCACGTCCAGCACGAGGTCCCTCGGAGTGGACGCGCCCGCCGTGACACCCACGACGCTGTAGTCGGCAATGTCGTCAACCGGCAGCTCGTCCACCGTCTCCACGTGCAGACACGGCTTGCCCTGATCGCGCACCACCTGCGCGAGCCTGCGTGTATTGCCGCTTGAATACCCGCCGACCACCACGACAAAGTCCACTTCCTTGGCAAGGTCCATGGCTTCGTGCTGGCGCAGCTTGGTCGCGTCGCAGATGGTGTTCAGCACCGTCACTTCCACGCCTTCCATGGCCTGAAGACGCTCGGCAAGCTCGTCGAACTGATCCCGGTCCTGCGTGGTCTGGGCGGCAAGCACGTACTTCCTTTCGGGGGAAAAATAGAACTCGTCCAGCATGGCGACCTCGTCGAAGACAAGCCCGCTGCCGCCGGCATAACTGACCAGTCCGCGGACCTCGGGATGGTCGTCCTCGCCGTAGAGCAGCAGGAACTGCCCTTCGGCGGTGTGCCGGGCGATGAGCTTCTGCGCTTTTTTCACCTTGGGACAGGTGGCGTCAACAATATCCACGCCCCGGTTTCTGAGCCCCTGCTCCACCTTACGCGCAATGCCGTGCGCCCGGATCACCACGCGGCTGCCGTCGGGCACCTCATCCGGCGATTCCGCAATCAGCACGCCCTTCTTGGCATATCGTTCCAGCACCTGCGGATTATGGATAATGGGGCCGAGGACGAAGACCGGTCCGGTCACGCCCTCTTCGATGATCTTGTCCAGCTTGGTGAGCGCCAGATCGACGCCCATGCAGAAGCCTGCCGTTTCGGCCAGTTTTATTCTCATGCCACCTCCCGTGCGCCTCTGAGTCGGAACCCATGCGTGTAAACTCCATGGCTTCGTTTGGCAAGCCTGACCGGACCGGTCGCCTTGACACCCGTCCTGTGATGTGCTTTCAAGCATCTGCAACGAATGTTTCAAACAAGGCGGTACACATGAGCGGGAACAGCGACATCAGCACCAAGCAGGCTCTTCTGCTCGCAGCCGTGCGTGTCTTCGCAAGCAAGGGATTCCGGGCCGCGACAGTGCGGGAAATCTGCCAGCTGGCCAACGCGAACGTGGCGGCGGTCAACTATCATTTCGGCAGCAAGGACGCGCTCTACGCCGCCGTGCTCGACCACACCTTCGATCTGGAAAAAACCGAAGCGCTGCGCGAACGGTTCGGCGTAGCTTCGGATGCACCCATCGAGGAGCGCATCGGCGCCTATATCCGCACACACATTCACGAAATTTATGCAGACGAGGGCTGGAGCGGCGTAGCCTCCGACCATTGGGCCATTTTCCTTATGGAAATGGCGTCCCCGAGTCCGCATCTGGATTCGCTGGTGCACGAACACATTCAGGGCTACGCGGGCGACCTGAGACAGCTCGTGAGCGAGTATCTGGGTGTTGAGCCCAACCACCGCATGGTGCTGGACAGCTCCATAAGCATCTGGGCACAGCTTTTCGATCCGCTGGTCATGATGCCCATCACCGACCGCTTCCGCCCGCCGCGCCCCCGGGTTCAGGAATACCTCGACGAATTTGCGGACCACGTTGTCGCCTTCACGCTGGGCGGTCTCAAGGCGCTGAAAGAAACCATCTAACCGGGAACTCCCGGAGCCCCCATGAAACGAGTCTGTCTGAACAGGAAGACGCTGATACCGCTCGTCCTGATACTGGCCGTCGTCGCAGGCGCGGCCTACGGCCTTCGTGGTGAAGAGCCTCAGGCCCCCAAGGCCGAGAAGCCTGATCCGGGCGTCAACGTCACCGTGGAGACCGTCACCCCCATGAACATCGTGGACACCTTGACCCTGCCCGGCCAGACCGAGGCGCGCCACGACGTGACCCTCTCCGCCGAACGCGGCGGCAGCGTCGAGTCCGTGGCCTTCACCGAAGGCGACGAGGTTTCCGCAGGGGACATCATCGCCAAGATCGACGTCTCCGCGCTCAGGGCCGTGCTCAACCGGGCACAGGCCAGCTTCGAGCTCGCCGAGAAGACCGCTGACCGCAAGGCCAAGCTGCGCAAGCGCAAGGTGGTTTCCCACGAAGAGCTGGACAAGGCCAACACCGACCTGGCCCTGGCCCGCAACAACCTTCAGGAAGCCCGCGTCAATTACCAGCAGGGACTCGTCACCGCCACGGTGGGCGGGGTCATCAACGACCTCTACGTGGACCCCGGCGAGTACGTGCGCCCCGGCGATCCCGTGGTCAACCTCGTGGCCGTGGACACCATCCGCATCAATGTTGACGTACCGGAAATGGACGTGCGCTTCCTGTCCAAGGGCGACCCCGTCGAAGTGACCGTGGACGCCTACCCCGAGCGCCGCTGGAAAGGCGTGGTGGACTTCGTGGCCTTCAAGGCCAACGCGGCCACCAAGACCTTCAAGGTACGCGTGGTGGTGCCCAACTACGACAACAGCATCCGTCCCGGGATGCTGGCGCGCGCCTCGTTCGAGCGCCGCTCGCTGCAGGGGGTTACCACCGCCCCGCTCTTCGCCATTCTGGACAAGGGCGGCGAACGGCTGGTGTTCGTGGAAAAGGACGGCAGAGCACAGGCCCGCACCGTCAAGGTGGGCGTCATAAGCGGCGAGCGCGCCCGCATCCTCGAAGGGCTTGAACCGGGTGACAGACTCATCGTCACCGGCCACACCGAAGTCGAGGAAGGCACCCGGGTGAACGTGCGATGATCATCAACGATCTTGCCCTGAGCCGCAAATCCACGGTTCTGNTCCTGCTGCTCTTCATTGTGGTGGCGGGGCTCTCCAGCTATGCGTCCCTGCCGCGCGAGGACTCCCCGGACATCAAGGTTCCCTATATCTTCGTGCAGACATCCTACGAGGGCGTGGCCCCGGAGGACATGGAAAAGCTGGTGACCATCCCGCTGGAACGCAAGCTCAAGGGCGTCTCCGGCCTCAAGGAGCTCAAGTCCATTTCGGACGACGGCATCTCCATGATCACCATTGAGTTCACGCCCGACGTGGACGTGGACGACGCCTTGCAGAAAGTGCGCGACAAGGTGGATCAGGCCAAGCCGGACCTGCCGGACGAGTTGCCAGATGAGCCCGAGGTCCGGGAGCTGAACCTTTCCGAGCGGCCCATCATGAACGTGGTGCTCTCCGGTCCCTTCAGCCTGCGGCGGCTCAAGGTCTTTGCCGAGGACTTCGAGGACCGCATCGAGTCCATCCCCGGCGTGCTCGACGCGGTGATCGTTGGCGGCCTTGAGCGCGAAATTCACGTGCTGTTCGACATGGACCGGGTGGCCTTCTACAAGATGCCGTTCTCCAAGCTGCTGGACTCGGTGCAAAAGGGCAACGTGAACATGCCCGGCGGCACCATGGACATCGGCAAGGGCCGCTACACCGTGCGCACGCCCGAAGATTTCCACCATCCCAACGAGATCGACAACATCGTGGCCTTTGTGCGAGACGGCAAACCCGTTTACCTGCGCGACGTGGCCGAGATCGTGGACTCCTACAAGGACCCCACCGACAAGTCCCGACTCGACGGCGAGGTCAGCGTCACCATTCAGGTCAAGAAGCGCGCTGGCGAGAACATCATCGAGATCAACGACACCGTGCGCGGCATCGTGAAGCAGATGCGCCACGACCTGCCGCCGGACCTGCACATTTCCATGACTTCGGACACCAGCAAGGACATCCGCCGCATGGTGGCGGACCTTGAAAACAACATCATCTCCGGGCTGATCCTCGTGCTGGCGGTGGTCTTCGCCTTCATCGGCGGCCGCTCCGCGCTCTTCGTCTCTCTGTCCATTCCCATCTCCATGCTCATCACCTTCATCGCGCTGCAGGCGCTTGGCATCACCCTGAACATGGTGGTGCTCTTCTCGCTGATTCTCGCGCTGGGGATGCTCGTGGACAACGGCATCGTGGTGGTGGAGAACATCTACCGGCACATGCAGGAAGGCAAGAGCCGCGAGGTGGCGGCGCAACACGCCACCGACGAAGTGGCATGGCCGGTCATCACCTCCACGCTGACCACCGTGGGCGCGTTCGCCCCCATGGTCTTCTGGCCCGGCATCATGGGCGAGTTCATGGCCTTCCTGCCCAAGACCGTCATTATCGCGCTGGCAGGATCGCTCTTCGTGGCACTGGTCATCAACCCCGTGCTTTCGGCGCGGTTCCAGACCATCCGCAAGGCGGACCTCGAAGGCAGGCCCACCCGCATCGACCGGGCGCTGGAGCGGTTGAAACGACTCTACCTGCCCATGCTCGAATGGGCGCTGGACAACCGCATCAAGATCGTGGGCGGCTCCTTCGTCCTGCTGGTGCTCATGACCGTGGCCTTCGGCATGTTCGGCAAGGGCGTCGAATTCCTGCCGGAGACCGACCCCAAGCGCGCGTGGATCAAGATCAAGGCCCCGGTCGGTACCAACCTCGACGCCTCCGACGATATCGTGCGGCAGGTTGAAGCCGTGTGCGACGAGTATCGCCCGGACGTGGAATACGTCATCGCCAACACCGGCAAGACCAGTCAGGCCGACGAGTTCGGCACCCACTGGAGTCAGGTGACGGTGGACTTCGTGGACATGCACGACCGTTCGCGTCCGTCCTCCGAGATTCTCACCGACATGCGCGACAGGCTGCGTAGCGAGATACGCGGCGCGCAGATAATCGTGGACAAGGAAGAAAAAGGCCCGCCCACCGGTGCGCCCGTGAACATGGAAATCACCGGCCCGGACATGCGCGTGCTCGGAGAACTGGCCTCGGAAGTCAGAAAGCGCATCAAGAACGTGCGGGGGCTGGTGGACCTCAAGGACAACTACGTTTCCGCCAAGCCGGAAATCCAGATACGCGTGGACAAGGAGAAGGCCGCTCTCATGGGCCTCGACGCGCACACCGTTGCCTGGACCGTCAAGAGCGCGGTCAACGGCGCCAAGGTGGGTACCTACCGCGAAGGCAAGGACGAATATGACATCATCGCCAAGCTGCCCGAAGCGGACCGCAGCTCCATCGAGAGCCTGCGCCGGCTGACGGTGTCCGGTCCGGAAGGGGATCCCATCCCCATCACCTCCGTGGCGCGAGCCGAAGTGACGCGCGGCCTCGGCGGCATCAACCGCAAGGACCAGAAGCGCGTGGTGACCATCGAGGGCGACGTGGACGGTCGCCTCGCCAACGACATCATCCGCGAGATAACCGAAGAACGGCTGGCGGACATGCAGTGGCCGCGCGGCTACTCGTACCGTTTCACCGGCGAGCAGGAAGAACAGAACAAGGCGGGGAGCTTCCTCGCCAAGGCATTCGTGGCCACCATCTTCATCATCTTCCTCGTACTGGTGACGCAGTTCAATTCCGTGGTCACGCCGTTCATCATCCTGACTTCGGTGCTGCTGTCCTTCATCGGCGTATTCCTCGGCCTGCTGGTCACGGGGACGCCCTTCGGGGTGATCATGACCGGCGTCGGCGTGGTCAGCCTCGCCGGGGTCGTGGTCAACAACGCCATCGTGCTCATCGACTACTTCGAACAGCTCAAGCGTTCCGGCATGAAGGTTCGCGATGCCCTCGTGGAGGCGGGTCTGACGCGATTCAGGCCCGTACTGCTCACCGCCATTACCACCGTTCTGGGCCTGCTGCCCATGGCGACCGGCATCAGCTTCGACTTCGTGAACTTCCGCTGGGACGTGGGCGGAGAATCCTCGCAGTGGTGGGGATCCATGGCGGTGGCCGTCATCTTCGGCCTGGCCGTGGCAACGGTGCTCACGCTGGTGGTGGTCCCGGTGCTCTGTTCACTCAAGGAGAGCTTCGACGAGCGTCGCCGCAATCGCGCCTAGCTTGACCGTTTCGCAATACTGACAGTATCCCTAGGGTGGCGCATTCGTGCGTCACCCTTTTTTCATTCGGAGGAACCCATGGCCCGTCTGCTCGCCCTGCTCATCGTCCTGTGCCTACCTGTGAGCGTGCTCGCCGCACCGGTACTGCCGGTGACGGTTCTTGAGCGTCTGCCTCACGACACAGGCGCTTACACGCAGGGACTCATCCGGTTCGAAGGCGGTTTTCTGGAAAGCACCGGCCATTACGGGGAGTCCACCCTGCGACGCCTAGACAGTGGCGGACAGGTACTCTCCGTCTACCGGATGCCGGACGAGCTCTTCGCCGAAGGCATCGCAGTGGCAAAGGAACGGCTGTTCATGCTCACCTGGAAATCCGGACAGGTGTGGACCTTCGATCCGCACACGCTCGAACCGTCAGGACGCTTTGAGCTGCCGGAGCGGTTTTCACGCAGGGAAGGATGGGGACTGACGTTCGACGGAGAACGATTGATCATGTCAGACGGGTCGGCGTGGATTCATTTTCACGAACCACATAATTTCAGACGCATCGGCAGCCGGATGATTATTGACGAGGGTCATCCAGTGCGACGGCTCAATGAACTGGAGATGGTCAACGGCTGGCTGCTCGCCAACATCTGGAAGCGGGACGAACTGGCGGTCATCGACCCCGCCACCGGCATCGTGGCCGCGCGGCTGGACCTCTCTCCGCTCAGAAACCGCCTGAACGCCGGCGCCGAAGTGGCGAACGGCATCGCATGGGATGAAGGGAATGAAGGGCTGTACGTCACCGGGAAGGACTGGGACACCATGTTCCGCATCGCCCTTCCCGGCGTACTGAAAAATCCTCCGGGGCTGCGCTAGTGCTCGCCCTCGGCCTTGAAGGTCACTGCCATGTCTTCAAACTCCGTCCAGTCGCTCACGGCCTTGAACGCCCGAAGCAGATGTTCGCCCGCCTCGGGGGAGCAAGTGTCCAGCCGGACAAGGCTCGTCCTGCGGGTGGTTTCCGCCGGAGTGGTCCGGTCTTCCCGGCCCTCGGCCCTGATGGAGAGTTCCTCCACCCTGACGGCCTTGTCCTCGAAATTCATGATCAGACCGCTCCATTCCCGCAGGCCCGCTTCCCGCGCCATGCGGCTGGGCAGATAGCGCACAAGCTTCATGCGGCGTAAGGCGTGCCCATCAAAGTAATAGCGGCGCAGGGTCCAGTTTTCATCACCGGGACGGGCGAAGGCGTCCAGTATGTAGTATTCGTCGCGCTCGGCATCCCAGCCGAACATCTGGCGATGCAGCTTGCCGTTGACCAGACGGGAGTCCCGGCTGCAGGAAGTCTCCATGGCCTTTTGCTCCCATAGAAACTGCCGTTTGGCCTCCACGCCGAATTCCTCCAGCCCGTGGGCAAAAACTACCGCGGCCGAGGTGAGAATCAATACCAATGCCATACCGATTACCCGCATGAGGGGCCTCCTTGCGTTGCGCAATCGCGCCAAGTATCGTTGAAGAATGGGGAAAGGGAGTGGATCAGCTCGATTCGCCGCCGGGACGGAACACGAGCCATGCCCCGAGAAGCAGCATGGGCAGGCAGAGAATCTGCCCCATGGTCAGCCACCCGAAGGCTATGTATCCCAGATGCGCGTCCGGCTCTCTGGCGAATTCCACGATGAAACGAAACGTCCCGTAGCCCAGAAGGAACATGCCGCCCACACGTCCCTGCATACGAGGTTTGACTGAATACACCCACAGAATGATGAACAGTGCCAGCCCTTCCAGTCCGGCTTCGTAGAGCTGGGAGGGATGCCGGGGCTGTGGCCCGGCCTGTGGAAACACCACGCCCCACGGCCCGTCGGTGACGCGGCCCCAGAGTTCGGCGTTGATGAAGTTGCCAAGTCTGCCGAAGAACAGCCCCGGCGGGATGAGCGGCGCCACGAAGTCTCCCACTTCCAGCAGGGACTTGCCGTTTTTGCGCGCAAACATCCAGCAGGCCGTCACCACGCCGAGCAAGCCGCCGTGGAAGGACATGCCGCCGTGCCACACCGCGAAAATCTCCAGCGGGTCGGTCCAGATGATCTGGGGCTGGTAGAAAAGCACGTAGCCGAGTCGTCCGCCGAGCACCACGCCGAGAATGGCCCACGTCACCAGATCGTCCAGCTGGACTGCGGTCCAGCCCCGCCACGCCTGCCGCGTGCGCCGCCGTCCGAGATACCAGCCCGCGGCAAAGCCCAACAGGTACATGAGTCCGTACCAGCGAATTGCCAGCGGCCCCAGAGATATGGCAACGGGATCGAAACCCGGATGTGTGAACACGAATCCCCCGATGTTGACGTGAAAAAAGGGACCGACCAAAGCAGCCGGTCCCGTTGTACGGTGGAGTCATGGTTTCGTAAAGTCCCGCGGGCGGCTATTGCGCCCGAATCAGTCTCGTCATGCGCAGCAGGCCGCCGGAACCGCCTGTTTCCGGAGAATGGGCGGTGGCGTGGATGAACCGCGCGGTCACGGTGCCGTCGCCGGAAACGGATTCCACAAAGACCGCCGCCACCTGCGTCACGAAAATGGTGTTGCGTCCCGAGACTGGCGGCTGGGCCGGATCGTAGAAGGGAATCAGCACCACGCGGGGGCTGTCCATGGGGTCCGGCTCGAAGCTGCCTTCAATGGCGTTGGCGGCGTCATTCCAGTACGCATAGGGATCCTGTGCGATGAGGTCGCGCACGCCCTTGGTCACGGGGCCCTTGCTGTTGCCCGGTTCGAGCTGAATCTCGTCTTCCGGTCCCACGGTAGCCTCCGCGTTGGAGCCGGTACAGCCCATGATGTTCTCGTTGACCATGGACGCCCCCGTCACGGGAGTGCCCTTGTTCACGGGCGGGAGGTCAATGAGGTTGTACTGACTGGGCACGATAGCGTCATGCGGGTCGCCCGGCTTGAGCAGGATCACCGTTCCGGCATCTTCTTCGGAATATCCCGTGACCTGAACGCTGGCGAGCTCCGCGGCGCTTTCGGTATCCAGCTGTCCGTTGGATCGGAAGGAGGAGCCCACCGGCTCGGCTTCGTCGTCCCATATATACTTGTCGGGCACGCTGAACGGCTTCACGCAGCGCGAAGAATCGGCAGCAACAATCTGCGCCCTCGACGCCACGGACACGTCAGCCCAGTCCACGCCGAAGACTCGCGCAAAGGAGAGCGATACGGCGTTGCTTCTGGCGGCATTACGGGTCACCTTCACCTCGACGGTGTTGGCATCTTCCGTCACCACCACGCCGTCACGCAAAAAGCGTACGTCAGCGGTGGTCACGGCAGAGGCGGGGGCATCGTCGGCGCGCAGGTTCCTGCGGGCAAACTCCACCGCGGCCTGCGCCACGCGGGCGTGATCGTTTCCATAGGAGAGCAGTGCATCGGCCCCAGCCAGCGCACCGGCGTCCGAGGCGCTTTGCATGTCGCTTCTGCGAAACTGCATGTGGGCCAGGTCAACCGCCAGCGCGGCCACCCCGGCGATGGCCACGAGGGCCGCCGCCACGAGAATGCTTGTTATGCCCTGTTCTTCGCGAACGAATCGTCTGATGATATTCATGCCGTCCCTCCTTCTATTCCATCTTGGCGGTAGCCGAAGCCTCAGCCAGCGTGGAGAAAATGTCCTGCAACGGAAGGACGACCTGCCCGGAGGCGTCGTAGCTCAGGTTCACATCTACCGCTTCGCCGAAATCGCCGGCGGCTGCCGTCTGGACGGCCATGGTCAGCAGGGACGGGTCAAAGCCGGCGGAGCTGAGAGAGTCCACCACGGCCTGACGGGCGTCATGGCCTCGCGATGCCTGCACGGCCCCTTCGCGGGCGGCGCGGTTAAGGGACGTGTGCAGCGTGTACATTCTGTGGGCGTCCACCATGAACAGCAGCAGCGGAACCAGCACAAGACTTGCCGCAAGCGCGAATTCCACGGTGCTGTTGCCTTTTCGGGTATTGTATCTCTTGCTGTTACCGCTCATGACGCACCACCGCTGTTGCCGTTATCGTCCTGTTCTCCGCCAGTCCTTCAAGAACGGATGCTAGGGTATAGAATTCGAACGGCACGCTGACCGTCACGCTCACGGGCTCTTCGGGAATCCGTTCGCTCACGACCACTTCGGGCGAGGAGTTGATGCCGCCGCCCTGCACTTCACTTTCCACCACCGACCAGATGTCGGCTTCGGTGTATTCGTGCAGCATGGCGGCGCGGGCGCCCTGAGAGGCCGCGTCGTTGACCACGTTGCGAGCCCAGCACCAGCGGCCGATGTCGAACATGCCGAGCATGAGCACGAAGAAGAGCGGCAGGATGAATGCCATCTCCACGGCTGCCATGCCGGACTTGTTGCTTGTATGTATCTTCTTGCCAGTCATTGATCGGCCCTCGATTGGTATTCTTGGTCACCCATCAATTAGCACCATCCATGCCAAACACACCTGCTCTTCCAACACGCCGTAATGTCGCATCTTTCCCTGACGGTTCCGGAAACACACAGCCCCAAGCGGACCATGAATCGTAGAGTTTCCACGAAACATGGTTCGGCATCCATTTTTTATGGACACACCTTTTCCACGCCATCCTCAAACTTCCGACCCACAAAAATACTTCCCCCCACTTTTCCAAATGCGCAGGATAATGTATCGTCGAATGAAAATTCCAAGGGAGGCATTCGAAATGAACAGTTACCGCTGCATCGTCAAAGGCAAGGTTCACGGTGGAAACTTCCAGGGCTGGGTCCAGAAGGAAGCCGAGCACCTCGGACTGACCGGCTGGGTTCGCAACGTGCAGGATCGCGAGGCCGAGATTCTCGTTCAGGGCGACACGGAAAAGCTCAAACAGTTCGAGCACCAGCTGCGCACCAAGGCGCCCCTGCCCGAAGTGGACGAAATCCGCTGCGACCCCTTCGACCACGACAAGACATACGACCAATTCGAAATGCGGGGCTGATTCCCGAGACTTTCAGGAACGGGCAGGGCCGCCGGGACCGGAGGGTCCCGGCGGCCCGTTGCATTGCGGCCCCGGTAAGGCTATAAATCCAAGACCTGCCAACGCCTAAACAAACAGGTTCCCATGGCTCGAAGAATCAGCATCTCGAACAAGCTCCTGCTTTGGTCCCTGCTTCTGGTGACCATCTTTTTCGTGACTTCGGGCTGGCTGATCCTGCGAGTTTCGGAAAACACCGCCGCGGCCGAAGACCTCGTGGCACGCAATCACGAAATCGGCGTCGCCGCAAGACAGATGGCCGAGCGGCTTGAAAGCGTACAGGAAAACATCCGGCGCTTCACCCTGCTCGGCGCGGAAGAAGCCGTGGACTACGTGGTCGAAGACATCGACCGCTTTGGCGAAATTCTGCGAGACACCCTCGACGAGCACCCGGAAATGAACGAGGAATGGGCCCCACTGACCGAAGAGTTTTCGATAACCATCGATCAGGAAGGCCCGCCGGACAAGGCGCTGGAACCCAATCCGACCATCCGCAAGTGGCTTGGCGTGCTCAACACCACGCTTGAACGCAACCGTTCGGAGATGCAACGACGCCTGCGCGAGCTGGAACGCTCCGGCAGGACGGCCATGCTTACCGGCATCTGGGGCCTCGTGGCCTGCTTCATCCTCGGCACCGGCGGCAGCCTCTTTCTTGCGTGGCGGCTCAACCGCAGCCTGAGGGAAATTCGCCGCGGCATCAGGGAGGTCCGCACCGGCGGGCTTCGTACACCCGTTCGCGTGGCCACGCGCGACGAGCTGGCCGAGCTTGGCTCCGCCTTCAACCGCATGGGGGCAAGGCTCAGGGCCGAAGAACGCATGCGGGCCGAGTTCGTCTCCATGCTCAGCCACGAAATCCGCACGCCACTGACCACCATCCGGGAATCTCTGAACATGATCCGCGAAGGCGTCTTCGGCGAGATCAACGAACGGCAGGCCAAGTTCATCGATATTTCCCAGCAGCAGGCGGGGAACCTGTCCGACCTGCTGGAAAAGCTCATGACCGTGTCCCGGCTGGAGTCCGGCAGGCTGACCATCTCCCCGGAGCCCACGGACGGGAGCGCCCTGCTGGAAGAAGTGGCCGAGAGCCTGCTCCCCGCCGCCAGTCAGGCAGGCATCGAGCTGGAGACGAGCGTCACCGCGCCCCGGCATCCGGTGCGCGCCGATGCCGGACGAATCCGACAGGTGCTGACCAACCTCGGCGACAACGCCGTGAAGTTCTCCCCCTCGGGTTCCCGCGTCGTATTGACCCTGACCCCCTCCAACGGCGGCGCGGAGTTCGCGGTACAGGATCACGGCCCGGGCATCCCGGAAGAGGAGCAGGATCTGGTTTTCGACAAATACTACCGCTCCGAGGGCGTCAGGGAGCAGAAGAACGGTGCGGGCCTCGGCCTTGCCATCTGCCGCAAGATCGTCGAGGCGCACGGCTCCACCCTGCATCTGCACTGCCCCGAGGGCGAAGGCTGCCGCTTCTCCTTCGTGCTGCCGCCCGCAATCAACGAACAGGAATAACGCATGAACGACACCCCGCTGATACTCGCCGTGGACGATGATGACGACATCCTCACCGTGCTCGAAGCCAGACTTCAGAGCGCCGGATACGAAGTGCTCACCGCCGACTGTGCCGAAACGGCCCTTGAGATGATCGCCGAGGAACCCGTGGACCTCATCGTCTCCGACGTGAAGATGCCCGGCATGGGCGGCAAGGGCCTGCTGCATGAAGTTTCTCACGGCTGGCCGCATATTCCGGTCATTCTCCTCACGGCATACGGCAACGTTCCCGAGGCCGTGGACACCCTCAAAAACGGGGCTGCGGACTACCTCACCAAACCATTCGACGGGCTGGAACTGGTCTCGCGCATCAAATCCGCCCTTGAGCAACGTCCGCCCAAAAGTCCGAAACCGTCGCGCCTGCCTCTGGAGGACTTCTGGGGGACCCAGAGCCCGGCCATGCAGGACTTCGTCTCCCGTCTGGAGCGGGTGGCCGCAGCCGACGTCAGCGTGATGCTGCTGGGCGAATCCGGCACCGGCAAGGAGCGCGCGGCGAGGCTCATCCACGACGGCAGCAAGCGGGCCGACGGCCCCTTCGTACCCGTGGACTGCGGCTCCACCCAGAGCTCACTGCTTGAGAGCGAACTTTTCGGCCATGTCCGCGGCGCCTTCACCAACGCGGTCAAGGATAAACGGGGACTCATCGAGGAAGCCGAAGGCGGCACGCTGTTTCTGGACGAGATCGGCAACATCTCGCCGGAAATGCAGACACGGCTGCTGCGCTTTCTTCAGGAACGGACGATCCGCCGCGTGGGCGACACCACCGAGCGCAAGGTGAACTGCCGGGTCATCGCCGCCACCAACGCGGACCTGCTGCGAATGGTTCACGAAGGCGAATTTCGCGAAGACCTCTACTTTCGCCTGCGGGTAGTCACGCTGGAGATTCCGCCGCTTCGCGAGCGCCCCGAAGACATCCCCGAACTGGCCGAACGATTCACCGCCATGTACAACGAGCGCATGGGACGTCCGACGGTCCGCCTCGGCTCCAAGACCCTTGAGAAGCTCCGCGTCCACCCGTGGCCGGGCAATATCCGCGAACTCATGCACGCCATTGAGGGCGGCCTCGTGTTCTGCGACGGCGAAACCCTGCTCCCGGAGCACGTTCAGCTCACTCCGCCGCCCGCCGACGACCGGAATTCCGGTCCGGAGCCGCTGTCTCTGGAAGAAAACGAGCGCCGCACGATCCTGCGCGCGCTGGATCAGTGCGGCTGGGTCAAGAAAAAGGCCGCGGAAAAGCTCGGCATCAGCCGTCGGGCCATCCATTACAAGATCAACAAATACGAACTCGCACCGGAGCGGGAAAGCTAAAATACCCCGCTTGCGGGGTCGTGCGCGATTGGTGTAATGGTACTATCCGCAGACACGTCCCTTCACGGCACGCCAAAGGAGCCTGAATGAGCAAACAGTCCGAAATCCTTCTCGAATCCGGAACCAACGAATTGGAAATCGTGGAGTTCTATCTCGACGAGGAACCCAAGACCGAAGGCGGCAAGCCCGTCCGGTTGTACTACGGCATCAACGTAGCAAAAGTTCTTGAAATCATTCGACTTCCGGAGCTTACCGAGATGCCCGAGATTTCGCACCCCTCGGTGCTCGGCGCATTCAACCTCCGCAACCAGATCATCCCGCTGATCGACCTTGCCGTCTGGCTCAAGAAGCCCCGTGCCGCCAGTGACGAACCCAAGGTCATCGTCACCGAGTTCAACCGGATGCGCAGTGCGTTCCTCGTTTCGGGCGTCACCCGGATTCACCGCATCAACTGGCGCGAGGTGGAGGCCCCCACCAAATACGTCTCCTCGCTCACGGCCAACTCCATCACCGGCGTGGTCAAGATGGACAACCGTATCGTGTTCATCCTCGACATGGAAAAAATCTGCGCCGACCTCAATCCCGAAGCCGACTTCCTGCGGGAGCCGGAAACCAAGGACGTCGAAGAAATCCAGAGCAAGCATTACAAGCTGCTGCTCGCGGACGACTCCAACATGGCCCGCAAGATGATCTCCGGCATCCTGAAGAAAGCCGGATATCAGGTCACAACGGTGGAAAACGGCGAGCAGGCATGGTCGCAGCTCGACAGGATGCGCAGGCAGGCCGCCGAGGAAGGACGCCCGGTCAAGGACTTCGTGGACGCGGTGGTCAGCGACATCGAGATGCCCGTCATGGACGGCCACAACCTGACCAAGCGCATCAAGGAAGACCCCGTGCTCAAGGAACTCCCCGTGGTGCTCTGCTCTTCCATCATCACCGAGACCCTCCAGCACAAGGGACAGGCGGTCGGCGCTGACGATCAGGTCTCCAAGGCCGAGCTTGGCAACCTCATCAGCTCTCTCAAGCGCTTCCTGCCCGTATAATCGCCCACGACAACCACCGGAGGGGACATGAAAAACAGAACCATCCAAAAATACTACTCGTTCCTCTCCAAGTCTTTTCCGGTCCTGTGCGCCACGGGCGGCCTGCGTTATCTGCCCGCCGCCCGCGACGCTGCCGGACGGTTCGACCTCCTTGAAGACTTTTCACCCAAGGCCCTCAGGAAAATCACGGAGAAAATCAGACGGTTCCGCGATGATTTCCGGGCCATGGCCACCCGCTCCGAAGGCTGGGACAAGGCCCGGGCCCGTGCTTTGGCCCTGAACGCCGACGGCCTGCTGCTGGAACTCACCGCCAACGAGCCATGGAAACGCTCCCCGGCGCTGTATCTCAAGACCGCATTCGACGGCATCCGCCACGCACTGGAAAAACCCTGCGATTCGCCACGCAAGCTCAACTCGCGTCTGGCCAAACGGCTCAAGGCGGTTCCGGGCCTGCTGGCCTGCTCGCAGGAGCACCTCGACGCGGTAACGACCGTCTCCCGGGCCACCGCCCAGACCATGACCCGCGACTGCGCACGCTATATCAACACCATCGCCACGGAACCCCCGTTTTCGTCGGAGCCAAAGCTCCGCAGCCTGCTCGACGGCTGTCTGGAAGCCCTTCGCGAATTCGACAGGTTCGTAAGCACTCGTCCGCAGGTGACGCAGGCGCAGGGACCGCCGCTTGAGGACGTCCTGCGCTACGGCCTCGGCACCGACGCATCGGTGGACGACATCCGCATCATCGCGAAAAAGCAGTGGCAGAAAAGCCTCGACACGCTGGATGAGATCGCCTCGGAGCATTTTCCCGGAAGGAACTGGCAGGATGTGCTGGCCGGCCTGGAGCCCGACGACATCCCGGACCCGCGCGAGGCCTTTGGCGAAAGCATGGAGGAACTGCGCGGAATACTCTCGGGCAAGGCGTTTCCCGGGATGCTCCGGGATCGCGGCCTCGAAGTCCGCACCCCGCCGCCCTATGCCATGTCTCTTTCCCTGACCGCGTTCTACGAGCCGCCCGGCACCCGCTCCGGGGATCCGGCCATACTTTTCGTTCATCCCGAGGCGTTTGCCGTGGCCGATCATGGCAAGACCAAGCACCGCCGAGCCGCGCTGGAATATCGCCACATCGCCGCGGGCCTGGGCTATCCCGGCAGTCATCTGCTGGAGACCGTCAAACTTTCGCTGGACGACCCCGTCCTCGGACAGGTCCGCAACCCGCTTTCCTCATGGGGATGGCGCACCTTTGCAGAGACCATCCCCGAGCGGCTGGGACTCATGGAAGATCCCGTCCAACGGCTTCTGCTGCATCGGCGTCTGCTCAGACGTGCCGCCAGCGCCTTCATCGAGACCTCGCTGCACAGCGAAAGTCTGGATCAGGACCACTGCGTGGCCATGCTCACGCAGGCCGGATACGGTAAGGAAGAATCGTTACGCGTGCTGCGCAACATGATGCTGGAACCGGGGGAACGCATCGCCTCGGTACTCGGTCGCTTTCAGCTCGAACGGCTGTACGAGCGATACGCCGACGGCGATCTGGCCTACTTTTGCAGAACTGTTCTGGAATGTGGGGAAGCCCCGTTCGATCTCGCCGAGGCAGCGCTTCGGACCGGGACGTTCAAGAGCGGCTAGGCAACGGAGCGGTTCAAGGCGCAGGCATTGCCCTGCACGAAGGATGACCCCTCGACCCCGAAACCATCGGCAAGCCTTTCGATGGCTTCCACGTTTTCCACGAAGAATTCCACCAGACGCATGTCGAGCTTTCCGCTCTCGGCCTCCAGCCGCAGGATGCGCACGGCTTCCTCGGTGGTCATGGCCGGTTTGTAATGACGCTCCTGCGTCACGGCATCGAACACGTCAACCACGGCCAGAAGTCTGCTTTGAAAGAGAATCTCGGAGCCGCGCAACCCGTCCGGATACCCGGAACCGTCAAGCCTTTCGTGATGCTGCCGGATGACGGTCAGCAGGTTCGGAAAGCCGCGCCCGAGCGGGATGTGATTCAGAATGCGCTCCGACTCCGCCGAGTGGCGCTCGATCTCGCTGCGCTCGGACTCGGTGAGGTTGCCGTAAGGCAGCGTCAGGCAGGCGCACTCGTCACCGTAAAGCAGCGGCAGTTCGCGGCTTTCGGTGCGTCGGCACATTTCACCCAGCTTTTCGACGAGTTCCAGCTGCTCGGCCGATGGTGTCATGGCCCGGTTCAGCTCTATCAGGCGCTTGAACATCTCTTCTCGATCAAAGTCGCCCTGTTCCTCGAAAAGCTCCATGCGCGTCCGGATGATGTCCATGGTCTTGGCAGGCAGCCGGGAATCCTTGGTCAGCACTTCCTCGCGGATGCCGATCTTGCCCACGTCGTGCAGGATTCCGGCGTAGTAGATCTCGCGAATCTCATGCTCTGCCAGCGCGATATCAGGGAAATCCCGGGTGTCACGGCCCACTTCCCTTGCAAAGGCAGCGGCCAGCTGCGCGACCCTGCGAGAATGGCCAGCCGTGAAGGGGTCCCGCGAGTCGATTGCCTCAGCGAGCGCTTGCAGCATGGCGTCCATGAGAATCTGGGTCTCCTCGAAGTGGAATGCGTTGCTCAAAGAGGTTCCCGCCACCGAGGCCATGGTAGCCAGATGCTTGCGGTGGGCAGCCTGAAATACACCTGCCTTTCCCGAAGCGAGGATAAGCATTCCCTCGCAACGGTTGGGCGAAACCAACGGCACGGCCATGAGGGAGTGTATCGAGGGCAGAGAAACGTCCCAGCGGTCGTCGTTGACGAGGTCGTTGACGATCTCCGGACGCGCCTTGCCGATAACGTCGCTGAAAAGCGTGGAGCCGCGAAGGGCTTCCAATTCCGCTCCGGACAACTTGCCGAAGGAACGCACTGCACCCTGATCGGCCTTGCCCGGATCGTTCAGAAAAACTGCGCAGGATTCCCCGGGAAGCGATTCGCGGCGGCACTCGTTGAGCAGCGCGCGCACCACGTCGTTGAGCCTGAGCGACGTGTTGAAGCGGGGAACGGAGCGATGGAGAAGCGCCAGCTCGCGGTACTTGTTCAGAGCTTCGTCCGCCAGTGAGCGGCGAGCCAGTTCCAGCTCCACGAGCTGTGTCAGGGAATGAAGTCCCAGTTCCAGTACGGAAGAGGCGTTCGACGCAGTGGCTGGGCCGGGTCGATACCGCAGAGTCAGCCCGGCAGGTTCTTCGGTTTGTAAGGTTGTTACCTTCGGATCGTCGGGGTCGGGAGGGGAAGCGCCGTCGGGCGATACGCACTGCGCGGTCCCGTTTCGGAACACCGCCAGCGTGCCGCCACCGAGGCTTTCAATCGTTTTGTCCAGCATCCGCCGCACGGGCACGGAACGCAGAAATTTGGCGATGTGCGTCATGCAGGCTCCCGGAATCAAACTCCGAGCATTTCCTTGGAAACCCCGAGAATTTCGTCGGGATCGAACGGCTTTGTCATGTAACGAACGGCGCCTAGCTCAAGGCCCTGTCGCCGGTCCACTTCCTGTCCCTTGGCGGTGAGCAGGACAATCTTGACGTTTTCCAGACCTTCCTCGCCCTGAACGGTGCGGCAAACCTCATAGCCGTTCATGCGAGGCATCATGATATCAAGGAAAACGAGGTCCGGACGATGGCTGCGGATCAGCTCCAGTCCTTCCTCTCCGTCCGACGCGGTAAACAGCTCCACGCCAAAGTCGTCCTCAAGCTCCTCGAGCGTCTGTTCGAGAAGCATTTTGATGTGGACTTCATCATCCACGATCAGAATCTTCTTGCCCATCATGAACCCCTTGAGTGATTACGGTGATCTTGCGAAAAACTGTAAAACAACTCCGGCGTTACGGCAAGCATCGCGGCACGGGAAAACAGGGGATCCTCGTGAATGGTCAAGGCAGCAGCAGAACACCGCCGGGCAGTGCTTCCAGCAGCGAAGCATCCAACTTGGAAACAGAGCTTTCCCGGAGAATCAGCAGCCCGGAGAAACCGGCCTCAATTCGACTGTGCATCTCCTGAACTCCGCAGGGTTCGATTTCAATACTGCACGGCGCATCCTCGGGCGGTTCGCCAACGCAAAGCGCGCGTACCGGCTCACCCGTGACGCCGAGCAAACACCCTACCGCCTGCAGAAACGATTCCGGTCGCAGCGGCTTGAGCATGGCCGCGTCGGCCCCGTGCGTTCCCTGCTCCACGCTCACCAGCAGGACCGGCGTGCCCGAGAGTTCCTCGGAATCCCGAAGCCTGCGGATAGCGTCATCGCCGCCCATGCCGGGCATGAGCAGGTCCATGGTGACGAGGTCGGGACGGACGTCGGTCACGATCTCCAGGGCTTCTTTCCCGTCCACGGCGCTGAACACCTGATATCCGGCCCCCTTGAGCAGTCCCACCATGAATTCACGCATGACGGGATCGTCATCCACCACGAGCACGGTCTTGTCTGCGGCCCCCTCGGTCTTTTCCGGCCGATGCCTGTCCGCAGGCGGCAGCATCACGGTCATGACCGTTCCCCGCCCGGGGCGCGACTCAGCCATGATCCGGCCGTCATAGTGCTCCACGATCTGTTTGGAGATGGTCAGCCCCAGCCCGGACCCGCCCGCAGCCACGCGAAGCGTATCGCCCTGCTCCGCCTGATGGAACTGGTCGAAGATGCGCTGGAGTTCGCTCTCGCTGATGCCCACGCCGGTGTCGCGCACCCTGATGAGGACGTATCCCTGCGCATCGGTTTCCGCCTCCACGCCTACCGAGCCCTTGCGAGTGAACTTGGCGGCGTTGTTGAGCAGGTTGATCAACACCTGAAGAATTCTGTCCTTGTCCGCATGGATTTTAGGAAGACCTTCCCTGATCTTCGGCGGCAGCAGCTCCACACCGCTTTTTGTCAAGAACTGCCCCGAGACCGCGTTCACGGCCCGGTTCACCAGATCAGGGACGTGCAGAAGCTCGTCCCGCCAGCGCATACGGCCGGACTCAATGCGACCAAGATCGAGCACGTCGTTAATGAGTCTCGTGAGGCGATCACCTTCAAGGTGAATCACGTCGAGGTTGGAAAGAATACGCTCGGACGCACGCTCCATGGGACGATCGCCCTCGGCCATGGGCTTGAAGCTACGCTCGAAGTCCTTGCGGATGAGCTTGGAAAACCCGAGCAGCGAGGTCAACGGCGTACGCAGTTCATGGGAAACCGAGGAGAGGAACTGGGACTTGAGCTGGTCCAGCTCCATGAGACGCTGGTTGGCCAGCCGCAGCTCACGTGCCTTGCGCACGAGATTCTGTGTTCGGTCGCGGATGGTGTCCTCAAGGTTTTCATTGAGCTCTGCCAACTCGTCGCGGGCCTGTCGCTGTTCCGTGATGTCCGCCACGATGCTGACCGTCTCGCCGGTCGGCGTCCGAACCTCGTTGACCCGCAGGGTCCGGCCATCCGCCAGTTCCTGCTCAAAGGGTCCCGTAGGATTTCGATGCTGCTCCACACGCTGGCGCAGCCACTCCTCCGGCCCTTCGTTCATGCCGGTATAGACCCCTGCCATGACGTTGGGGCGAACCACATCCACGAAATGTGTCCCCGGCAGAATGTGTTCGGCCTGCTCCAGATCAATTTCCCGGTACTTGGAATTGCAGAGCACGAGCCGGTCCTGATTGTCGAAGAGCGCAAACCCCTCGGACATGCTCTCAATGGCCTCAAGCAGCCGGTCACTGGCCCGCGCCGCCTCGTTCTCCAGTTCACGCACGAGTCCCTCGATGCGATCGGCCATGCTGTTGAAACTCCGGGCCAAATGCCCGATTTCGTCATCGGTGGTGCAGGACGCTCGCACGGAGAATTCGCCCCGCCGGAAGCTGTCCGCCGCACGGGTGAGGCCGGTGATCTTGTCCACGAAAGCATGTCGCAGCACACGGGCAAGAATCAGGGCCAGCAAAAAGGCAAAGCCCACGGCTGCCCAGAATTGATAACGAAGGGTCCTGATGTGCGAAATGATGCTCGCGCTGACCCGCTTCGCGTCTTCGGACATGAGCTCGACCAGCCTGAGCACGGCAGGCTCCATGGCAACGGCCTCCGCATCGAGCTGATCCACGCTCATGCGCAGCCTCTCGGAAACGCGACTGACCAGCAGCGCCCGCTCGATAAGAGTCTGCAACGACCTGCGGGCAAGCTTTCCCCGCGTGGTGTCGGGAGCGGAATCCCTGAGGACGCGAATCATCTCTATGGCGTCCAGCATCACCCTGCTGCGATGGGTCACGTAGAATTTTCCGAGGGTACGCTGGATGCGGTGGAACCGCCACATCTGATCGGGAGTTTCCAGCGCCTTGACCGCCACAGCGGCCTCCTGCACCGCGTGCCGGAGCTGCTCCATGAGCGGCTTGCGCCCTTCCCCCAGATCTTTGGTCATATTGACGGCACGGCGAAAGGTTTCCCGGTACCGGGTGGAGGCCGAAAGGATAAGGCCGGTGTCCGCCATCACCTGATTTCGCTGCGACTCGCTCAGACTTTGCGCCAACCTTCCGCGCAGGCGGTGTGCTGCGGCAGCTACCTCGTCGATCTGGTCGAAGCATTTTTGAGCAAAGCGTTCCCGCGACTTTCTCACCCCCAGTTCAGGAGCGTAGAGAAAGAAGTTTTTCTCAGCCTGCCTCGCCTGCTGCAAAGAGTTGCCCAGCTCAAGAGAAAGCCGCTGAGAGAGCATGCTCTCCTCAACGACGCCCTCTGCATGACGCTGAATGGTGTGCAGCATCATCAGGCCGGATATTGCCATGAAGCCGAGCAGCATCACCATGCAGCCGAGCGCAATGCCCAGCTTCACGGAAACACTGAACCCGTTCCACTTGTTCATTATATGTCGTATCATGCTATGCGTCCCGCACGGACCCGATGAAGATCCAACGCCCGCGCGCCTTCGGAGTAGCTGATCGCCTCGTGAAAATCCAGTCTTTCGGCTCAAAATTGGTTAGAAAAAGACGCCGCTCAACCATTTCCTTCGCAACCCGGAGCACCCCGTTTCGCGGAGAAAGGGTTGCCGCGCGCCCGGGTCTTGCAAAGCGCCCTGAGGTGACGTAATTCAGGACCATCGACACAACGGGAGGGCCCGCCCTCCCTTTTCATTATAAGGAGACTCACCCACCATGTGCGGAATCGCCAGTTTTCTCAGCAACAACAGATGGCGTGATGAAATATCCAGCGACTGGCTCGACGGCGTGGCCGACGCGGTTGAAGCGGCGGCTAACGGCGAGCTTGAACAGGCGCAGCAGCCCCTTGAGACTCTCGCATCCCGTTTTCAGGACCTTATGTCTTTCGCGCTCCACATGGAGCTTGTGTCCAAGGCGGAGCGGCTGGCGCTTATGGAAAAGCTTCGCGACGGCATGCGCACCCTGCGCGACCGCACCGCCCGCAAGCTCGCCGCAGGACCGCGTACCGACGAGCTTGAAGCGCTGCTCGAAAAGCTGGAAGACTACCTCTGGCAGGTCAACGAGGAAGTCCTCGCCAACCTCGGACGCGTCCGGGCCATCATGCCCGAGCCGATTGCACAGGACGCTTCCCTGCGCGACAGGCACTATCTGGCATGGGGCACCGAGCAGGTGCTTGAGAGCATTGACAAGCTGGAAGTGCGCGGACGCGACTCCGCCGGCATTGCGGTCACCGTGCTGCTCCCTGCAGGCCGGGACCCCGAGGCCGGTCTCACCGATGACGAACTCAAGGAACTCTCCGAACGAATCAACATCTGCAACGCGGACACGCGTCAGGTCATCGTTCGTCCCCTTGAAGACGGCCGCACCGTCTGCCGCTTCCTCTACAAGGTGGCGCAGCTCGTGGGCCAGCTCGGTGACAACGGCGCTGCATTGCGCGAATTCATCCGCACCGACAGCCTGCTGTGGAAGATGAGCGAAGGCATGACCGGCCTGAACATCATCGCCCATACCCGCTGGGCCTCCAACGGCATCATCTCCGTCCCCAACTGCCACCCGGTGGACGGACTGGTGGAGGGCGACGTCTCCACCGGGCTGGAGAAGACCATGTTCGTACTCAACGGCGACGTGGACAACTACCGCGCCCTCGTGGAACAGAGCGTGGCCGCCAAGGGCGCCGCCATTCCGCAGCACATCAGCACCGACGCCAAGATCCTGCCCGTGCTTTTTCACCTCGACGCCCCCGAGGGAGCCGACGCCGAAAGCCGGTTCCGCAACGTGCTCACGCGCTCCGAAGGCTCGCTGGCGGTCGTCATGCAGGACATGAACCTGCCCGAATGCCAGTTCCTCGCCCAGAAAGGCAGCGGGCAGAGCTTTTACGTGGGAAGCACCCTCGACGGCTGGATCGTGGCCTCCGAAGCATACGGACTCGCCGCGCGCTGCCGCAGCTCCTATCCCATGACAGCCTCCGGCTCCGCAGGAGCCAGCGTCACGCTCCGCACGGACGATCCCGCGGACTCCGTGCCGCAGGCGCGTCCGCTGGACGACCAGCCCGCCATCGACCTGCAACCCGAGGTGATCCAGATTTTCTCCCGCGATATCTTCCGTGGTGAGTTCAGCCATTACATCGAAAAAGAAGTGCACGAAGCCTCCGATTCCGTGCGGAACACCCTTGTTGGCAAGTACCTGCGCGAAGAGCGCGCGGTCCGCTTCCTCCCCGAAGGCTTCGGCAACGGTCCGGCGCTGGCGAAGCGGCTTCAGGACAGGGAGCGCCCCATCAAGCGCATCGTGGCCGTCGGTCAGGGAACCGCCGCCGTGGCAGCCATGGGCGTGGCCCAGCTCATGCGGCGCGCACTGGGCAAATCCGACATCAAGGTCGAGAGCTACGTCGGCTCCGAACTCATCGGCTTCATGGCCGGTGAGCGCATGGACGACATGCTGCTGATCCCGGTCTCCCAGTCCGGCACCACCACCGACACCAACCGCGTGGTGGACATCTGCCGCGAAGCCGGAGCATGGGTCAACGCCATCGTCAACCGCCGCAACTCGCCGCTGGTGCGCAAGTCCGACTCGCACATCTACACCTCCAACGGTCGCGACGTGGAAATGGCAGTGGCCTCCACCAAGGCCTTCTACTCCCAGATCGCCGCAGGCAAGCTGCTCGCCATGTGGATCGGCGACCAGCTCGGCACCATGAGCAGCGACATGCTCGCAGACGACATGGACGCCCTCGAATCCCTGCCCGACAAGATTGACGCAGTGCTCGCCAACAAGGACATCATCACCTCGGTTGCCGAACAGTACGCGCCACGCTACCGCTACTGGGCGGTGGTCGGCAACGGCCCCAACCGCATTGCGGCGGAAGAGGTGCGCATCAAGCTCTCCGAGCTGTGCTACAAATCCATCCCCTGCGACGTCACCGAAGACAAGAAACACATCGACCTTTCCACCGAACCCCTGACCATGGTCATGGCCAACGACCTGCCCGAAATGGTGGTCTCGGACACGGTGAAGGAAACCACCATCTTCAAGGCGCACAACGGACGACCCCTCGTCATCTGCACCGAGGACGAAGACCGCTTCGACAACGCCGCCGAACAGACCCTCAAGACTCCGCGCGTTGGCGGCGGACTCGACTTCGTCCTCGCCACCGTTGTCGGCCACTGGTGGGGCATCGCCGCCGCCAAGGCCATCGACGAACAGGCCACCCCTTTCCGCGAAGCCCGCATGGTCCTCGGCGACATGATAGAAAATCCCGAGACATGGGATCGCGACAGGCTGCTCACCAGCCTCAACACGGCCCTCGACCGTACCGCGTCCGGCATGACCGACTCCGCCCTGCCCGCACGCGTCGCAGCCTCCCTCGCCAACTACATGCTCTGGCTCGCCACCCAACCCGGCGGCGTCAGCGTGGAAGAAGCGAGACTCGACACCATCCTCAACGCCCTCAACAAGGCTATCGAGGAAATGACCCGCCCCATCGACACCATCAGGCATCAGGCCAAAACCGTAACAGTGGGCATCTCCCGACCGAACGGCTAGTAGCTTGTGGCTGAGTAATAAAGTTTTTAAGTGAGTAATAAAGTTCTTTAGCAAGTAATAAAGTTGTTAAGCGAAACCGCTTCTGGTATTCCTGAAAATGGAAACAACCAGGAGCGGTTTTCTTATGGCGAGGAAGAATTATTCCCCCTCGGAAGCAACGTTTCAGCGCTGGCTCAAAGAAGGGCGTGGGGCTGGCCGAGGGGCTGCGTATAAACCGTGGCTGACGGTCAGAGATATCCCTTCTCAGGGCCGCTCACATCGTATCTTTGGGCACAAGTCCCAGCGCACACATCACCTGTTTTCCGATCTTGAGCTGGCTGTATTTCTGATCCTGGAATGGCAGACCGACATCATGGAAATCAGGGAGCAGTTCCCTCTTCAGCAAGAGGTGACAAAAGAGTTATCGACGAAACATGGCATCGCACACCCGTCTATCAGAGGTGTGCCCCAATATTTGTCGTCCGACTTTCTGGTGAATTCATCTCGTTCAGATATTCCGAAGTTCGCATTGCAGGTGAAGTATTCCAGTGAACTGGCGAAGCCGCGAGTAATCGAAAAACTTGAGCTGGAACGAAGGTACTGGAAGCAGAAAAGCGTTCCTTGGTTCTTGGTAACCCAAAAGCAGGTGTCACCTGTTGTGATTAAAAACATAGACTGGCTTTACTCTGCACAGCGTGACTCAATCCCAGATGAATCTCTGGTTCATCGAGTCAGTTTTTACAGCTATCAGTTTGAAAAGAACCCAAACATGCCGGTCATTGGTCTCGCCAAAATGCTAGACGTTAATTACGAGATGCCGAACGGAGAATCCCTAACGGAAATACGTCAACTGCTCGCTCAACGCTTTTTCACGTTCGACATACATCAAGAGATCCACAAACTGACTCCGGCAGATTTGGCCTTAACGGATACGAAGATCATGCAGGAGGTCCTCCATGTTCAGAGTAAATGAGGTCCTTGACTACAACGGTCAGTTATTCAGAGTGCTGTCCGTGCTGGCTGAGGAGGTGGTTTGGATTAAGGTTGAGGATCCCAAAGCGTTTCCGTCCCTTGTCCTCGTTCGCGAACTCGTCAAAGGGCTGGATGAGGACGCTCTAAAACGCACCAATGATCCCTTTGCCGATCTCGCGTTAGTAACCCCGAAACGTGGCAGTGCTACGCAAAAGCGACGCGATAAAAACCATGCTTTGATACAGCCTATAGTGTCAGACCCGTTTTTCTATGAGCCGAATGTGCGTGCAAGTCGGATCAAGGAGGTTGTTGCCAATCAAAAGGTCTCAATGCCGACAGTTTACACGCTTATCCGCCGATATTGGCAGCAAGGGCAAACGCCCAATGCTTTGCTGCCAAATTACAAGAATTCGGGAGCGAAAGGGAAAAAGAGAAAAGCGAATACCAAGAAGCTTGGCAGGCCTCGCATATACACACCTGGCGTAGGCGCCGTTGTCGATGATGAGGTTGAACGCCTTTTTCGAATCACAATCGACAAGCACTGGCTGAAGGACACAGAAATCAGCTTTTCTTACCTTCATCGCAGGTTCAAGGATCGTTATGAGGCGTATTACCCAGACGTTCCTGAAGAGGAAATTCCAAGCAAATGGCAAATGCTGCATTTTTATAAACGTGAATATGCTCAGGCGAACAGTCTGGAGAAAAGAACGGACCGCATCAAATACAACAAAGATGTCAGACCCCTCGACTCTACGGCAAACACCAATGTCCTTGGTCCGGGTTCTCGCTATGAAATTGATGCGACGATTGCTGACATCTATCTGGTCTCGGACAGCGAGAGGGGCAATATAGTTGGGCGTCCGGTTATCTATCTGGTCAAAGATGTATTCAGCAGGATGGTCGCTGGCTTTTATGTTGGTTTTGAAAACGCCTCTTATGTTGCCGCCATACAGGCCCTATCAGTGGCAATGACTGACAAGGTAGAGCTTTGTGCCGAGTTTGGATTTGACATTGCCAGCGAAGACTGGCCAACCGTCGGCTTGCCGAGTGCCATACTCGCTGACAGGGGAGAGTTGCTTGGCCAACAGATTGAGTCGCTGGAAAGCAACTTCTCAATCCGGGTTGAGAACACGCCACCTTACCGGGGAGACGCTAAAGGAATTGTTGAGCGTAATTTCCGAACTCTCCAAGCTGATTTCAAGCCCTTTGCCCCAGGTGTTGTCGGCAAGACTATGATTAGAAAACATGGAGGGCGCGACTATCGGCTTGATGCCAAGCTTTCTGTTCGTGAGTTTAAAACGATTATTCTTTCTTCAATATTGATGCACAACCGGTTTCATGTACTGGAAAAGTATGATCGGGAACCGGACATGCTGGCAGATTTGGAGATGACACCGCTTTCCCTTTGGAATTGGGGGATTCAAAACAGAACAGGGCGATTACGGGCGGCATCCGAAGAAGCCATACGAATCAGTCTGTTGCCACGAACGAAGGCAACCGTGTCCGAACTCGGGATATCTGTATTTGGGGTCTACTATACGTCTCAGGAACTTCTGGAAAGGGGATGGCTGCATCGGACCAAGGAAGTCCGGAGGCCACAGGGGTTGCAAGCCGCGTATGATCCAGCGTCCGCTGATATTATTTACTTATTCCCAGATGTAAACGGCAGTGAATATTGGCCATGTCGATTAACCCAACGTTCTCGTGAATTTGCTGGAGCCTCCTTTTGGGAAGTATGGCAAGTGAAAGACGCCCAGAAAAAAGCAACTGCGAAAGGGAAACTGCGAGAGGATGAGGAAAAAAGAAAGCATGAACAGCTTGTCCAGAACACAATAAACAAAGCTCAGCAGCGTGCGCCAAGGGATGTGGGCCGGAACAATGCTGAGCGTATTCGGGAGATACGAACTAATAGGAAGAATGAAAAAAGAGCCGAGCGACAGCAACGCAGTCAACAAAATGGTCAGAAGGCTAAGGCTGTAAAGGCCAAAACCATCCCGTTTAAGGATACGGAGGCAGAGGACTACTCCTATCCTGACTTGACGGATGAAATTTTTGGTAACGAGGATAAGTAGATGCCTCTCCCAAGGAATATGGTGACAGCCGTATATGAGCCGAGCTGCATCCCTCAGTACAAGGGCAACCCTTTGATTGAGGCCTTGCCGCCTTTGATGAACAACACGAAGGTCATCAGAAATCTGACGGGGAAAATACAATTTGATCCCAAGACGATTTTTGCTGAGGGGCGCGAAAGGGCGCATGTGATATCCTCTCTCCTGGATGATTTCTTCCAACCACTCACGGCCCATATCCAGCTCGAAGAGAAAGTGTCGATTATGATGAGGCAGGGGTATGTCGGAAGGAATCTGGCAGATGGCTCACTCAATACCCATATGCAGAATGGGTACGAGAGGGTCATGACGGGAGAACTGGATGCCTTTAAGTTCGAACACGCAAAATCAACAGCTTCAAGCCTTTCATTGATCGGCTGTTCTGGGAGTGGGAAGACAACTACTATTGCGCGTATTTTTGCGACCTACCCGCAAGTCATTTATCACGAAGAGTATAATTTCACGCAGATAACCTATCTCAAGGTTGATTGCCCTCATGACGGGACATTGAAGAACCTGTGTATTCAGTTTTTCAGGGAGATCGACCGGGTTCTTCATACTGACTATGAGACAAAATATACCGGCAAGCGGCATGGTGTAGAAAAGCTTCTGGCTATGATGAGTCAGGTTGCTAATCTTCATGCGATCGGAGTGCTTATCATTGATGAGATACAACACTTGGATCGCCGGCGTTCCGGTGGCGTGGCCAAGATGCTGAATTTTTTTGTCACGCTCGTTAATACGATTGGCCTGCCAGTCATATTCGTTGGGACGCCCAAAGCCATCCCCATCTTTGAGAAAGATTTGCGTTCAGCAAGGCGCGGGGCTGGTCTTGGTGCGCTGATATGGGAGCCAATGAAAGAACCCGAATCAAGCATCAGAGCTCAGAAAGAGTGGCAGGCGTTCACTGATAGGCTCTGGAAGTATCAATGGCTTCAAAAGCGTGATGAGAAACTCAGCGAAGACCTGCGTGCCCGCTGGTTTGATCTGTCGCAAGGGGTGTTGGACATAGTCGTCAAGCTCTTTGTACTGTCTCAGCTCCGTGCTATTTCAACCGGCACAGAGCGTATTACTCCAAGACTTATGCAGCAGGTGTATCGTGACGAACTAAAACCAGTACACCCTATGTTGGCAGCATTGCGATCTGGAGATCCTGAGCGAATTGCCGAATACTCTGATCTTATTGTCCCCAATATCGATCAGAAATTGCTTGAACTGACGGCTACGATCAAGTGTCAGGCGCCGCTTATTCAGAAGGCTGCGCCCTTGGAAGGCAATTCTCAAGCGCAACGGCTGTATAACCTGCTCGTCGGGATGGATTGCGATGAAGAGATCGTTCCTTCTCTTGTTGAGAAAATTCTGGACGAGCATCCCAATCTCTCAACGTCCCAAATGATCGCAATGGCCCTAGAGAGATACGAAGCTCCGCGTAAGTCTAGTAAGCTTCAAAAGTGCAAGTTACTTCCGCAAAGAAAGTGGCATACCCTTGACTCCGAAGATCTCCGTTTCATGTTTTCTCAGGGTGGTCCTGAAGAAATGTATGAGCAGTTTGAGAAGCGTTCCCTGATCTTTGATGTGGAAAACTGGCTGAGCAAGTCAGGGTAAGACAATGCTTAACTTTCCTGTGCCATATCCTGATGAACTTCTTTACAGTACTGTGGCGCGGGCCGGTGTTCATTTTGGCATAACCAGTCCAAAGCAACTCCTTGATGAAGTCTTTGGAGACAGGAAAGCTGTGGCCACTGTTGACCTTCCTTCCCATATTGAATCCATAGTTGCTAAATATCCCTCATCCCTTGGACTGACCCCGGAAAGACTCGTGTATGGACACACCTTGTTTCCGCTCTACGCTCCCTTCGTTCCTGAACCACGACGCAAGAAGACATTTGAAGCGATGATGTGTCGAACAAGTGGTTCTGTCCACTTGGCCTTGGGCGCCACAACGTCCTTGGTGCGGCGTGGTAAGTATCTTCGAATTTGCCCTCAATGCCTGGAAGAACAGCTTTCGAAATATGGCGAGCTATATTGGAGTCGCCAGTGGCAAGTAAAAGGATGCCGATACTGCCTCAAACATGCGAGGCTATACGAAACGAAACATATGCTGAGCCACTATCATCGGCATGCCTTTATTCCCCTTGCACCGTCTGTTTATTGTCTTCAACGACCTAAGTCACAGCCTCATGACAAGCGCATCGAAAGAAGGGTGCAGGAACTAATGAATCATCCACCAGAAAAGTCTTCTAGCTACGAACAGTGGAGTCTTTTCTACCAAGACGCAGCCCGAAATGCAGGGATTACCCGAAAAAGCAAAGTCGTCTTTGAAGCGTTGAAGCACAGAGTCTTATCCCGTTGGCCTCCACAGTTGCTTGCAGAACTCGGGATCTCGATTACAGATAGCTCCTCGAACTGGCTTAGGCTTATTATGCGCAAGCACCGGAAAACGTTTAGCTATTTGCAGCATATTGTAGTTTTGGAGTCCCTGCTTGATTCAGAGTGGCGTTTTGAGGATGTCTTTAAGAAGGTTCAGGGACAAATCGCTAAAAAAAGGTCCAAATATCCGCCATTGAAGCAGGCATCACCCTCGATTCTTAATGCCAAGCGAGAAGAATGGTTGGGTTTGGTGAGCGCAATGGGGACAAGAAATGCGAGACGCGCGGGCGGTGATGCCATTTACACTTGGCTTAACAGACACGATAGGGCTTGGTTGAGGCAAGCTTGCGAGAAATTCAAAAGAACCACACGATCTGTAAATCGGCGAGTCAATTGGGAAGACCGCGACAGGAAGATTCTTGAAAGACTTGAGAGTGTAAAACGGGCACATACTGACAAGCTTGATTCCCCACGCAAAAGCAAAGGCTGGTACTGTGATCAAGCTGATTGCAGAAATATGATACGTAAGATGCACAAGCTGCCATTTTCAAGGGCTTTTCTGGAAGAGAATAACGAAGATGTTGCCAGTTATCAGATAAGGAGGATTGTTCGGGTCCTGCAGGCTCAAGATACAACTATTGAATTACCATATTGGGAACTTTTGCGATTGTCCGGTTTGAGCGACGAGAGGCTGAAGAGGCAAACCAGATTGTTTTTGCGAACTCTAGGATGGCCAACATGACGATACTCACACACAATGGCATTGACAACGACGTTGAGATAGTTGGGGTAGGACCATATTTCCGGCCAGTTGGTGGTAATAGGTGGAGGGTTGATTTAAAGCTTTCCCCAAAACAGGCCAAAGATTCGTTTAGTGCTTCCAATGCATCATCAGCAGTTAGGGGGCGCATCATCAACCCAGCTGTGAAGGATAGTAAACGAGGATGGGAGCATTCTTTTCATATTACCAATACCGCAAACTGGACTGTCAAGACCATCGGGGAATGTCCGGTCAACCGTTTGGAAAAAAAAACGAATCCTCATCAGTTCTGTTTTGTTTTCAGTCTTAGTAGTGGACTCACTATTTATCTTCCTCAGTTTGAGTTGGCGCGCATCCTTTTCTTCCATGGAAACTACCTTTCACGAACCGCCATTGAGTCTGAATGCCTGAAGGGTGAATTCTCTGTAGAAATTGATGAGGAGGATAATGTCCTCATCAGTGTGATGGAATCATCTGGCTTCACTTTAGCACATCTCAACGAACCAAAATCTCGCAATTATCTTTCGTGGATTTTGCTTGATGTTGATGTGCGAAAGTCTTTTGAGAGTATCACAAGATATCAACGAATGAATGGGATCGATTTCAAGAGTTACCGTAGATGGAATTTCCAATTTGATCCTCCGCCACTTAAAGGGGTTGAACTGCATGTCCGCGGTCAGTATTCCCGTGAGCACAATACTTGTTTTGTCTTTGAAATCGTCAAACTAAAAAGGATTCCCAACCAGGTGCATAAAAGCATTGGCATTTGGCACCCGAATTTTGAGCATTTCGTCCCTGGACAAGGTACTATTGCTCAACTTGTTGGCGGAGATGGTGAGGCGCCATTGACTGTCTGTGATGACACTGAATCGAATGCCAACATACAGCCCATCACGGTGGAAGCTGAGGCTGTGTCTATGGAGTTCCAGAATCCTTTCTATGTGTCCAAAGTCACTACCAAAGAAAGAAAACGGGCAGCCAGTGATTCGTACGAAGATGGCGGTGACGGACTTGTGTTTGTCAGCACAGAAGAGGGAGTGCAAGGATACGGGCTTCCCGGGGGTGATCTGGACATATTAGATGACGAAACAGATTATAGCGAAATCTACGCTAGTAAGTTCAAATGTTTTTCAAAAATGGTTCAAATGCTGATTGAAGAGCATGGATGCTTTTTAATATCGAATGAGATCATTGAGTTGCGAAAAGTTGGAAAGAGCAAGAAGCACCTTCTTGCCGATGGCTCTGCTAGGACGCTTGCTGACGTGGCCCTGAGCGTTCAAGGCAAGACATTCCATCTGCTTGAGGTAGATACTTCAGATGCAGAAAGCTCTGTGTCCACCCAGATTCTTCTCCCTAACGATCCGAAATCCTGGAAACATGATATTGAGACGGTTGCAATTGAACTGGTTAGATCCTCCCTCAGGTGGCCCCTAAAACAGCTTGATATTATATGCGGTGAAAATGGCCACAGGGGGGTGCACCACCCAAAAGCGCCAGAAGGTAACAAGGGTATGCTTGCACCTGACTCTGTCGGCGGGTGGGCTGCGAGAGTTAATCAGTGGCTTCACTTACTGACATTGGGTCAAAACAGGTCATTCACCTCTTGATTATAGTCTTTCCGTACTGTATGTGAGTTCAAGCTTTCAAGATTGTGGCGGCTAAGACAACATATGAGGGTGATCGTTGAAGTCTCATGGTGAGATAATGAGTCGTTAAGTGGAGACAGATAGGGTCGACACATGCTGAACACTTGTTGAGATAATCTATAATCGCACTACAAGGAAATGAGATGACAACAAAATCATTTAGCTTCACACCAAGAGTTTTGGCTCATTTTGGTGATGAACTCATCCGAAATGAGGCCATAGCTCTTACTGAATTAGTTAAGAATGCTTACGACGCATTTGCGACGAAGTGTAAAGTGACGTTTTATTTTGACCCCAATAAAAAGAAAGAGTTCCTGCCAATTCGTATTGACATTCAAGACAATGGTACAGGGATGACTTCTGATGACATTGTCAACCACTGGCTAACAGTTGGTACGGATAATAAACAAAAAATAATAGATGAATACAAATCTTGCCCAGACAAAGCCACTCGATTGCCATTAGGAGAAAAAGGAATCGGGCGTTTGGGAGTTCATAAACTTGGTGAAAAAGTTACGCTGATAACTAAAACGAAATCATCTGAGGCCATTAAGTTGGAGATTGATTGGTCAAACCTGAGTACGGCCAAAAAGCTGGAAGATTTTAATTTTCCAATCAAGCCTTACAAGGGAAATTTTGAAAGAAATAGTGGAGTCACTATTCGAATTGAAAATCTTCGAAAGAAGGCTGGGTGGACTAGAGGTAAGCTCAGGAGCATATTCAGAGCAATTACAGCGTTAAATATGAGCTTTTCCGAAGAGGATTGCCGTCTTCTCTCAAGCCCTAGGGCTAATAATTTTTTGGCTCACTCTAAAGCAATCCAATCAACAAGCGATGAATTTAAAGTATCTGTGGCAAGCGAAGGGAATGATACCATTTTCGCAGGGTTAAAAAGCTTCGATGATATTAAGCAGTCAGCCCTTTATGAGTGTGATATATTATTGGAAGGAGATAGAATTACAGATTTCGAATATAACTTTAATCCTTGGCCGTCAATTTCTGAAAACTTTCCACCCAGAAAAGTTAGTTTTGATGAACTGACGCCAATCGAACGCAATCTTCAACGTCTGAAAGAAAAAGAAGATGAAGAGGACGCTCGCAATCCGCTACTAAAAAGCAAGAAATTTGTGGACGTTGATCTCGCTGACGTTGAGATAGGTCAAATTTATGTGAAGATTTATGTCTTTGAACAAACAACATCAATCACAAAACATCTTGATGCTCGAGGAGCAGTTAAGGATTACTTGCAGGAGAATTGCGGAGTCAGGGTATATCGTGATGGTATCAGGGTATACGATTATGGAGAAAAGGGCAACGATTGGCTTGGATTGACTGCTGTGGGCAGTATCGGAGAAAAACTTAGGAATGAGCACACACTAGGCTTTGTTTTTTTGGATAGAAAGTCAAGTTTGGATCTAATTGAAAAGACTAACCGAGAAGGTTTTATCGAGAATGTCGCATATAAAAAGTTTGTTCAGGCTCTACAGTGGGCCATCACATACGTGTTTTTAGAACGAAGGAATCGCGACAAAAGACATCTTGCTGAATTTTATGGAAAGACCGTTGAGCCCGTAGTGACTCTTTTGAGCGAGGCAGCTGAATACATTCAAGCCAATGTTGAAGATGATAGTCAAAAGAAAGAGCTTACAGCCTTTGTTTACAAAATTGAAAAAGAGTACAAGCACATAATAGGCAGATTGTATCAAAGTGCAGGCATTGGGGTTCTTAGTCATTCAATAATCCATGAACTTGAGAAGGTTATTAAAGAAATCAATGCCATCTTTGATTCTGGAGAAGATTTTGACAAAGCAAGAAAGGCAGTGAGGCAGCTTGATGAGACTTTAAAAAAGTTTTCATTTTTAGTTAAGCCATCGGAAATAAAGAAAACAGAAACATCTAAGCTATTTGCAAATGCCTACCGTTTTTTGCGGATGCGAATTAAAAACCATTCGATAGATTTGATGAAAGAGTTTGAGCAATCAGACTTCAAATGCAAAGCATCGTTAACTCATGCCACCAATATTATATTAAACGTCTTTGATAACTCAATTTATTGGCTTAACAATACCAAGGATTTTGGAAAGAGGATAGTTGTAGCTGTAACCGATTCTTTGGAAACCGGTTACATAAGCATGATTATTGCCGACAACGGGCCAGGCTTTCCAGATGACCCACATTATTTGATCAAACCATTCGTATCTACCAAGCCAATGGCAATAGGGTCAGGGCTAGGGCTGTATATTGCTGATGAGCTAATGACAGGGATGGGTGGCAAGATAACTTTCCCCGATTTTGAAACTGTGTCAAATCATATTGATAATGACTTGGCTTTTGCAAAAGGCGCAATTGTATCGTTAAATTTCAAGAGTAAGTAATAGAGAAGTATTCTGGAGTTACTGATGGAAAAGATTGAACGACTCGACTGGGTTAAGTCCGCAATAATCATCGATGATGAATGGGAACAAGTAAAAGACTTGAACTATCAGTTATCCGCAAATGGGATTGCTACGATATATGTGAACCCAAACCCGGCAGAGGATGCTGAAAATGTTATTGATTCTTTTCCAGAAAACACATTGAGTAACTTTGGCTTGGTTTTTTTAGATATTGATTTGGGACATGGGCATTCATTTAAAAATCAAGTTAGTTTTGTGGTTGGCGCACTAAACGAATGGCTCTCCCCAGAATGCGGCCCGTATGGTGTTGTCGTATGGTCTCGAGAGGAAGGTGTACCCACAGACGAGGGCCAAGATGCCTTGTTTTATATAAACAAGGCTTTTGACGGCAAAGGGTTTGAAAAGCCCAAGCCGCTTTTTGTCACTAGTTTAGATAAGCCTAGTTTTTTAACTAAGTCGGATCTCTTTAGAACGCTCACTGCCGAGTTAAAAAATAAGCTAAGCGATTCTAAATTAGCGTCCTTTTTTTCTGCATGGCAGGCAGGGGTTTTAGACTCAACGGCAGAGTCATACAATTATATACGGGACTGTGCTGAAGTCTTAACAGATAAAGTTGGCAATAGTGTAGAAGATAATTTTTTAGATGTTGTAAAACACGCAACATATAAACATTTTGGATTTCCCAGTAAGCCTGGTGATGAGTTTGAAAAAGTGCTCTCCAAGTTTTCGTTTTGTTATATTTCTCACATCTTGTTTGATAAAATGAATAGTCGGTTTAGCACTGGAGCTCCTGAGAGCATTTATGATGATAGCATTGACAGTGTTCAGAAAGTTTTCAACACCAGAAAACTTTCTGTCCTAGGCATGAAAAAGCTAATGGAGAAAACTTTTAAAGCTAATGGACATGGCCTACAGAAGCGCTCTCTCAAAGACATCGGGAAAAAAATAGAAAAAATATCCGCCAAAACTCATGAAAACATTGAAGCGTACGATGACATTGTCGCTCGTTTGAACTTCATTGAAATATTTGAAGTTCTTGAGGGTAAGGACGGAGAAGGCTTGTCAGGAACTATCTATCGAAAGGGTGGCACGAACAAGTTGTTAATCAACATTACCCCTCCGTGCGATGTAGCGAATTGCAAAGCCGAAGGAGAAATATGCTTAGCAGGGTCAATGTATATGGGCGATACAATAAATCGCGCGAGAAAGAAACATTCGGACAATAAGCATGGTGGGCAAAAGCTTTTCCTTGTCCCGCCGGCTAAATTTGCTGACAAATTTATCGTATTGAAATTTAATTTAACGAAGATTCAACGAGATAAAGATATTACATATAAATCCTTTTTGCGCATGAAGGACTCGACATTCAATGATTTGATGCAAAGATTTGGTTATCACAACTCACGTTTGGGCGCACGGAACTTATAAAGGTATTGAAAGTGGTATAAGAGCCCATGTAAAGTCCCCCATCTTAGGGCCAGTTAAGTGTAGAGATTTCCGACCGGTTGGAGATGCCCCCGTTTTAGGCCCGGGCTTGTGTGAGTTCCCGGCGTCTTTCCAGCCCATCCATTCCGGGCAATTGCCCGGAATGGATGGCAAATTCAATGGGCGTCAGGTTGCCCAGAGACGAGTGAGGACGACTCGCATTGTAGTCTTGCCGCCACGCCTCGACCTTACGCTGGGCATCCTCTAGAGACAAGAACCAGTTCACATTGAGACATTCGTCTCTGAAACGACCGTTGAAAGATTCAATATATCCGTTGTCTGTAGGTTTTCCCGGCCTGGAAAAGTCCAGTTCAACGTGGTGTTCATAGGCCCATTTGTCCAAGGCCTTTGACGTGAACTCCGGTCCATTGTCGCACTTGATACGTGCTGGCAATGACCGATCAATGGCTATCTTTGCCAGCACCTCGGTCACCTGCTCACCCGTAATACCCTGGTCGGCTTCAATGGCCAGACTTTCCCGCGTATAGTTGTCGACCACCGTCATCAGCTTGAACCTGCGGCCGTCAAAAAGAGCGTCGCTCATGAAGTCCATAGACCACACTTCATCGGGCCGCGTTGCGCTTTCTGTTTTTTCACGGTGCACAGCGCTTACGATACGCTTTGGTCTTTTGCTGCGGAGCAACAGTCCCTCCTCTTTGTAGAGGCGATATACGCGCTTATGGTTGATTTCCCAGCCCTCTCGGCAGAGCAATACGTGAATGCGTCGGTAACCATAGCGAACTCGGGTTGCGGCGATCTCACAGATTCTCATACGGAGCTCGGCCTGATCGTCGGTCTTGCGTCGGTAGGCATACAGCGAACGGGAGATGAGCGCGATACGGCATGCCCGACGGATGCTCACGTCGTAGTCGCCCCGAAGGTCGTCCACCAACTCCCGACGGCGATCAGGCCTCAGAGCTTTTTTGACAGCACATCCTGAAGCATGACTTTGTCGAGACTCAGATCCGCTACCATCTGCTTGAGCTTGCGGTTTTCTTCTTCGAGCATCTTCAGACGGCGAAGCTCGCTGGTGCCAAGGCCGCCATACTTCTTTTTCCAGCGATAGAAGGTCTGCTCGCTGATCCCCATTTTACGGATCACTTCCTTCACGGGAGTCCCATGCTCGGCCTGGCGCAGGGCAAAGGCGATTTGTTCTTCGGTGTAGGGGACACTCCATAGAAAGGGAAAAAACGCACGCTTAGAAAGCGCCCCAAGTGGTTCCCCCTCCTCTTAAATGTCTGACTGTTGTAATAATAATTTCTAATTGCGAGACAGTAAAAAAACGCGATCGTTATTTCTTAATAAATATTTCATACTTCTTGATCTTATTGTCCAACGTCGTGCGCGTGATGCCCAGCAGCTTTGCCGCCTCGCTTTTATTGCCTTCCGTCTGTGTCAGCGTTTCTTCGATGGCAACCTTTTCGATCTCTTGCAGCGACTTGCCGCCTACGTGATGCTGGCCTCCATTGGAGCCACTAACATTTTCGAAATGCTGCGTAAGTGCTGAAGGCAAATCCTTTTCAGACACGTATTCACCAGCGGAAAGAATGACTGCTCTTTCCACTGCGTTTTCCAGTTCACGGACATTTCCGGGCCAATCATATTTCACGAGCACATCCATTGCCATGGGGGTAAATCCCTTCAACTGCTTTCTGTTGAACTCGGAGAAACGCTTCAAGAAAAATGTAGCCAACAGTGGTGTATCCTCTCCACGCTCCTTCAAAGACGGAATCCAGAGGTTCACCACGTTCAGCCTGTAATACAGGTCTTCTCGGAAATTCCCTTTTTCGACTTCAACCAAGAGGTCTCTGTTGGTTGCTGCGATGATTCGGACATCAACCTTCAAGACTTTGTCACTGCCGACTCGTTGGATTTCTCGCTCTTGAATTGCCCGGAGCAACTTTGCCTGCATTGGCATCGGTATTTCACCAACCTCATCCAAGAATATGGAACCACCGTTGGCTTGCATGAAACGGCCATCCCTTTTCTTGTCTGCTCCAGTGAACGCACCTTTTTCATGGCCGAAGAGTTCTGATTCTAAGAGAGTGTCAGTCAGGGCAGCGCAATTGACAGTCACAAGCGATGCCTTCTTCCGGTTGCTGTTTGCGTGGATCGCTTTGGCAAACAGTTCCTTCCCGGTGCCACTCTCGCCGGAGATCAAGATCGTGGCCTCAGTCGATGCGACAGTCTTAACCATACTGATAAGCTCGTTCATGGGCTTGCTGTTGCCGATAATGTCCGTCAGGCTTGAGTCTTCCGATATTCTCTCTTTGAGGGACTGGTTTTCCTTGATGAGCGTCATGTGGTCCAGAGAACGCTCCAAAGTCATATTGAGTTCATCAAAGTTCAAGGGCTTGGTCAGGTAGTCATACGCCCCCAACTTCATCGCCTCCACAGCCGTATCAACGGAAGAGTATGCGGTCATGATCACAACCGGAATGGCCGGGTTATATTCCTTGATCTGGCTCAGGGCTTCAATGCCACCGATTCTTGCCATTCTGACGTCCATCAGAACAGCGTCAAAGGGAGCCTCCTTCACCTTNTCAATGGCGTCTGCCCCATCTTCCACGCCCACAACAGCATACCCCCACCCCGTAAGCATCGTTTCAAGCATTGATAGGTGTGCTTTGTCATCGTCTACAACTAAAATCTTGGCACTCATATTTACGCCGTTCCTTTTGATTCTATCGGAATGAGAATGGTAAAAGCTGTTCCATTTGGCCCGGTATATTC